>NZ_JANJFE010000019.1:0-144892 GCF_024623505.1 Microbacterium sp. zg.B48
GGGGCGGAGGGGGTGGGGCTACCGGCCGGGGGGCGGCAGGAAGATCCAGGCGATCGCCGCCGAGGCCGCCAGGAACAGCACGATGAACACGACGTCGCGCGCGCGGAACGGGACGAGGTGGCGTTCGGTGCGGTCGGGGTAGGCGCCGAAGGCTCGCGCGTCCATGGCCAGCGCCACGCGCTCGGCATGGCGGATGGCGCCGGCCAGCAGGGGCACGAGGTAGCCGCTCCAGCGCGCGATCCCGGCGAGCGGTCCTCGGCCGCGGTGCGCGCCGCGCACCCGGTGCGCCTGGCGGATGACATCCAGCTCGTGGCCGAACCGCGGCACGAAACGGAATGCGGCCAATGCCGTATACCCGATGCGGTAGGGAACCCGCAGTTGCTGGACGCAGGCACGCACGAGGTCCGGTCCGGTCGTGCTGAGCCCGGCGATCAGGGTCAGGGCGACGATCGCCGCGATGCGCAGCGCGGTGGCCATGCCGATCAGCAGCGCGCCGCCGTACAGCTTCCAGGACCCGAGCTGCCAGAGGACCACGCTGTGATCCACGTGCGCGGGGTCCGTCCACAGCGCGAAGCCGAAGCCGATCGCGACCGCGCCGAGCGGCAGGGCGAGCAGGAGCAGGACGACGAGCCGCGGGGTGAACCTCACCCCGACCAGCAGCAGCGCGTACGAGACCACGAGGAATGCCAACGGGATCGCGGCATCACGTACGAAGACGAGCAGGACCATCGCCGGTACCGGCGCCAGGAGCTTGGCCAGTGGGTTCAGCCGGTACAGGAACCGCACCGGTGCGGCGGTGACGGCATCCGCATACGGGTCGAGCGTCGCGTGCGGCGCCTGCGCCGCGACGAGGGGGCCCGTCGCCGTCACGCGATGCCCCCGGTGTCCACGCCGCCGGGCAGATCGGACAGCCGTGCGATGCCGTTGAGCTCGGGATGCCCGGTCAGGCCTTGCAGCGCGCGCCCGAGCGGCGGGAGCCGCAGTCCCGCGCGGTCGATCAGCTCGGCGTCGGCGAACACCTCGGCGGTGGGGCCGTGCGCGAGCACGCGCCCGCCGGAGAGCACGATCATGCGGTCGGCGTACTCCGCGACCAGTTGCATGTCGTGAGTGACCACGAGGATCGTCGTGCCGTCGCGGTTCAATTCCCGCAAGAGGCCGAGCAGCTCGTCGGCGCGCGCGCGGTCCTGACCGAACGTCGGCTCGTCCAGGGCGAGGACGGGAGCGCCGGCGACGAGCGCCGTGCCGACCGAGAGACGTCGCTTCTGGCCGCCGGAGAGGAGGAACGGGTGCGTCTGCGCCTTCGCGGTCAGACCGAATCGAGCCAGAAGAGCATCGGTGCGCATGCGGACCTCGTCCTCGGGCAGATGGCGCAGGCGCAGGCCGTGGGCGATCTCGTCGAACACGGTGTTCGCGATGAACTGGTGCTCGGGATTCTGGAACACGAAACCCACGCGTGCGGACAGGGTGCGGGCGTCGGCCCGGCCGATGTCGATCCCGTCGACGTGCACGGTCCCGCGCGGGGGCGGGATGACGCCGGCAAGCGCCTGGATGAGGCTGGTCTTTCCGGCGCCGTTCGCCCCGACCACCGCGACGAACTCGCCCGCAGCGATCTCCAGGTCCACCCCGGAGAGCACGTCGCTGCGACCGCGCCGGACAGTCAGCCCGCGGACGGAGATCAGCGGCGCCGCCGGCCCGGTGCGGGTGTTCGACTCCGCATCCTCGGGATGCTCGGATGCCGGAGCCGGCGCGTCGACGCGCGGGTCGGTCGCGCGCGGCTCGACCACGGTCGCGTCACGCTCGGCGACGGTCGCGCGCGGTGCGGGGTCGTCCCCGGCGGGCCGCACCGGCTCCGCCTCCAGGGCGGCGTGCAGCTCTCCCGGAGTCAGCGGCAACGGATCCAGGACGTAGCCCGCGCGACGCAGCCGCAGGGCCGCCAGCGCCGATGTGGGCAGCCACACCCCCATCCCGTGCAGTTCCTCGGCGCGCTCGCGCAGCACGGCATCGATCGTCCCGTCCGCGACGAGTCTTCCCTCCTGGTCGAGCACCACTGCGCGGTCGACGAAGCCGACCACCGCGTCGAGGTTGTGCTCAACGAGGAGGATCGCGTGGTCCCCCGCCGCGATCAGCTCGGCCAGCGCTTCGTAGACCTCTTCGATGCCCCTCGGGTCCAGGTTGGCGGTGGGTTCGTCCAGCACCAGCAGCGGCGATCCCATCGCCAGGGCGCAGGCGATGGCCAGCCGCTGGCGTCCGCCGCCGGAGAGGCGATCGGGGTTGTCCGCCCGGCGCGCCCACAGCCCCACCCGCCGCAGCGCCGCCTCGGTGCGGGCGAGCACGTCGGGCACCGGCATCCGGAGGTTCTCCGGTCCGAACGCGACCTCGTCCAGCACGGTGCCGGTCACCAGCTGCGCGTCGGGGTCCTGGAACACCATGCCGACGTGCGTGCTGAGCTCGGCAACGCTCGTGGCGGATGCCGCCAGACCGGCGACCTCCAGCGTGCCGCGTACGTCCGCGGGGAGGGCGTGCGGGATCAGGCCGTTCAGGGCCAGCGTGAGCGTGGACTTTCCGGAGCCGCTCGGCCCGAGGAGGAGCACGACCTCGCCCGGGGCGATGTCGAAGCTCACCGATGCCGGCGTGGGGGTCTGTTCTCCCACGTGGGTGATGCCGAGATCGCGCACTCTGAGCAGCGGAACGGACGGGTCTGCCCCGGCGGAACGCGCGGGAGCGGTGCTGCCGCCGGGACGTGATGCCTGCGCCGCGGCGGAAGATTCTCGCTCGGTTGCGGTCACGGGTCTTCCCAGGAGAGGTAGCTGAGTGCTTCCTAACTTAGCCGACCCTTACCAGCGCGTGACCGTCAGCGGCGAGTGGAGCGCGAGACGCCGGCGCGTCGCAGCGCCGCCCCGATCGCCAGCCCGACGGCAGTCCACAGGACGGGGCCGAGCAGGAAGAGCGCGATGTAGAGGATCTGCCCCCACAGCACGAACCGCGAGGCATCCGCCGCGAACCAGATCGGCACGGCGATGAGCACACCCACGATGACGGCGGAGAGGAAGAATCGCCAGGACTCCCACCGCCGGTACCGCCCGAGGGCGGCGATGCCCTCCTGCAGCAGGCCGATGAGCAGAGCCGTGCCCACGTAGCGCCCGATCCACAGCGGAACGACCGCACTGGCGACCAGAGCGGCGATCATGTGCGTGATGAGGGCGACCCACGGCCGGCGCAGCAGTTCCTGCGCCACCACGCCCGGCAGGACGTGGATGGCCAGGACCAGGCCGTACAGGATCGGCGCACCGGCGGAGACGAATCCGCTGATCGCACCGGCGCCCGCGGACAGCACGCCGGTGGCCACGCCGATCGCGGCGCAGGTGAGCAGGACGCTCGTCGAGATTCGGGATGCCGGGGTCACACGCTCAGCGTAGTGCGGGCCGCTCCGCTCGCTCACGTCGCCCCTTTCCCCACGCATGCCCTGGGGTTAGGTTGTCCCCAGTTGCAGCGATGCGCCGCAACTGAGCCTCAGTCGAGGGGGTTCGCCATGGTTCGGTGGGCGACGTGCGCAACGGTGTGCGTCGTGGTCGGGACCCTGCTGGCAGGCCCGCCCGCGTTCGGTGCCGCGCCGGTGGACGAACCGATCGCCCCCGTCCGGATCGATTCTCCGACCGGCTCGTACATCGTCGTCCTCGACGAGGCGCCGGTCGCCACCTACGAAGGCGGCGAGCCTGGTCTGGCGGCGACCATGCCCCGCGACGGCGAAAAGCTGGATCCGCACTCGGCCGAGGTGCGCAGGTATGCCGCGTTCCTGGCCGAGAGGCAAGCCGCCGTCGCGAGCGAGGCGGGGGTGCAGGCTGCCGCGACGTACATGATCACGCTGAACGGGTTCAGCGTGATCATGTCACCCGCCCGGGCCGCGCGGGTCGCGGTCACCGAGGGCGTCCTGGCGGTGTACCCAGACGAGATCCTGCGCCCGGACGCGACGACAGCCACCGACGCTCCGCGTCAGCCGGCACCGGACGACGACCCGGACTCGCCCGACCCGGACTCGCCCGACCCGGACTCGCCCGACCCGGACTCGCCCGACGCCGATTCGCCCGACCCCGGCGATGCGGCGGGAGCCGGCGTCGTCGTCGGCGTCATCGACACCGGGATCGCGCCGGAGAATCCCGCGTTCGCGGGCGACCGGCTGCGGAGTGGCAAAGGGGCGGAGCCCCATCTCGTCGGCGACACGGTGGTCTTCGCGAAGGCCGACGGGCGCGAGTTCCGCAGCGAACGCTCCAGCGCCGCGGGATGGACGGACTCCGACTACTCGACCAAGCTGATCGGCGCACGGCATTTCTCCGCCGGTGCGCTCGCCGCCGGATTCTCCTTCGACCACGACACCCTCTCGCCGCGTGACGTGGAGGGTCACGGCTCCCACGTCGCCGGTATCGCCGCCGGCAACGCGGCGGTGCAGGCGTCGGCGGGGGACATCGACCTGGGCGTGCTGTCGGGAATGGCCCCGGCAGCGAAGATCGCCGCCTACAAGGCCTGCTTCACGGGCGGGGATCCGCTGGCGGCAGCCGATGACGTCTGCGTCGGCAGCGATGTGGTCTCGGCCGTCGAGCAGGCGGTCGCCGACGGTGTCGATGTCATCGCCTATGCCGTCGGCGGTCGGGCCGAGCCCGGCCGGGCCGAGGCTGGCCCGGCCGAGGGCGGCCGGGCCGAGGGCGGCTGGGGCGTCGAGGACATCGCCCTCTACAACGCGGCGGTCGCCGGCGTCTTCGTCGCGGCCAGCGCGGGCAACGCCGGCCCGGGCGCAGCCACCACCGCGGGGCGCGGTGCGCCGTGGTACACCACGGTCGCGGCATCCACCACCTCGACGTTCGAGGCGACCGTGCAGCTGTCCACCGGGTTCCAGGCCCTCGGCGTGTCGATGTCCCTGCCTGCCGGTGCGGAGGTCACCGGCCTTGTCCGGTACGCGGGCGATGCCGCGCTCGCGAACGCGGCCGACGCGAACCTCTGCTATCCGGGGACGCTGGACCCGGCCGTGGTGTCCGGGGCGATCGTGATCTGCGACCGGGGCACGAACCCGCGGACGGAGAAGTCGCAGGAGGTGGCCGATGCCGGGGGCATCGGAATGATCCTCGCCAACGTGACGCCGGACTCGCTGGACAGCGAGCCGCACGCGGTGCCGACCGTGCACATCGACGCCGGCGACCGTGCCGCGCTGCGGCAGGAGCTCGCAGGCGGCACCGACATCACCGCGACGCTGATCGGCGCGAACGCGACGCAGATCGATGCCGGGACGCCGCAGATCGCGGGGTTCTCCAGCCGGGGGCCGTCGGCCACGGACCACGACGTGCTCACCCCGGATGCCGCGGCGCCCGGCGCGGGAATCCTGGGGGCGGCCGCCGACAGTGCCAACGGGGACCCCACGTGGAGCATCGCATCCGGCACCTCGATGGCGGCGGGGTACACGGCGGGGGCGGCGGCCCGGTATCTGGGCGCCTTTCCCCGCGCCACTCCCGATGAGATCAAGTCCGCGATCATGACCTCCGCCGGCGACACCGCGCATGCGGACGGATCCGCGCACACTGACCCGTTCGCGCAGGGCGCGGGGCAGGTCGACGCCATCGGTCTGCTCGATCCCGCGCTGCTCTACCGGAGTGGACCTGCCCAGTGGGCGGGCTACCTGAAGGGGCGGGGTCTGGTCCGCTCCGACCTGCCCGCGCGGGCGGGCCGGGACATCAACCTGCCGTCGATCACCCTCGGCGGCCTGGCCGGCGAGCAGACGGTCACCCGCGCACTGACCGCCACGCGTCCAGGCACCTACCGGGCCGCGGCGAGCATCCCGGGCGTCGACGTCACGGTGCAGCCTGCGGCGCTGAGCTTCGCGCGGGCGGGCGAGACGAAGGAGTTCGCCGTCACCATCGCCAATGTGCTCGCCCCCGCCGAGGTGTGGGCGACCGGGTTCCTGACGTGGAGCGGCGAGGACGGCACCTCGGTGCGCTCGCCGCTGGCCGTCCGACCGGCAGCCGTGGATGCCGAGCCCGTCGTCTCGGCGGAGGGCATCGCCGGGAGCATCGAGGTGACCGTGCAAGCGCAGGCCGACGGCGTGATCCCCCTCGACGTGGTCGGCCTCGCGCCGGTGGAGCTGCTCACGGACGGATCGGTCCCCGGTCATTCCGGGGACCAGGACTCCGGTGACGAGAACGGGAACGCGGGGTGGGTCGTCCAGGTGCCGGAGGGGTCGTCGCTCGCGCGCTTCGCGCTCCGCGGATCGGATGACAGCGACCTGCACCTGAGCGTGTACCGGCTCGTCGGCCCCGCCGACGCGCGCTATCACGAGCGCTGGACGCCGGCCGTGGGGGCAGCGGACGAGGTCACGCTCCCCCACCCGGCCGCCGGCTCCTACCTGGTCGTGGCGAACGTGCGCGAGGCTGCAGGGGCGATGACGTGGGACCTGACCGCGGCGGTCGTCCGCCCGGATGGCGCGCGCTCGCTGACCGCTGCGCAGGACGAGCTGTCCGGCTGGGCCGCTCGCACCGCCCGCTACGCACTGTCCTGGCAGGGGCTGCTCCCCGGCACCCGGTATCTCGGAGCCGTGACCTACGGCGACACCGATGCGCAGACCGTGGTCGAGATCGACGCAGGAATGCCCCCGCCGCAGACGCGCACGGCGCCCGCGATCGTGGGCAATCCCCGCGTCGGGGATACGCTCACCGTGTCGCCGGGCGCGTGGGAACCGGACGCGGTCGATCTCGCCCACCGGTGGCTGCGCAACGGGCAGCCGATCCCCGACGCGGACGGCGCCCGGTACCGGGTCACCGCGGCCGATGTCGGCGCCGCGCTGTCCGTCCAGGAGACCGCCTCCCGGCCCAGCAACGTCAATGCCGGCACGGCCGTGAGCGACGAGGTGATCGTGAAGGCCGGCTCCTCGGTCGAGGTCACCATGCGCCCGTACCGCGGCACGACCGCGGAAGGGTACGCCGTGACCGTGGACGTGACGACCGCGCTCGGCGCGCGGGCGGAGGGCTCCATGGTCGTCCGGGTCGATGCGACCGAGTACACCGGCACGCTCGCCGAGGGCCGCGTCACCTTCACCCTTCCGGCGCAGCGCACCGGCATCCACGTCGTCGTGGCCGAATACGCCGGCAATGCTCAGGTGGAGGGGGCGACCGGCGTCTCCGGGTTCGTCGTGGTGCGCTGAGCGGGGGACACCCGGAGGGCGCCCCGCCGCATCACTGCGCTGCGCCGCGCGCTTCCGGCCAGTCCACCTGCAGCCCCGGGACGTCGTTGCCTCGCAGGTAGCGCATCACGAAGGGGCAGCGCGGAACGACCGTCTCGCCGCGACCGGCGACATCGGTCATCGCCTCTCCGACCAGCAATCCCCCGAGCCCCCGCCCCTCCAGGGAGGGATCGACCTCGGTGTGCAGGAACTCCATCCGGCCGCGGGAATCGGGCGCGAACTCCGCGAATCCTCCGAGCACGTCGCCGAGCCAGATCTCGTACCGGCTGTCCTGGTCATTGCGCTGGACGCGCGGCTCCGCATCCGCGGTGGGGGTCGTCTCGGCGCCAGTGGCGGGATTCGTGGTCATGTCCGTCCCTTCGTCCTGCATCGGTGTGTCCGTGGGTGCAACGCACGGCTCGGCAGGGCATTCCGGCGGATCGCACGCCGCGGCCTGTCAGACTCGAGGGATGCCGGCTTCCCTGCGCGACAGCATCCCGGTCGGGGCCGACCCCGACGCGGTGTACGAGGCGTTCGTCGGATGGGCCGCCGCCCAGGGGCTGGCGCTGTACCCGGCGCAGGACGAGGCGGCGATCGAGATCGTCTCCGGGGCCAACGTCATCCTGTCCACGCCGACCGGCACCGGCAAGTCCCTCGTCGCGGTGGCCGCCCACGCCGCCTGCCTGGCACGCGGCGGGCGCACCTACTACACCGCGCCGATCAAGGCGCTCGTCAGTGAGAAGTTCTTCGCGCTGGTGGACATCTTCGGTGCCGAGAGCGTCGGCATGGTCACCGGGGACTCGTCGGTCAACGCCGACGCGCCCATCATCTGCTGCACGGCCGAGATCCTCGCGAACCTCGCGCTGCGCCAGGGCGCGGACGCGAACGTCGACCAGGTCGTGATGGACGAGTTCCACTACTACGGCGACCCGGACCGCGGCTGGGCGTGGCAGGTGCCCCTGCTGCTGCTTCCGCGCGCGCAGTTCGTGTTGATGTCGGCGACCCTGGGCGATGTGACCGGCATCGCCGACGACCTGACCCGACGCACGCGTCGCGAGACCGCCGTCATCACCGGCGTCGAGCGGCCGGTGCCGCTGCACTTCTCCTACGCGCGGACCCCCGTGCACGAGACGGTGGAGGAACTGCTCGAGACCGGCCAGGCTCCGATCTACATCGTCCACTTCTCGCAGGCCGCGGCGATGGAGCGCGCCCAGGCGCTCTCCAGCGTGCGCATCGTCAGCCGCGAGCAGCGGGACGCCATCGCGGAGGCGATCGGCGGCTTCCGCTTCACGACCGCCTTCGGACGCACGCTGTCCCGCTACGTCCGGGCGGGCATCGGGGTCCATCACGCGGGCATGCTGCCGCGTTACCGGCGACTGGTCGAGACGCTCGCGCAACGCGGGCTGCTGCGCGTCATCTGCGGCACCGACACCCTCGGCGTCGGCATCAACGTGCCGATCCGCACGGTGCTGATCACCGCGCTCGCGAAGTTCGACGGGCAGCGGATGCGGCAGCTCAGCGCCCGCGAGTTCCATCAGATCGCCGGCCGGGCCGGTCGCGCCGGATACGACACGGCCGGGACGGTCGTGGTGATGGCACCCGAGCACGAGATCGAGAACTCCACCGCGGTCGCCAAAGCGGGGGATGACCCGAAGAAGGTCCGCAAGATCGTGCGCAAGAAGGCGCCGCAGGGATTCGTGAACTGGGGCGAGGCCTCGTTCGAGAGACTCGTCGCCGCGGAGCCGGAGCCGCTGGAGCCGCACCTTCAGCTCACCGCCGCCATGCTCATCAACGTGATCGCGCGCGGCGGCGACGTGTTCGCCAACGTGCGCTCCCTGGTGTTCGACAATCACGAGCCCCGGGTGCGCAAGTACGAACTGGCGCGCCGCGCGCTGGGGATCTTCCGCACCCTGGTCGCCGCGCAGGTGGTCGTCGCCGACCCGGACGGCCGCATCCGACTCACCGTCGACCTGCAGCCGAACTTCGCACTCAACCAGCCGCTGTCCCCGTTCGCGCTCGCCGCCATCGGGCTGCTGGATCCGGGGGACGCGCCGGATGCCGCCGGCACCGGGCACTATGCGCTCGACGTGGTCAGCGTCATCGAGGCCACTCTGGATGACCCGCGGCCCGTCCTCTCGCAGCAGCAGTTCCTGGCGCGCGGCGAGGCGGTTGCGGCGATGAAGCGCGAGGGGATCGAGTACGACGAGCGGATGGAGCTGCTCGAGGAGATCACATATCCGAAGCCGCTCGAAGCGCTGCTCGCGCAGGCGTTCGAGGTGTTCGCCTCGAGCCAGCCCTGGGTGCGCGATTTCGAGCTGTCGCCCAAGTCGGTCGTGCGGGACATGTTCGAACGGGCACTGTCGTTCGCGGAGCTGATCCAGGTGTACTCGCTCGCCCGCAGCGAAGGGCTCGTGCTGCGCTACCTCAGCGATGCGTACCGGGCGATCCGCCAGACTGTTCCGACCGATGCGCAGACGCCGGAGCTGCTGGACATCATCGCGTGGCTCGGTGAGCTGGTCCGCCAGGTCGACTCGAGCCTGGTGGACGAGTGGGAGAGCCTGATCAACCCGGTGATGACCGACCCGACCGCGCCGGTCGTGCCGCCCGCCCCGCCGTCGGTGCTGACGAACCGCCGGGCGTTCCTCGTGCTGGTGCGCAACGAGCTGTTCCGCCGGGTGCGCCTGGCCGCCCTGCAGCGCGACGACGAGCTGGCCGAGCTGGATCCGGACGTGGACTGGTCGGCGGCCCTGGACGCGTACTTCGACGAGCACGACGAGATCCTCACCGGTGGAGCGGCGCGCGCGCCGCGACTGGTCACCGTCGATGAGACGGATGCCGCGGCATCCGGCGTCTGGAAGGTGGAGCAGACGATCGATGACCCGGCCGGGGACCACGACTGGCGCATCCGCGGCGAGGTGGACCTGGCCGCGTCCGAGGAACAGGGCGCCGCGGTCGTGCGCATCACCGAGGTGCTGCGCCTCTGACCGCGATCCCTCTGCCCGCGCCTCTGCCGGCGGAGGAGGTCGGGGCTGTCAGCTGCCCGGGCTACCCTTGAGCCGATGAGCACTCCGTCCGCCGACCCGTATGCCGATGCGGTGTGGGCGACCGACGACGAGGCGCCTCCCGAGGACTTCCCTGCCCCCGACGATTCCTGGGCCCCGCCCGCGGAGGACTCCTGGGCCCCGCCGCCGGACGACCGCCGGCTGTCCGGTGGGCGGGCCGGGGCATCCGCGCCGCCGTTGGTGCCCGCCGCCGCTCCGGCCCGCTACGCCACCGCGGCCGAAGCGCTGCACACGGTCTTCGGCTACGAGGCTTTCCGCGGCAATCAGGCTGCCGCGATCGACCAGATCGTGCAGGGTGGGGATGCTGTCGTCCTCATGCCCACGGGTGGCGGCAAGAGCCTGATCTACCAGATCCCCGCTCTCGTGCGGCCCGGCACCGGGCTCGTGGTGAGCCCGCTCATCGCCCTCATGCACGACCAGGTGGACGCGCTGGTCGCCAACGGCGTGCGCGCCGCGTACCTGAACAGCACCCAGGCGGCGCCGCAGCGCGCGGCGGTCGAGCGGGCCTACCTCGCCGGCGAGCTGGACCTGATCTACGTCGCCCCCGAGCGGCTCTCCAACGCATCGACCCGGTCGCTGCTGCAGCGCGGCACGCTCAGCGTCATCGCGATCGACGAGGCGCACTGCGTGTCGCAGTGGGGGCACGATTTCCGCCCGGACTACCTCACGCTCGGCGACCTCGGGGACCAGTTCCCCGGCGTGCCCCGCGTCGCGCTGACGGCGACCGCGACCGACGCGACACACCGCGAGATCACCCAGCGACTGCGCCTGAACGACGCGCAGCACTTCGTGGCGAGCTTCGACCGGCCCAACATCCAGTACCGCATCGACCCCAAGGTCGAGCCGCGCAAGCAGCTGCTGGCCTTCATCCGCTCCCAGCCGGAGCGCTCCGCCGGCATCGTGTACGCCCTGAGCCGCAAGAGCGTGGACCAGACCGCCGAGTACCTGCGCACGCAGGGCATCGACGCGCTGGCGTACCACGCGGGGCTGGACTCGTCGATCCGTGCCGCCCACCAGTCGCGGTTCCTGCGCGAGGACGGCGTCGTGATGGTCGCCACGATCGCCTTCGGCATGGGCATCGACAAGCCCGACGTGCGCTTCGTCGCGCACATCGATCTGCCCAAATCCGTCGAGGGCTACTACCAGGAGACCGGTCGCGCCGGTCGCGACGGCGAGCCCGCGGTCGCCTGGATGGCGTACGGCCTGGGCGACGTGGTCCAGCAGCGGCGGATGATCGACCAGTCGCCGGGGGAGCGCTCGTACAAGATGCGCCTCGGGCAGCACCTGGATGCGATGCTCGCGCTGTGCGAGACGGTGGGATGCCGTCGGCAGAACCTTCTGGGCTACTTCGGCGAGGCATCCGGGGCCTGCGGCAACTGCGACACCTGCCTGGAGGCACCAGACACGTGGGACGGGCTCGTGCCCGCGCAGAAGCTGCTGTCCACGATCGTGCGACTGCAGCGCGAACGCGGCCAGGCCTTCGGTGCGGGGCACCTCGTGGACATCCTGCGGGGGGCCGCGACCGACCGCATCCGCCAGCAGGGCCACGACGCGCTCTCCACCTACGGGCTCGGCGCCGATCTCACCGATCAGGACTGGCGCAGCGTGATCCGCCAGCTTCTGGCCGGCGGCATCCTCGTCCCGAAGGGCGAGTACGGCACCCTCGCGCTGGGCGAACCGGCCGGGTCGGTGCTGCGTGGGGAGACCCCGGTGCCGCTGCGCCGCGATGTGCTCGGCCGCACCGGCGGCGGTGCGCCGCGGGCGCGCAAGGCCGCGGCCGCGGACGCGCTGGAGGCCGGGGACCGACCGCTGTTCGAGTCGCTGCGCGAGTGGCGGGCCGGGGTCGCGAAGGAACAGGGGATGCCGGCATACACCGTCTTCGGCGACGCCACGCTGCGTGCCCTGGCCGAGCAGCGTCCGGCCACACTCTCGGATCTGGATGGCATCACCGGCATCGGCGCGAAGAAGCGCGAGGCATACGGCAGCGCGGTCCTCGCGGTGATCGCGGGCGTCGCACCGTAGGCTGACCGCGAGGACCGACGAAGGTCCGCGGTCTCGGGCCGGCACGGCCCCTGGGGGAGGTTCGACGATGAGCCTGAGCAACATCGACATCGCGCAAGCGGCGCGCATGATTCCGATCGGTGAGGTCGCCGCGCGGCTGGGCATCCCGGATGAGAGTCTGGAGCCCTACGGCCGCTACAAGGCCAAGGTGGCGCTGGAGTATCTCGCCGCGATCCGCGAGCGCCCGCAGGGCAAGCTCGTGCTGGTCACCGCGGTCTCGCCCACGCCCGCAGGCGAAGGCAAGACGACCACGACCGTCGGACTGGGCGACGCGCTGACCCGGATCGGCGAGCGCGCCATGATCTGCCTGCGCGAGCCCGCGCTCGGGCCGGTCTTCGGCATGAAAGGCGGTGCGGCGGGCGGCGGATACGCCCAGGTGGTGCCGATGGAGGACATCAATCTGCACTTCACCGGCGACTTCTCCGCGATCGCGGTGGCGACCAACCTGCTGGCGGCGATGATCGACAACCACATCCACCACGGCAACGCCCTGGACATCGACGTGCGCCGGGTCACCTGGCGGCGTGTCCTGGACATCAGCGACCGCGCGCTGCGCGACGTGGTCATCGGACTGGGCGGGCCGGGCAACGGCTACCCCCGCGAGTCCGGCTTCGACATCGTCGTGGCCTCCGAGGTGATGGCGATCTTCTGCCTCGCGACCGACCTGCGAGACCTCCGCGAACGACTCGGGGACATCGTGGTCGGCTACACGCGCGATCGTCGAGCGGTGCATGCCCGCGAACTGGGCGCGCACGGCGCGATGACCGCGGTGCTGCGCGACGCGCTCGCCCCCAATCTGGTCCAGACCCTGGAGAACACCCCCGCCTTCGTCCACGGTGGCCCGTTCGCCAACATCGCGCACGGCTGCAACTCGTACCTGGCGACCAGCTCTGCCCTGCATCTGGCCGACTACGTGGTCACCGAGGCGGGGTTCGGCGCGGACCTCGGGGCCGAGAAGTTCGTCGACATCCTGTGCCGCACGAGCGGGCTGCGCCCGGCAGCGGCCGTGATCGTCGCGACTGTCAGGGCGATGAAGTTCCACGGCGGGGTGGAGGTCGCAGATCTGGCGACCGAGGACGTCGCGGCGCTCGAGCGGGGCACCGTGAACCTCGCCCGGCACCTGCAGACCGTCCGGGAGACGTTCGGTCTGCCCGCCGTGGTGGCCATCAATCATCGCGCCGAGGACACGAATGCCGAGGTCGATGCGCTGGTGGCGGCCGTCGAACGGCTGGGGGCGGTGGCCGTCGTGGCCACGCACTTCGCCGAGGGCGGCGCGGGCGCCGAACAGCTGGCCCGGGAGGTCGTCCGCCTGTGCGCCGAACCGTCGGAGCTGGGTTTCACCTACCCCGACGACGCGTCGCTGTGGGAGAAGATGCAGGCCATCGCCACGCGGATCTACGGAGCCTCGGAGATCACCGCCAGCACCGCGGTGCGGGCGCAGATCCGGCGCCTCGAAGAGGACGGGTACGGCCGGTACCCGGTGTGCGTCGCCAAGACGCAGTACTCGTTCTCCACCGACGCGAAGCTGCGCGGCGCGCCCACCGGGCACGCGGTCGACGTGCGCGAGGTGCGGCTGGCGGCGGGCGCACGCTTCGTGGTGATGGTCTGCGGAGACATCATGACGATGCCGGGGCTGCCGACGGTCCCCGCCGCGATGACCATCGACGTCGATGAGGACGGACGGATCGTCGGACTGTTCTGACGCGGTGATACCGGCGGGACCCGCACCCGCCGCGTCGGACCCGGTGCGCCGCCGCTGTCGGGAGGGCACAATGACCCGGGTCGGCCACCGCCCCCGGGCTTGTGCAGATGGTCCAACGGAGTTTGCTGCGACTTGGAGGAGTCCTACGGTCGGGACGACTCCCGATCACACCGAAAGGTGACGCAATGGCCGACGCCGCCGTCCGTTCCCGCAAGCCCGCCACGAACATGCGCACCCCCGCGGGCGGGGCGCCCACCGCCGCGCACACGGCAGCCGAGGCATCCGAGGCCCGCATCGATGTCGCTCAGGTGACCGACATGCTCCTGGGTACGTGGGCTGAGACCCGCCGTGAGGCACGCGAGATGATCAAGGACCCGGCGTTCTGGCGCGTGGACGGGCTCACGATGGCCGAGCACCGCGAGCGGGTGCTGAGCCAGATGCACCTGCTCGTCGAGCACAAGGGCGTCCACCGCGCCTTCCCGAAGGAGTACGGCGGCGCGGAGAACAACGGCGCGAACATCGCCGGCTTCGCGGAACTGGTCGCGGCCGACCCCAGCCTGCAGATCAAGTCCGGCGTCCAGTGGGGGCTGTTCGGCTCGGCCGTGCTCCAGCTGGGCACCAAGGAGCATCACGACAAGTGGCTGCCGGGCATCATGAACATGGACATCCCCGGCGCGTTCGCGATGACCGAGACCGGTCACGGCTCGGATGTCGCATCCGTCGGCACCACCGCCACCTACGACCCGGACTCCGAGGAGTTCGTGCTCCACACCCCGTTCCGGGGCGCGTGGAAGGACTACCTCGGCAACGCGGCCCTGCACGGCGTGGCGGCCACCGTCTTCGCGCAGCTGATCACCGGCGGCGTCAATCACGGCGTGCACTGCTTCTACGTTCCGCTCCGCGACGAGAACGGCGACTTCCTGCCGGGGATCGGCGGCGAGGACGACGGGCTGAAGGGCGGGCTGAACGGGATCGACAACGGACGCCTGCACTTCGACCAGGTCCGCGTGCCCCGCACCAACCTGCTGAACAAGTACGGCGACGTGGCAGCCGACGGCACGTACACGAGCCACATCTCCAGCCCCGGTCGCCGGTTCTTCACGATGCTCGGAACCCTGGTGCAGGGTCGGGTGTCGCTGGACGGTTCGGCGGCGTGGGCCTCGGCGATCGCGCTGGACATCGCGGTCACCTACGCCAATCAGCGCCGGCAGTTCGATTCCGGAACCGGCACCGACGAGGTCGTCCTCCTGGACTACGGCAAGCACCAGCGCCGCCTGCTGCCCCGCCTGGCGACGACGTACGCGTCGATCTTCGTGCACGACGAGTTCCTGCAGAAGTTCGACTCGGTCATGGGCGGAGCGACCGACACGGACGCCGATCGCCAGGACCTCGAGACCCTGGCGGCGGCCTTGAAGCCGCTGTCAACCTGGCACGCCCTGGACACGCTGCAGGAGGCCCGCGAGGCGTGCGGCGGCGCCGGGTACCTGTTCGAGAACCGGCTCACCGGCCTGCGCGCCGACCTGGACATCTACGCCACGTTCGAGGGCGACAACAACGTGCTGCTGCAACTGGTGGGCAAGCGGCTGCTGAGCGACTTCGGCAAGCAGTTCAAGGGCAAGGACGCCAAGGCGCTCGCCGCGTATGCGGTCGGCCAGACCGCCGGCAAGCTGTTCCACGGCGCCGGTCTGCGCCAGCTGGGCCAGACCGTGAGCGACTTCGGCTCCACCGCGCGCTCCATCGAGCACGGCCTGCGCGCCGATCAGCAGCACGAGCTGCTGGCCGGTCGTGTCCAGCGCATGGTCACGGATGTCGCGACGCGCCTGCGTCCGGCATCCAGCCTGCCCCCGGCCGAAGCGGCCGCGCTGTTCAACGCGAACCAGTCCGAGCTGATCGAGGCCGCCCGCGCCCATGCCGAGCTGCTGCAGTGGGAGGCGTTCACGGATGCTGTGGACCGGGTCGACGATGAGGGCACGCGGCGGGTCCTGGTGTGGCTGCGGGACCTGTTCGGGCTCGGACTGATCGAGAAGCACCTGGCGTGGTACCTGATCAACGGGCGCCTGTCCTCGCAGCGTGCCGGTGCGGTGGCGCAGTACATCGACCGACTGTGCCTGCGGCTGCGTCCGCACGCGCAGGACCTGGTCGACGCGTTCGGATACGAGCCCGAGCACCTGCGCGCCCCGATCGCATCGGGTGCCGAGCAGGACCGCCAGGACGAGGCACGGGCGTACTACCGCGACCTCGCCGCGTCCGGCCGAGCCCCGATCTCGGAGAAGCTCGCGAACAAGAAGTAGCCGCACGCACCGTGCCGGTGACGGCGGCCTATCCTGACGGGATGAGCAGCGGCATCCCGAGCCCGGACATCCGGATCGGCCAGGACGGCGTGTCCCGCTGCGCCTGGGCCGGGGACGACGGCGAATACCGCCGGTACCACGACCAGGAGTGGGGCGTTCCGCTGCACGGCGACCGAGCGCTCTTCGAGAAGATGAGTCTGGAGGGCTTCCAGGCGGGCCTGTCGTGGATCACGATCCTGCGCAAGCGCCCCCGCTTCCGCGATGTGTTCGCCGGATTCGAGCCGGCGGCCGTCGCGGCGTTCGACGACGCCGACATCGCGCGGCTCATGGCAGACCCGGGCATCATCCGGAATCGAGCGAAGATCGAAGCGACGATCGCCAACGCCCGTCTCGTGCGGGAGATGAGCGGCGGTGAGCTGGATGCGCTGCTGTGGTCGTTCGCGCCCCCGCCCGGTCGTGCCCGGCCCCGGGCCTTCGCCGAGGTGCCGGCGGTCACGCCGGAGTCGACCGCGATGAGCAAGGCGCTGCGCGCGCGCGGCTTCCGGTTCGTCGGGCCCACGACGATGTACGCGCTGATGCAATCGGCGGGGATGGTCGATGACCACGTGGAGGGCTGCTGGCGCGCGACCTGAGCGGATCGCGGTGCATGCGCTGGAATAGGCGTCGATTGATGCCGGTTCTCCACAGCGGAGGCTGACGTGGACTACGGACACCCGCTCGAGTTCGGAGCGTTCATCACCCCGGCGGCGGCGAACCCCGAGACGCCGGTGGCCTTGGCCCGGGTCGCCGAATCCGCGGGACTGGATCTTGCGACGTTCCAGGACCACCCGTATCAGCCGGCATTCCTGGACACCTGGACGCTGCTGACGTTCGTGGCCGCGCGGACTGAGCGCATCCGGATCGCGCCGAACGTCCTGAACGTCCCGCTGCGGCTCCCGGCCGTCATCGCGCGCTCCGCGGCGAGCCTCGATCTCCTCTCGGCCGGCCGTTTCGATCTGGCGCTCGGTGCCGGCGGCTTCTGGGACGCGATCGTCGCCATGGGTGGCACGCGGCTCACCCCGGGGCAGGCAGTGACCGCTCTGGAGGAGGCGATCGACGTCATCCGGCTGCTCTGGGACACCGACCAGAAGCGGGGCGCCTTCTCGGACGGCCGGTATCACCGGGTCACCGGGGCCAAGCGCGGTCCGCGCCCCGCACACGACATCCCCATCTGGATCGGCGCGTACAAGCGGAGGATGCTGGCGCTGACGGGCCGGAAGGGGGACGGATGGGTTCCCTCCCTCGGGTATCTCAAGCCCGGCGGCCTCGGCCGCGGCAATGCGGCGATCGATGCGGCCGCAGAATCCGCGGGCCGCGACCCGCGGGCGATCCGGCGGCTGCTGAACGTCGGAACCGGACCCGCCGAGCCCGCCGCGTGGGCCGAGCAGCTCGCCGGCCTGGCGCTGGAGGACGGCATCGGCACCTTCATCGCCGCCGGGGACGATCCCCGCACGCTCCAGGTGCTCGGGCACGACGTCGCCCCCCTCGTCCGCGAGCTCGTGGCCCGCGAGCGCGCGGCGCGCGGCATCGCCGAAGCCCCGGCGCTGCCCGCGGCACACGACGGGCCGGCGATGTCTGCCTGACACCGCACGCGCAACGGTCGCTGCGCACGATTGATCCGCTGACCGGGGGTCTTGTCAAATCGGGTGATCGGCTGGCACACTGTCGCCGACAGCACGGACGCGTCGTACTCCGTCCTGCTTGACGCCTGGGGGGGCCATGGGGAATCTCTCGGGAGCACGGTCGTCGTGCTCCCGCCGCTCCGGGACGGCCGCCGCACACCGCGGCGACCGCGATGTATCAGGGGGCGGCGTGCCGCGCTCCTGAATCCGTCGGCGCGTTCGCGCCGTCGTCCTGATCACGGATCCAAGGGGGTCTCCTGTGCGCAAGGTGTTCTCGATCGTCAGCATCCTCACGGTCGCCGCCGTCGTCCTGCAGTTCTACTTCGCCGGCATGGGGGTCTTCAGCGTCCCCGACGAGGGCCTGTTCGGCATCCACGGCACCACCGGCCGCATCGTCCTGCCGGTGCTGTTCATCCTCTCGCTGCTCACGGCGGCGCTTGCCCGCGCGGGCAAGCGGACGATCTGGCTTACGGTGATCGCCATCCTGCTGCTGGCACTGCAGACCATCATCTTCATCATCACCGGGGCCATCTTCAACGTCGGTCCGGAGTCCGCGGAGATCCCGCTGGCCGCGACCCTCACGGTGAGCCTGCACGCGCTCAACGGCGTCGCGATCCTGGCCGTGACCGGCATCATCGCCCGGCGTGCGTGGGTCCTCGCGTGGCGCTCCGCACCCGCCGCGGCCACGGATGCCGACCGCCCGGACGCCGCCACCGCGAACCTGACGTGACCGCAACCGCGACCCAGCTCATCGCGCTGGCACTCGGCCTGGCCGGCGCGGTGGGCTGGGGCGCGGTTGCCACCTCCGCTGCGCCGGTGCGCCGCGTGTCGTGGTGGGGTGTGGTCGCGCTGGCCGCCGTCGCGACGCTGGCCGCTTCCGCGATGGTGGGCCTGCTGTGGGCTCGGCACTGGGAGTTCGCCGCGGACCGCGTGCTGACCTCGGCTCCGCTGTCCGTGGCCGCGCTGGTGTGGTTCGGGGTCAGCGCCGCCCAGGATCTGCGGGCCGGGCGTCCGGCTTCCACCTCGACCCGCGTGGCCGCATGGGCGGGTGTCTTCGCGGCCGCCGCCGGCGTGTTCGTCCCCTTCGTCCTCGGTGCACCCCTGTCGGTGTGGAGCGTCGCCGCGGTCCTCGTCGCGGTCGTCGGCGCCACCGCCATCGCGGCGCTCGTCCTCGCGAAGACGCGCGCCCGGCGCCCGCTCGGAACGGTCGCTGCGGTCGCGGGGGCCGTCGTCGTGATCGCGACCGGCCTGGCCCTGGCCGCGGACGCTGCGCCGGGTCCGCTCTCGGCCGCGCACGGGCATGACAGCGGGGTCGCACAGGGCATCCCCGGGGGCGGGCCGACCGTCTCGGTCATGGAACTGCGCGAAGGATCGGCCCGCGAACCCGACGTGGCCGTCACCCTGCAAGCTCAGCAGAGCCGGATCCACCTGCCGTCCGGGGCGGAGCTGACCGCCTGGACGTACGGCGATCTGGGCGGCCCCGCGCTCGAGGCCACCGTCGGCGACCTGGTCGAGGTGACGCTGGAGAACCGCGACATCGCCGAGGGCGTCACCGTCCACTGGCACGGCTACCCCGTCGCCAACGGGGAGGACGGCGTCGCCGGGGTCACGCAGGACTCCGTCGCCCCCGGGGACAGCTTCACCTACCGCTTCACGGCGACGCAGCCGGGCACCTACTGGTACCACACGCATCAGAAATCCTCGGTGGGGGTGGTGCGCGGTCTGTACGGCACGCTGGTGGTCCATCCCGCCGGAGCGGAGCGGTCCGGCGTGGACGTGACGATCCCGCTGCACACCTTCGCGGGGCGGCTGGTGATAGGACAGACCGACCAGCGGATGCTGCGCACCGTGGCGCCGGGCACCGACGTGCGGCTGCGCCTGATCAACACCGACCAGCTCACGCACGTCGTCACCGTGACGGGCACGCCGCTGCGGGTGCTGGCGATCGACGGGACGGACCTGTCCGAACCCGGGGACCTCGACGACGTCACGCTCCGGATCCCCGCCGGCGGCCGGTACGACGTGGGCTTCTCGATGCCGGACACCGGGGTGCGGGTCACGGATGCCGCTTCGCGCTCCGCCGCGGTCGCGCTGGTGTCTCGGGCGGGACAGGATCCTCCGGAGGCCGCCGCGGCCGGACCCGCCTTCGACCCGGTGGCGTACGGTCGCGGCGAGCTGCCCGCCTGGGCGGCGGAGCCGTTCGATGTGCGCCGGACCATGGTGCTGGACCGGCTGCCGCGCGTCACGATGGACGGACCGGCCTACGCGTACACCGTCGACGGGCGGGTCTACCCGCACATCGCACCGACCGTCGTGAGTGAGGGCGACACCGTCGAGGTGACCATCGTGAACCGCGGGCTCGAAGTTCATCCCATGCACCCGCATGGGCACCGCGTGCTCGTTCTGGAGGTCGATGGACGCGCGCCCGCGGCGCCGCTGTGGCTGGATTCGTTCGATGTCGGCCCCGGTCAGGTGTGGCGGGTGGCGCTGGTCGCCGACAACCCGGGCATCTGGATGGACCACTGCCACAACCTGGAGCACGCGGCGCTGGGGATGGTGACCCATCTCGCCTACCGGGGCGTCGTGTCGCCCTTCGAGCACGGCGGCACGCCCGGCAACGACGCGGAGTGAGGGACAGGATCGGCGGGCGGGCTTCGGGGAGCGAGCAGAATCGAGGAAGCGGGCTGTCCTCGGTGACCGGCAGAATGAGGCGTGCCCTGAGCGAGAGGACTCCCATGACTCCGGCAACCGCGCCCCACGTCGCCGATTCCCACGAGATGATCCGAGTGGTCGGAGCTCGGGAGAACAACCTGAAGAACGTCGACGTCGAGATTCCGAAGCGCCGCCTGACCGTGTTCACCGGGGTCAGCGGGTCGGGCAAGTCCTCGCTCGTCTTCGCCACGATCGCGAACGAGTCGCAGCGGCTCATCAACGAGACCTACCCCACGTTCGTCCAGCAGTTCATGCCGCAGCTCGGCCGGCCCGAGGTCGACGCGCTGGAGAACGTCAGCCCGGCGATCATCGTGGACCAGGAGCGGATGGGAGCGAACTCCCGCTCCACCGTCGGGACCGCCACGGATGCGCAGGCGATGCTGCGGATCCTCTTCAGCCGCCTCGGGCAGCCCCATGTCGGGTCGCCGCAGGCGTTCTCGTTCAACATCCCCTCGGTCTCCGGCGCGGGTGCGGTCACGTTCGAGAAGGGCGGCAAGAAGGTCAAGGAGCGCCGCTCGTTCGAGATCACGGGCGGGATGTGCCCGCGCTGCGAGGGACTCGGCGAGGCCAGCGACATCGACCTGGACGAGCTGTTCGACAGCTCCAGATCGCTGGCCGGGGGAGCCATCACGATCCCCGGGTACAACGTCGACGGATGGATGGTGCGCGGCTTCACCGAGTCCGGGTTCTTCGATCCGGACAAGCCGATCAAGGACTACACCGCCCAGGAGCGTGAGGACTTCCTGTACAAGGAGCCCACCAAGGTCAAGATCCAGAACATCAACATGACCTACGAGGGGCTGATCCCCAAGCTCACGAAGTCGGTGCTGCAGAAGGACCGCGACTCGCTTCAGCCGCACATCCGCGTCTTCGTCGACCGGGCCGTCAAGTTCACCGCCTGCCCGGACTGCGGAGGGTCCAGGCTGAACGAGGGCGCCCGTTCGTCCAAGATCCGTGGTGTCAACATCGCGGATGCCGCGGCCATGCAGATCACGGATCTCGCCACCTGGCTCGCCACGATCGACGACCCCGAGGTCGCCCCGCTGATGACGAGCCTCCGCGCGACGATCGACTCCTTCGTGGACATCGGTCTGGGATACCTCTCCCTGGATCGATCCTCGGGCACGCTGTCGGGCGGTGAGGCGCAGCGCACGAAGATGATCCGCCACCTCGGGTCGGCGCTGACCGACATGAGCTACGTCTTCGACGAGCCGACGGCAGGCCTTCATCCGCACGACATCCAGCGGATGAACGCACTGCTGAAGCTGCTGCGCGACAAGGGGAACACCGTTCTGGTCGTCGAGCACAAACCCGAGGTGATCGAGCTCGCCGACCACGTGGTCGATCTCGGACCGGGGGCGGGCCGCGCCGGCGGGGAGATCCAGTACACCGGGGATGTCGCGGGTCTGCGCGCATCGGGCACCATCACCGGGCGGCACCTGGACGACCGCGCCCAGCTCAAGGAGAGCACCCGCAGCCCCACGGGTTTCCTGGAGATCCGGGGTGCGAGCCAGCACAACCTCAAGGGTGTGGACGTGGACGTCCCGCTCGGCGTCCTCACCGTCGTGACCGGGGTCGCCGGCTCCGGCAAGTCCTCACTGATCCACGGCAACGTTCCCGCGTTCGACGATGTGATCGTGGTGGATCAGGCGCCCATCAAGGGCAATCGCCGCAGCAGCCCGGCGACGTACACCGGCATCTTGGATACCGTCCGCACCGCGTTCGCGAAGGCGAACGGCGTCAAGCCCGCCCTCTTCAGCGCCAACTCGGAGGGGGCATGTCCGGCGTGCCGTGGGCTCGGGGTGATCATCACGACGCTGGGCTTCACCCAGACCGTCGAGACGCTGTGCGAGTTGTGCGAGGGGTCCGGCTTCAGCGACGAGGTGCTCGAGTACCGGCTGGACGGCAAGAACATCGCGGAGGTCCTCGCCATGTCCGCGGCCGAAGCGGCAGAGTTCATGACGAAGGGACCGGCGCAGACGACGCTGGCGCGGCTCATCGACGTCGGGCTGGGCTATCTCACGCTGGGCCAAGCACTGAACACGCTCTCCGGCGGCGAGCGCCAGCGGCTCAAGCTGGCGATCAGCATGGCCAAGAAAGGCGCCGTCTACGTTCTGGACGAGCCGACCACCGGCCTGCACCTCGCGGACGTCGACAACATGCTGGCCATGCTCGATCGGCTGGTCGCCGCGGGCAACAGCGTCATCGTCATCGAGCATCACCAGGCGGTGATGGCCCACGCCGACTGGATCATCGATCTCGGGCCGGGCGCCGGCCACGACGGGGGCGAGATCGTCTTCGAGGGCACGCCGGCCGATCTCGTCGCGACCGCGGACACGCTGACCGCGCATCACCTGAAGCAGTACGTCGCCGGCTGAAGGTGCCCGCGGACACGGATCGGGATGCGTGCAGACCGGTCAGCGGCCGGCGTCGTACAGATGCCGGCCGCCGTGGCTGAGGACCTTCACGACCACGCCGCGTCGGTGCAGCTCGGCCACTGTGCGCGTCTCCTCGTCGATGTCCCGACCGAGGGCGTGCACCGTCGCGACGACGAGCACATCACCGGTCCGCAGTGTCCCGAAGAGGCGGACCAGACGCTCCTCCCACGACTCGAGCGTTTCCGGCGAGGGGTGGCGGAACCCGGCGATCGGCACGCCGAAGCGCGTGAGCTCGTCGCGCTGCTCCTTGACGCTGGGCATGTCGTCGCGGGAGATCACCAGGCCGACCAGTCGTGAGCCGGCCGGACGGGCGAGCCACCAGTCGTGATCGCGCTGCAGTTCGGTGAAGCACTTCGGGCACTGCGCGGCCTGGTGGGGCAGGTGCAACGGGCTGGTCTCCCCGTGCGGGTCGTCGGCGAGCGCCGCAGAACGCCTCACCGCGGCATCCGTCATCTCGCTCATGGTGTCCATTCTCACCCCGACGGCCTCTTCGCGGGTACTCCCGCGGCTCCGTGGCCGGTGCCGGTCAGGACCCGTCGTAGAGGCGCAGCTCCACGCTGAGCTGATCGGCATCCAACTCGGCGAGGGCGTGCCGCAGGGCGGCGGTGCTGAAGGCCCCGTCCCGTGACAGCGCGTTCAGGCGCTGCCTCATCGTCCCGATCAGGGCGAGCCGCAGCTCCAGCACGTCGCGGGTCCAGGCCGAGGTGTCGTCGTCGGGCGGCCGGGTCAAGCGTGATCCGACGCGCTGGAGGAGGTCCGGCGCGAAGGCGGATCCGTCGCGTCGCGTGAGCGCATCCGAGTCGAGAGCGGATGCCGCGGCCGCCCGCATCTCGTCAGCGAGGCGCCGCTGCTCCTCCGCAGACGGCCCGGTCCCCCCGGACCCCTCGAGCCGGAGCAGGCGGACCAGCCAGGGCAGGGTGAAGCCCTGCAGCATGAGGCCCCCGACGGCGACGAGGAACGCGACGAAGACCAGCAGCGCCCGACCGGGTGTGTCTCGGGGCAGTGTCTGCGCGGCCGCCAGCGTGACGACGCCCCGCATGCCGGCCCAGACGATGACGGTGCCGTGCTTCCAGCCCAGGGGCGATGCCTGGTAGTAGTCGACGTCCGCGAGCAGCCGCGCGATCCGATCGCGCATCCCCTGCAGCCGGCGTTCGCGCCACTCCGGGGAGGGCGTCCGGCCACGCCCACGCGGACCGGGCGGTCCGAGTGCCGCGACCCGGTCCACGCGCGTGCGGAACCGCTCGATCTGCTCGCGACTCAGGCGACGGGCGCGTCTGCCCTGCGTGGCCACCAGCACCGCGACGTAGCCGCCGCGCACGACCAGGATGATCCCCAGGGCGGTCAGCGCCAGCCACACCGCATGACCGAGGCCCTCATCAGCCTCCAGGTTCTGCTCGACGATCTCCTTGAGCTCCAGACCCATCACGAGGAAGACCGCCCCCTCGAGCATGAGCTCGACGGTGCGCCAGTTCAGTTCATCGGACAGGCGCTGTTCCGGGGTGAACCAGCGGGCCGCGCCCTGGCCCGTCACGATCCCGGCCACGACGGCGGCGACCAGCCCGGAACCGCCCAGCTGCTCGGTCGGCAGGTACGCCACGAACGGGACGACGAAGCTGAGCGCGGTGTTGGCCGCCGAATGAGCGACCCAGGTGCGCACCCGCAGCGCGAGCAGGCCGACCAGGCCGCCGAGGATCGCGGCGACCAGCACACCCCAGACGAAGGACCACAGGGCGGTGCCCACCGGCATGCTGCCGACGGCGATGGCGGCCACTGCGGTGCGCAGCAGCACCAGCGAGGTGGCGTCATTGAGCAGGCTCTCGCCTTCGAGCATCGTCACGACGCGTGGCGAGATTCCTAGTCGCTTCACGATGGAGGTGGCCACCGCGTCCGTCGGGCTCAGGATGGCACCGAAGGCGATGGCCAGGTACAGGTCGATGCCGGGGATCACGAGCGTGAAGAAGTACGCCAGCGCGCCCGTGCTGAACAGCACCAGCACGATCGACAGACCCGCGATCGGGCCGAAGTCCCGGCGGAACTCGATCGCCGGCAGGGACACTGCCGACGAGTACAGCAGCGGCGGCAGCACGCCGACCAGGATGATCTCCGGGTCGATGTCCTGCGGCGGGACGAACGGCAGCAGGGTCACGCCCAGTCCGATCGCCACCAGCGCCAGTGGGCCGGCGATTCCCACCCGCGGTGCGAGTGCGGTCGCCAGCGCGACCACGACGACCCCGATCACCGCGATGACGAGGATCTCCATGGCGGCTAGAGGATCCCGAGACCCCGGACGGCGTCGCGTTCGGCGACGAGCTCGGCGACGGAGAGGTCGATGCGCGCGCGAGCGTGATCGTCGATCGGCAGGCCTTCGATGACACGGTATCCGGTCCCGTCGGACGAGACCGGATAGGAGCACACGAGTCCCTCGGGCACGCCGTACTCGCCGTGCGAGACCACGGCGGCGGAGGTCCACGATGTGCCGGCCTGCTCATCGCGGACGTGGCCGATTGCGGCGTTCGCGGCGGATGCGACCGACGAGGATCCGCGCACTTCGATGATCTCCGCGCCGCGTCGGGCGACCCGCGGCACGAACACGTCCGCGAGCCAGCTCTCCGCCGCGGCGCGGCCGCCGAGGCGCGCGGCCAGGACATCGACCACGGGCCGGTCCGCCACCCGCGCATGCGACACATCGGGGAACTGCGTGGCGGAGTGATTGCCCCAGATGGCGAGCCGCTCGATCCGGTCGGGCGGAACATCGAGCGTCGCGCTGAGCTGCCCGAGCGCGCGGTTGTGGTCCAGCCGCGTCAGGGCGGTGAAGCGCTCACTCGGGATGTCGGGGGCGGATGCCGCCGCGATGAACGCGTTCGTGTTCGCCGGGTTGCCCACCACGACCACCCGCACGTCCTCCGCCGCGCCGGCATTGAGCGCGGCTCCCTGGGGTCCGAAGATGCTCGCGTTGGCCGCCAGCAGGTCGGCGCGCTCCATGCTGGGCCCGCGCGGGCGGGCGCCGACCAGAAGCGCGATCTGGCAGCCGTCGAAGGCGGCAGCGGGATCATCGGTCACCTCGACGTCGCGCAGCAGAGGGAACGCGCAGTCCTGCAGTTCCAGGGCGGCGCCCTCGGCGCTGCGCACACCCTGGGGGATCTCCAGCAGCCGCAGCCGCACCGGACGATCGGCTCCCAGCATCTCACCGGCGGCGATGCGGAACAGGAGCGCGTAACCGATCTGCCCGCCGGCGCCCGTGATGGTCACGGTGGTCGGTTCGGGAGACATGAGCAGAGCCTATTCCCCTCGTTCCGGCCGGTGACGAACCTGCCGCTGCCCGCGGGGCTCGTCGTGGGCGCCCACCCGGGCCGGTACGTTTGCCCCATGACCTTCAACGACAACGCGAGCGTCGGCGGCAACACCGCGCGCCGTCGCGGCGCTGGCATTGCAGTCGCCGGTGGCGGTGTCGCGGGGCTCGGGGCGATCGCCGTCCTGCTGTTCCAGCTGTTCACGGGCACCGACATCTCGGGTGTGATCGGCGGCGGCGCAGTCCCCCAGGGAACCGACAGCGGCAGCGAGATCGCGCAGTGCGAAACCGGCGCCGACGCGAACGCCCGCGATGACTGCCGGCTGGCGGCGGCTTCGCTCTCGATCAACCAGTTCTGGGCCGACACGGTCCAGGGTTACCGCGAACCCCAGCTGATCATCGTCGACGGCTCGACCGGGACCGCCTGCGGGACGGCCTCGAACGCGACCGGTCCCTTCTACTGTCCACCCGAGGAGTCGATCTACGTCGATCCGACGTTCTTCGCGCTGCTGCGCGAGCAGTTCGATGCGACCGCCGGACCTCTCGCCCAGCTCTACGTGCTCGCGCACGAGTACGGTCACCACATCCAGCAGATCACCGGCATCATGCAGCAGAACCCGGACAACGGAACCGGTGAGGACAGCAACGGGGTGCGCACCGAGCTGCAGGCCGACTGCTTCGCGGGCGCCTGGGTGGCCGGCGCGGCGAACGAACTCGACGAGAACGGCGTGCCCTACCTGCGATCTCCGACGCCGCAGCAGATCAACGACGCGCTGAACGCGGCCGAAACCGTCGGCGACGATCACATCCAGCAGCAGTCCGGCGGGGTCGTCAACCCGGAGAGCTGGACCCACGGCTCCAGCGAGCAGCGTGCGCGCTGGTTCACCACCGGGTTCGAACAGGGAGTCGGCGCGTGCGACACGTTCTCGGTACCGGGGCGCGAGCTGTGAGCGCCGCAGACGACCTCGACTGCCTCTACCCGCCGATCGAGCCGTACGAGTCCGGCATGCTCCTGGTCGGAGACGGCAACCGGGTCTACTGGGAGCAGAGCGGCAACCCCGAGGGCAAACCGGTCGTGTTCCTGCACGGTGGTCCGGGAGCGGGAACCTCGGCCTGGCACCGCCGCTTCTTCGACCCCGACAAGTACCGCATCGTGCTGTTCGACCAGCGCGGCTGCGGGCGCAGCACACCGCATGCCAGCGAACCGGACGCAGATCTCCGGCACAACACGACGTGGCATCTCGTCGCGGACATCGAGCTGCTGCGCCGCAACCTCGGCATCGAGCGGTGGCAGGTCTTCGGCGGGTCGTGGGGCAGCGCGCTCGCGCTCGCGTACGCCGAGAGCCATCCCGAGACCGTCACCGAACTGGTGCTGCGCGGGATCTTCACGCTGCGCCGCCACGAGCTGGAGTGGTTCTATGAGGGGGGAGCGTCAGCGATCCTCCCCGATCTGTGGGAGGAGTTCATCGCCTGCATCCCGGTCCTGGAGCGCTCGCGCCTGATCGAGGCGTACCATCGCCGGCTCAGCGACCCCGATCCGGCCGTGCACGTGCCCGCCGCCGTCCGCTGGTCGGGGTGGGAGGCTGCGGCCCTCACGCTGCGGCCCGATCCGGAGCTGGTGGCCCAGATGACCGAGCCCATCGCCGCGACCGCGTTCGCGCGCATCGAGAACCACTTCTTCCTGAACGGCGGATGGTTCCGCGAGCAGCAGCTGATCGACGATGCGCCCGCGCTGCGGGACATCCCGTCGGTGATCGTGCAGGGTCGGTACGACGTCTGCACGCCGATCATGACCGCCTGGGACCTGCACCGCGCCTGGCCCGAGGCCGAGCTGGTCGTGGTCGAGGACGCGGGTCACTCCGCCAGCGAACCGGGGATCGCGGCGGCGCTGGTGGCAGCGACCGACCGGTTCGCGGCATCCTGACGGCAACCCTCGCCGCAGGACGTTCGCGCGCTGCTGAGCGGTCAGCGGCCGCTGATCAGATCGGCCGCGACTTCGCCGATCACGATGGCGGGGGCGTTGGTGTGTCCGCGGATCAGCGACGGCATGATCGAGGCGTCCGCCACCCGCAGCCCCTGCACGCCGCGCACCCGCAGCTCGGGATCGACGACCGACGCGGCATCCGTCCCCATCCGCGCCGTGCCGACGGGGTGGTAGAGCGTGTGCGAGTAGTGGCGCAGGGAGACCCGCGCCCGTTCCTCGGGTGTCATGTCCTGGCCACCGGCGGGCTGGATCCAGCTGCCATCCGTCACGGCGCGCAGCGCATCGGTATCCAGCAGGCGCTCGCATTCGCCGAGTCCGGCCAGCAGCGTCGCCTGATCGACGCCGTCCGGGTCGCTCAGGTAGCGGGGATCGATCACGGGCTTGTCCGCAGGATCGGCGGACGCGAGCCGGATGGTCCCGCGGCTGCGCGGCCGCAGCAGGATGGCTCCGACCGTCAGGCCCTCGCCGGGCAGGGGAACCAGGCCTTCGCCGACGTACGGCGCGGAGGCGAAGATGATCTCGATGTCCGGCAGCGCACCGGTCATCCCGGTGCGCTCGGCGACACCGGTGCGGACGAACCCGTACGCCTCCGCCACGTTCGAGGTGAGCATCCCGCGGCGCGCGATGAGGTAGCGCACGAGCTGGCCGATCCGCTCGGCGCCGTACAGCGTGCCGCCCTTCGCACCCGGCGCGAGGCCGGCGACGAGGTGGTCCTGCAGATTCGCACCCACCTCGCGGCTGTCGACCACGACGGGGATGCCGTGCTCCGCGAGGTGCTCGGCCGGACCGACTCCCGACAGCATGAGCAGCTGCGGGGTGTTGATCGTGCCGCCGGCGAGGATCACCTCGCGGCCGGCCGGCGCGTGGCGGGTCACCCCGCCGATCTCGACGTACACGCCGGTCGCACGCGGCTGCGGACCCGGGCTGAACGTGACGCGCCGCACGAGCGCGCCGGTGACCACGCGCAGGTTGCGCCTGCGCCGCGCGGGCCGCAGGTACGCGTCGGCCGTCGAGGCGCGGGCGCCGCGGCGCTGCGAGACCATCGTCTGCGCGAACCCCTGCGCCTCCGGCAGGTTCGGCGACGTGACGGCATGCCCTGCCTCCACTGCGGCAGCCAGGAACGCCGCGGTCTGCGGGCGGGGATCGCGCTGGTGCTGAACGTGCTGCGCACCGTCCGATCCGTGCGTCGGGTCGAGGGGGTCCTGCGTGCGCTCCACGCGCAGGAAATACGGCACCAACGCAGCCCATGACCAGCGCTGCCCGGCGGCATCCGCCCAGTCGTCGTAGTCGGCGGCGAATCCGCGGATCCACATCATCGCGTTCAGCGACGATGAGCCGCCCAGCGTCTTGCCGCGCGGCCAGTAGATCGTGCGGTCGTCGAGGGCGGCCTGCGCGACGGTGTCGTAATTCCAGTCGTACGCGCCGCGGAAGAGGGTCTTGAACGCGGCGGGCACATGCAGCTGCAGTGCCTTGTCCGCTCCGCCGGCCTCCAGCAGCAGCACCGAGACGGCGGGGTCCTCGCTCAGACGCGCGGCCAGCGCTGCGCCGGCGGACCCGGCGCCCACGACGATGTAATCGGCGGCCGGTTGCCCCGCCGCGCGACGAGGTGCGGCCCTCATGCGCGGAAGGCCTGGAGAAGCGGGCTCGCCAGGCGGGCGAGGTTGCCGTCCATCCGGTACCGCGTGAAGCCCTCGCTGACGACAGCGCCGGTGCGCGCGTCGACGAACCACGGCGGCTTGGGCAGGATCGAGCCCTTAGACAGGCTCCTGGTCCTCAGGATCCGCCCGATCGAGCGGGGGAACGGGCGGAACGGCCCGCGTGTGACCGAGCGCTCCACCCGATCCAGAAGTAGCGCGTTGTGGACCACGCCGATGCCGCTTCCGACGTCCTCGAGGGTCCCGCCCGGATATCCGCCCCATGTGAGCGTCGGCGTGAGGAAGGCGAACGCCGTCCACGAGTTGATCGAGATGGCGCCGTAGCGCAGGTCGGCGATGGCGCGTTCGAAGCCGTCGCCCAAAGCGGCCTGCGTCCGCGGATCGATCAGCACGTTCGCACCGAGCGTGCCGGCAAGCCTCTGGTTGGCGTGGGCGACCGCGGTGTCCAGGAACTCCTGTCCGTTCCCCGGCAACGAGATCACGCCGAGCACGGGGGCGAAATACTCCGTCGCCTCCAGCGCGGTCGCATCCTCGCCCGGGGCGATCTCCACCAGCAGCCGGGTGCCGTCACCGTGCCGCGTCGCTCCCGGGTACTGGGATGCCGCGGCACCCAGTTTCTCGTCGCTGCGCGGATACCAGACCGAACGGGCGGGCGCGTGCGCATATGCGGTGCGCAGGGCGGCCAGGAAGGCATCGCGCTGGGGCCAGTCCGCGGCGAGCAGGACCACCTGTCCGGCGATGCAGTTGTGGCCGCTGTTCTGCAGACGCATCGTCACGATGTGCTCCGCCTGGAAGCGCAGGTCCGCCGCGCTCCATTCGCCGGGCACGACGATCACCGGGGACACGCCGCCCAGCTCCGCGGTGATCGGCTTCGTCAGCTGCGGGCGGCCGTCGCGTCGTCGTCGTGCCGCGTCCGGCCCGGTCCCCCACACGATCGCGTCGAACGTGGGCGCGGCGCCGGTGATGTGGACGTGGGCGATGCCGTCGTGGCCGGTCAGGTACGCACCCGCGGGGCCGCCGCCGCGGACGATCCGCAGGAACCCGGGTTCGATCAGCGGCGCGAGCGCGCGCTCGTACACCGGCACCAGCGCGTCCTGCGTCGGGTTCACCTTCAGCAGCACCACGCGGTTATGCGCGATCAGCTCGTACAGCACGTCCAGCACCGGGATGGAGGTGACGTTGCCGGCGCCCAGCACCAGCCCGACCCCGCCGCTGCGCTCCGGCTCCCGCTGCGCGAGACCGGCGGTCGAGCGGGCGTCGGCGACGGTGACGTCGGGCTGGAACCACACCTCGCCGGTGTAGCCGGACAGCAGCAGGGAGTCCATCGTATTCAGCGGGAAGACGTGCGCGCGGAGACGCCCGCCGGGTGCGGCATCCGTGCGGATGCGCTCGAGCGGGCTGACCCCCTGCGCCAGCGCCCGCAGCGTGTCGCGGTAGGCGTCCAGAGCGACCAGGGTCGCGTACGGACCCGAGAGCCACTCCTCACCGCGCAGCGGATGCTCCGGCCCGAGCCCCTTCGACACCGCGGCGACATCGGCCCATTCCTCCGCGGCGGCGGCGGTGGTGGCATGCAGGCGCTCGAACAGGCGGCCCCGCTGGGCGAGAGTCAGGTGCGCCCAGGTCCGCGCTCCGATGTGCACGTCTCCGATCGCCGCATCGAGCTTCTCGCGCTCGGCCGATGCCAGATCGGGGGCTGCGCCGACCGTCGCCGAGGCGGCGGTGTCCGCGGCGCCGGACACGGCCGGGGTGGGCTTGCCGGCAGGCGTCACAGCGGTCTCCTTCGACGGGATCTCCAGCCTACGTGGCGGGACGCGGTCTCAGCCCGGGCCGGCCTGGGTCTCACGGCGCGGTCTCGATGTCGGCGCGGCGCAGCCGGTAGCGGGCCAGGGTGAGCAGGCTGAGGGCGATCAGGACGGCCGGCACGATGCTGAAGCTGATCACGATGCCGGCGGTCGCGGCATCCGGCTGGGTCACCGACTGCCCGGCGGTGGACGAGACGTATCCGGTCACCGCGAGGATCACCGTGAGCGTGGTCGCACCGAGCGCGAACCCGATCGTCTCGCCGGCGGTCCACACCCCGCTGAACGCCCCGGCCCGGCCCGGACCGTTCGCCAGCTCGTCGTGGGAGATGACGTCGGGCAGCATCGCCATCGGCAGCGACTGCATGCCGGCGTAGGCGATGCCTGCCACCGCCACGGAGGCGTAGATCCAGGCGCCGGGAGCCCATAGCGCCGCCACGATGGTCACTGCCGCCACCGTGAACACGACACTGGCGATGGTGAAGGTGCGCTCCTTGCCGAGGCGCCGCGCTACCACGCCCCAGCCGGGGGCGGCGATCAGGGCCGGGGCGATCAGCGCGATGAACAGCAGCTGGACGGCATCCTCGGAGCGCATCACCCACGTCGCGACGTACTGTGCGCCGGCCAGCATCAGCCCGGTCGCGAGGGCCTGCAGGACGAACGTGGACAGCAGCGCCCGGAACGGGGCGCTGCGGCGCAGCGATCGGATGCCGGCGAGGTAGTGCTCGCGCAGCGGGACGCGCGCGGCCGGTGCGAGGGCGGCCGGGTGCACCGGCGCTCCGCCTGCGCCGACCGGGCGGCGAGCGACCGTCGTGGCCACCAGCATCCCGCCGGCGATCGCCAGGCCGGCCACGACGCCCATGACCAGGTAGCCGGTGCTCGGGTCGGCGGTCGCTCCGCGCAGAGCCGGACCCCCGGCTCCGAACAGGAGGATGGCCACGGTCAGCACCACGACCCGCCAGGTGAGCAGGCGGGTGCGCTCGTCGTATCCGGGTGTCAGCTCCGCGGGCAGGGCGATGTAGGGCACCTGGAACAGGCTGAACGCGGTCGCGGCGAGCAGGAAGGCGATAAGCACCCAGATGGCGCCGAGGACCGGGCCCAGCGACGGCGGGACGGCGAAGGTGAGCGCGAACAGCACCGCGATGGAGCACGCCCCGACGAGCATGAGCCGGCGACGCGTTCCGTGGCGGGCGAGGTCGCGGTCGGTGAGGGCTCCGATGACCGGGTCGATCACGACGTCCCAGATCTTGGCGGCCGTGATGACCGCACCGGCGGCGAGGGCGGCCACCCCGAGCGAGTCGGTCAGATAGTAGGCCAGCACCAGCCCGGGAAGGGTCGCAAATCCGCCGGTGCCGACCGACCCGGCCGCGTAGCGGGCGACGGTCCCGGCGGACAGCCTGCCCGGCAAGGTCGGGCGCGGCGTGTAGGCGCTCGCGACGGCGTTGCGGGGCGGGTCAGCGGGTGCAGAAGCCGATGCGCGGGCGTCGGGAGCGTCGGTGCTCATCGCGCCAGTGTAGAGCGACGTGTCCCGCCGGGCCGCGCAACCTGCGACGGAGCGCTCGAACCGCTCAGGAGGGGCGGACGGCGCTCTCCGCGTCGACGGCGTCGCGGACGGCCAGCATGCCCCGGAGGGTCTCGGTGAAGCTCGTGGACAGGGGGGACAGGCCGATGCGCAGCCCGCCCGGATCCCGGTAGTCGGGGATCACGTCATGCTGCCACAGCCGGGCGGTGACGGCTCGCATGGATGGATGCTGGAGCGTGATGTGCCCGCCGCGCTGTTCGGTCGCGCGGGGGGAGGCCAGCGTCACCCCGAAGGGGCCGAGCAGGTCGTCCGCGGCGCGGATGGCGAACTCGGTGAGGGCGGTGGACTTGGCGCGGATCGCGTCGATCCCGACCTCCTCGAGGATGGCCACGGTGTCCTGCAGCGCCAGCATCCCGACGATGGGCGGTGTGCCCGAGACGAACCGGCGCATGCCCTCCGCCGGGACATACTCCGGCCCCATCGCGAAGACGTCCGCGGCGCCCATCCAGCCCTGGATGGGCTGGGCCAGCGCCGCCTGGTGCCGCGCGGCGACGTACGCGAACGCCGGCGAGCCGGGTCCTCCGTTGAGGTACTTGTAGGTGCAGCCGACGGCCAGGTCGAACTCCCAGTCGTCCGCCCGCACCGGCGCGGATCCGGCGGAGTGGCACAGGTCCCAGAGGATGAGGGCACCCGCGTCGTGCGCGATGCGGGTGAGGGCTGCCGCATCGGCGAGGTACCCCGACCGGTACGCGACATGGCTGAGCACCACGACGGCGGTGCCCGGGCCGACGGCGCCGCGCACGTGCTCCGCCGTCACGCCCGAGGAGCGGTCGACATCGATCCAGCGCACTCGGCCACCGCGCTCGGCGGCGATCCCCTCGACCAGATACCGGTCGGTGGGGAAGTTGTCGGTGTCCACGACGATCTCCACCCGGGCCGGATCAGCGGTCCGCTGTGCATCGAATGCCGCCCGGATGAGCTTGTACAGGAGCACCGTGGTCGAATCGGCGACGACCGTCTGGCCGGCGGCCGCTCCGATGACCGCCCGACCCACCGCGTCGCCGATCTGGAACGGCAGCGCCATCCAGGACTCGTCCCATCCGCGGATCAGGCGCCCGCCCCACTGCTCCCGGATGAAAAGGTCCACGCGGGATGCGGTGCGCCGCAGCGGCCGGCCCAGGGAATTGCCGTCGAAGTACACCAGCGAGGTGTCCGCGCCGACGAACTCGGCGCGCACCGCTGCCAGCGGATCGGACGCATCCAGCGCGGCAGCCTCCGCGGTGAGCGGGACCGGCGTGCCGGGGTCGGGGGTGCGGGCACGATCAGCCGTGCTCATCGGCGATCAACTCCTCAGTGGGGACCACGATCGAGCCCGCCAGCCAGGCGGGGACGGCGGAGAGCGTCGCGGGCGGATCACCCGGGATGAACGTGGCGACCGCGTGCGAACGCTCACTCCCCGGCCACGGGTCCGAGAGGGCCCCCAGCAGCGCCCGGCCGCGCAGACCTGCGTCGTGCAGCGCGGCCAGCTCGCGCGGGTTCACCCCGACCGGGAGGTCGCCGTTGCCCAGGTCGGTGCCGTAGAGCACGGTGCCGCCCGCGGCGAGGAAAAGCTCCAGATTCCCCCGCGCACGATCGCGGTCCGCGGCACCGGAACGATGGATGTCCAGCGTCGAGATCCACCGCTGACCGAGAGCGGCCGCCGCCGTGACCAGGGCGGGCTCGAGCCGCTCGCTGAAGGGGGTGTGCGCGAGCGCGTCCACCCCGGCGTCGATGGCCAACCGGACCATGCCGGGGCCCTCCGCGTGAGCCACGACCGGCAGCGCCAGCGCGCGGGCCGTCGCGATGATCGTCGCCAGGGTCACGGCATCCATCACCGGGCCGGCCGCCGCGTTCAGCGAGACCTTGATGACGGATGCCCCGAACTGAGCCTGCTCGTCCACGGCGGTGGCCGCACCTCCCCCGACTCCGGGGTGGGCGGACGCATCGCGCACCTCGCGGACCGCGCCGGCGGGCGCCCAGGACCGCCCGACCGGGTATCCGCCGGGAGCGGTGAGGAAGGCACCGGCATATGCCACTCGGGGCATGAGATGCGCGGGGCGGCGGGCGAGTTGCACCGGATCGCCGCCCAGGTCGAGGACCCCCGCGATGCCGTGACGGCCGAGCCGCTGTTCGTCGATGAGATGAAGGTGGACGTGGTGGTCCATGAAGGGCGGCAGGAGGACGCCGGTCTCGCCGGTGATCGCCCGACGGCACAGGCCGACGTCCTCACCGAGGAGGCCGCGCCGTTCGTGGTTCGTCATCCGGCCGGTGCCGTTCCGAGAAGGCCGCCCGGCATCGGTCACTGCCCGATCTCGGTGCGCACGGCGAACAGCTCAGGAAAGAAGGTCAGCTCCAGCGCCTTCTGCAGGAACGGGACCCCGCTCGAGCCGCCGGTCCCCTTCTTGAAGCCGATGATCCGATCCACGGTCTTGAGGTGGCGGAACCGCCAGAGCTGGAAGTTGTCCTCCAGATCGACCAGCTCTTCGCACGTCTCGTACGCGGCCCAGTGCGCCTGCGGGTCGGCGTAGATCGACGCGAAGATCGGCACGAGCTCGGGCATGAACGTCCACGCCTGGGTGACATCGCGCTCCAGGACCGCGGCCGGGATCGGATAGCCGGACCGGGCCAGAAGGCGGAGGAACTCGTCGTACAGACTCGGCGCCTCGAGCGTCTCGCGCACCAGCTCGTGGGCGGTCGGGTCCGCGGAGAAGACGCGCAGCATCGCGGAGTTCTTGTTGCCGAGCGTGAACTCCACCGCGCGGTACTGCGCGGACTGGAACCCGCTCGCGTTGCCGAGCACGCCGCGGAACTGGGCATACTCGGCTGGGGTCAGCGTCGCCAGCACCGACCATTGCTCGGTCAGGGTCCGCTGGATGTGCTTGACACGGGCGATGCACTTCAGCGCCGGCGCGAGCCGGTCATCGCGCAGGAAACGGCATGCGCCGGACAGCTCGTGCAGCACCAGCTTGAGCCAGAGCTCGGTGGTCTGGTGCTGGATGATGAACAGCAGCTCGTCGTGGTGCTCCGGAGAGCTCAGCGGATGCTGTGCGGCCAGGAGGGTGTCCAGTTCGAGGTACCCGCCGTAGCTCATCCGGTCGGAGAAGTCGGTGACCACCGATCCTTCGATCGCGCGCGTGTTCGCTTCGACGCCTTCGCTCACACCACGAGCCTACTCAGCGCCGCCCGGCCGGGCCGTGTCAGATGATCGCGAGCTCGCGCAGCTTCGCTTCGACGTCGGCGTTGGACGGTTCGACGTGGTGCGAGGCGTCCGGGTAGACCACGACCGGGATGCTGGTGCGACCCGAGATCTCGCGCGCGACGTCGGCGGCCGGGGGGTCGGCGACCAGGTCGACATACGTGAAGCTGACGCCGAGCGCATCGAGCTGGGACTTGGTGCGGATGCAGTCACGGCACCAGTCAGCGCCGTACACCGTGACGGTCGAGGAGGGAGAAGTCATACATCCATTCTCCCGTATGAATGCTGGGTGCCGGCCGGGTGCGCAGGGTGCGCGCCCATGGGACGATTGAACCCGCATGGAACTGTCGATCATCGTGCCCACATACAACGAGGCTCCCAACGTGGCGGAGCTGGTCCGTCGTGTCACCGCGGAGACCGCGGGCATCGATGCGGAGATCATCTTCGTGGACGACAGCACCGACGCCACCCCGGACGTCGTCCGCGAGGTCGCGGCATCCGCTGCCCTCCCCGTGCGGCTGATCCACCGCGAGCGGCGGACCGGTGGCCTGGGCGGCGCCGTCATGGCGGGGCTGGCGGCCGCCGAGGCCGATGCATGCCTGGTGATGGACGGCGACCTGCAGCACCCGCCGGAGGAGATCGGCGCGATTCATGACCGGTTCCTGCGCGGCGACGTCGATGTCGTCGTGGCCTCCCGCTACGCCGGCGACGGCACCAGCGCGGGTCTTGCCGATCGCACCCGGGTGCTGGTGTCCAAGACGGCGACCGCATTGACGCGCGCGATGTTCCCCATCCGCCTCCGCGGCGTGTCCGACCCGATGACCGGGTTCTTCCTCATCGACCGCAGGGCGGTGGATGCCGAGGCCCTGCGGCCGCGCGGGTTCAAGATCCTGCTGGAGGTCCTGGCCCGCCAGAACCTCCGGGTGGCGGAGGTGCCGTTCGATTTCGCCGGAAGGCATGCGGGCGAGTCGAAGGCGTCGATGCGTCAGGGGATGCACTTCCTCACGCAGCTGACGGCGCTGCGGTTCGGCAAGATGTCACTGTTCGCCGTCATCGGCGGGCTCGGGGCGATCGTGAACGTCGCGATCGTCTGGGCGCTGACCCAGCTGGGGGTCAACTACATCGTCGCGGCGATCGTCGCGTCTGAGTTGACGATCGTCGGCAACTTCCTGCTGCAGGAGCGGTTCGTCTTCCAGGACATGAAGGGCGAGGCATCCGGCGTCTGGTCGCGTTTCGTCAAGTCCTTCACGTTCAACAACACCGAGCTGCTGATCCGCATCCCGATCGTCGCGCTGATGGTCAGCGGCGGGCACATCTCCGCGGTGATCGCCACCGCCATCACGCTGTTCGTGGCATTCATCGTGCGGTTCGTCTTCCATTCGCTGGTCGTCTACGCACCGCGCAGAGCGGGTGCCGCCAGCCGTGGGCGGCTGCTGGTGGACGAGCTGGATGCGCAGGCGATGTCCCCGGGCGAGCTGTGACCGACCGGGTCGGTCAGCCGATCAGGCCGATCAGCGCGTTCAGCCCCATGCCGTAGTTGATGCGGATGGTCGGCAGCGCCAGCTTGTCGGTGCCGATCGTGACGTAACCGGGCTCGATCGTCCGGGCCATCTCGTACCCCGCCTGGCGCAGCCCCTCTTTGGAGGTCTCGTTGTGGTGTCCGAACGGGTACGCCATGACCTGTTTGACGCCGAGCACGCCCGCGGAGGTCTCCATGTCGGCGGCGATCTCGGCGGCCGACCAGTTGACCATGCGGCCCTGCCCGTCCGCGCCTGCGGTGTGCATGTTGTGGGTGTGCGAGCGCTGCTGGACGTACATCGACGGCGACGGTCCGGTCCCGTCGATCGTGATGCAGAAGGCCGTCGAGAGCACCTGTTTGGCGACGACGACCGGCACTCCCATCTCCAGCCAGGTGATGTCGCAGTCATCGTCGGTGACGATCACCGAGTGCGTGGGCAGCCAGAGGCGGCCGTCGATGAAGGCGCTGAGCTCGTCCCACGTGGGCAGATAGAACCCGGTTGTGGCGATGTGGTTCATGTGGGCGTCGAATTCGCCGATGTACGCGTAGTTGCCGCGCAGCCAGTTGTCCTCGCCCTCCGGTTTGGAGGTGAACTGGTGGTACATCAGGATCGGTATCCGAGCGTTCTCCGCCGCGTTCTCGTCCGGCGTCTTCCACGACCCGTACAGGGTCCTCTCCTGCTCCGTGCAGACGACCGGTTCCGAGCCGTTCACCCGGCCGGGGATCGCGAAGGCGGCCGCATCCTCCGGGGTCGCGTACCACCCGCCGAACACCAGGCCGTCGCGTTGCGGGATCGGCAGGCCGGCGTACAGCACGCCCTGGGTCTGGAGCATCGGCTCGGCGGTGACTCCGTCGCCCACGAAGCTGACCGCGCACGCATTCGGATCGCCCGATGCGGCCAGCAGCTCCTGTGTCGCCGTCATCGGCGGGGCGGTCGCGCTCGCATCCGGCTGCGCCGGCGTCGCGCCGCCGGACGGCGCGCCGACCGGTTCCTGGTTGCCTCGAGTCAGTGCGAGCACCGACACGGCGATCACCACGGCGGCGATCAGGACGAGCGCGGCCAGAAAGGTCGCGAGCCGCCGACGGCGGCGGACGCGCGCGGACACACCCCGTGTGCGCGCGGCGTTACGTGTCGAATCGGTCACAGCCCTCAACCCCAGCGGATCAGCGCCCCGACCATCGGCATGCGCTCATCGCACATCGTACGGCCCGGACCCCGGCGCGCCAGGCAGCGCCGGCACACCGATTGCGAAGCCGGATCGACCGTGCCGCGGCGCGGATCGCTACGCTGTGCGTCATGACAACGCTCGTCCTCACCGTCGTCGGAGATGATCGCCAGGGGCTCGTCGCCGCCGTGGCGGATGTCGTCACCGCGCACGGCGGCAACTGGGAGAACAGCCAGCTGGCCGAGCTGTCCGGTGCCTTCGCGGGCATCATCCAGGTCTCGGTGGGCGACGAGCGGGTCGAGGAGCTGCGCGCCGCCCTGGTCGAACTCGACGGACTGCTCACGGTGACCACGCACACCGGCGATGCGGAGACCGGGGATGCTGCGCCGCCTCGTCGGTTCTCGATCCGGGTGCTCGGCAACGACCATCCGGGCATCGTCCGCGAGGTCTCCTCGACCCTCAGCGACCACGGTCTGAGCATCGAGCGGATGACAACCGAGACACGCGACGCCGCGATGGCCGGTGGCCGGCTGTTCGAGGCGACCATCGCCGCCCACGTTCCGGCATCCGTCGATGTCGACGCCGTGCAGACTGCGCTGGAGCGCCTCGCCGCCGAGATCCAGGTGGACGTCACGCTGCAGACGTGACCGCGAATGGAGATCCGGATGGCCCGGTGCAAGACGTTGCTCTCCGACGGAGCAATGTCGGGCGCGCGAGGGCATGGCTGATGGCTGAGATGAGCGTCGACGCCCCTCGGGCTCTGCACTGGCGCCCACTGGCGGTCATCGCGCTGACCATCCCGCTGATGCTCCTGGTCGATTACGCGGTGTCGTATGCGACGGTCGTGGCGATGTTCTCGGGATCCGTGCCCCTCCTCGTGGTCGCCGTCGTCGTCGCCTTCGTCCTGCTCGTCGGGGCGATCGTCGCCGTGAGCAGGGCGTTCACGGGAAAGCTCACCATCCTCGGTGCGGCGGCCGCCGCCGGCCTTCTCGCGTGGGCGGGCGCGTTCGGCTTGGTCAACGGGATCCTCCGTCCGCTCGCGCTCCACGAGGACGTCCTGCTGCATGTCGCGGTGTGTGTCATGTCCGCACTGGCCCTGGGTATGTTCCTCGGCCCGTTGCCGCTGCGGATCGCGGGTGCGGCATCCATCGTCGGGCTGATCGCGCTCCTCGTGCTCCCTCCGACGCCCACCGAGGTGGCGGAGGTCGAGCACGCGCGGACCGAAGCCGCGCAGGTGGACGCGGCTCGGTCCACGTGGATGGATTCTGGAAGGTTCCCTCTCGTCACGGACCTTCCGGGCTGGTCCAACGTCGAGCTCAGGGCCACGGGGGCAGACGCAAGCACCTGGGTGCGCAGCGACACCGGCGCGGTCGCGCGCATCATCGCCCAGTGGGACACGCCCCCGCCCGACCCGCTCGCACCGTGCAACTTCATCGGCGGGCCCGGACTGGAGTGGGATCGCGGCTTCGACCAGTCGCCCTCCTGGTGCATTCGGTCGGGCAATCAGTGGTCGCGGTCAGATGGAAGCGCCGTCTACGTTTTCGACGCGGGCACCACCACCTGGATCACCGCATTCGGCGGATACGACGCCGAGCGGGTCGGTGGATCAACGGCTGCCGCCCCGCAGGACATCGCCGCCCTGCTCCCCTCGCTTCGGACCATGAGCCGCGAAGAAGCGGCGCGATACCTGCTCCCGACATTCGACGGCATGAACAGTCCCGAGGTGCAGACCCCCGGCTTCTGAGATGAGGTGCACCGCGTCTCAGTCCGGTGCGGAAGCTTCGCCGCCTCGGTCAGAAGGCCACGACCAGGATCTGTGCGATGAGGATCTTCACCACCATCGCCGCGGGGTACACCAGCGTGTAACCCACCGTGACGCGCATGTCGTAGCCGGTGCGGGTGTTCGCGAAGCCCAGCAGCGCCGGATTCGTGAAGGTGCCCGCCATCACCCCGCCCAGGCGCGTGCCCTCGGTGCGCAGCGCGAGACGCGCGACGGCGTACGTGCCCGCGGCGAGGAGCGTCGTCATCGCGGCGCCCAGCACCAGGAGGCCGACGATCTCGCCCGATGTGATCGCCGAGCCGATCAGCGACCCTGCTTTCGTGCCCGCGTAGGCGAGGAAGAGCACCAGCCCCAGCTCTGCCAGCACGTTCGCGGCCGTGGTGGGCAGCGTCGTCACGATGGGGCCGACGCGGCGCACGCGGCCGAACACGAGACCGGCGATGAGCGCACCCGCCGCCGGGCCGAGGGCGAACCCGCCGCCACCGGGCAACGGCACGGTGACGGCGCCGAGCGCGAGCCCGAGAGCGATCCCGACGCCGAGCGCGACGGGATTGATGTCGGTCATGCCCCGCTCGGAATCGCCGATGAGCGTCGTCAGCGCGGGTATCTCGTCCCGGGGGGCGACGACCTGCAGCCGATCGCCCTGCTGCAGGACCACATCGTCCGCACCGAGCATGTCGGCATCACCGCGTCGCACCCGCGGCACCGTGGCCCCGAAGCGTTCACGCAGCCCGAGGCTCCCGAGCGGACGGCCGGCGAGCTCGGGGTTGGAGAGGATGAGGCGGCGGTACTCCAGCCGCGACCGGTCCTGGACGATGTCCAGGGATGAGGTGTGCCCGAGTTCGGCTGCCACCGCCTCGACCGCCTCGCGCGGGCCGACGACGTTGACCACTCCGCCCGGCGGGAGCTCGGTGTCCGGGCCGACGACGACGTAGTCGCCGCCGCCTTTCGAGCGCAGCCGCGAGAACGTGATGCGCCCTCCGTAGCGACGGCTGAGCGCCCCCGCCGTCGGGCGATCGGCGGTGTCGATGCGCACCGCCTTGTTCTCCAGCTGCGTGGCGGCGTGGTCCTCGGACGCCCGATGACGAAGTGCCAGACTGACGGCCGCGATGGGGGCTATCACGCCGAAGACGTAGGCGCTCGCGTACCCCACCGTCGCCTCCGGGCTCCCACCGCTCGCCGCGAGTGCCGGCGTGTTCGTCACGGCGCCCGCGAACGTGCCGGCGATCGTCACCGTCGAGAAACCCAGAGCGCGACCGAGCAGCAGACCGGTTGCCGCCGTGGCCAGCAGGACGGCGGTCACCACGAGGAGCAGCGGGTAGGCCGTGCGGAGGGTGTGTCCGAAGCTCGGTCCGGCGATCAGACCCACACAGAAGGCGAACACCACCAGACCGGTATCGCCGATGAGCGCCGGCAGCTCGATGGTCACGCCGGTGGCCACGCCCCACGCAGTGAGGCCCATCGCGGCGAAGAGGACGCCGATCGCACCCAGCGACACCCCGCCGACGCGCACACGCCCGAGCGCGGAGCCCAGCCCCACCAGCAGGAACGCGGTGAGCACTGGCTGCGCGGCCAGGAAATCGAACACCGGTCGCATGCCCCCGAGTATGCTGCCGGGCGCCGCGCGAGGATAGGTCCCGGTCTGTGCACGCTCCAGCGATTCAGTCGCCCCGACCGTGCACCGGTCTGGCGTTCGCCGGCGGTTCTCCGACCTCGTGGATGGTGTGGCCGCCGCAGGGCGTCTCGGTCACGCTGGCTCGCTCGATGCGCGACACGGTGAACCATCGCATCGCGTTGCGCAGCCTGCACCACCCGACGAGGTACCACCGGCCGTTCGGGGTTCGGGGACGCCTCGCGGGGTCGCGAGGGTGGAGTCGGTCACCCTCGGGCGAATCGACGGATTCCGGTGATCAGGAGACCGACGGCGAGCGCTCCGACGCCGCCGAGCAGAACGGGAAGCCCGACGCTTCCACCGGTCTGTACCAGATCAGTGCGATCAGCGAGGTGACGTAGCGTGCGAGCGCGAAGAACGCAACGGCAACGACCCGCTGAGTTCCGTTCTCCGCGCACTCCGGATCCGTGAAGGACGACCTGAAGCAGCTCGTTCGGCGCGGGGTGAGGCGTGTGTCGGCGTCGCGGTAGGACGCGCGGCGCCCGGTCTCATCGCTCCATACCCTCCACATGCGCCGCCATCTTGTCCAAGCACTGCTGGAGCCCGCTCGCGGACAGATCTCTCGCCTCCGCGGTCGTGTAGCCGGACTCAGTCATCCGCAACCGGGTGCCCCCGTCCGGTGTCGGGGTGAGCTCCACCATGTGCTGACCTTCATCCGGCACGCCCGGCGGGATGCCCGCCTCTGCGGGGGTGATGTGGTTCCCGCCCGCGTCCGTAAACGTGAACACGTAGCGCAGCAACCGTGGCGGATGAAGCTCCGTGATCGTCCAGGTGCTGTGCTGTTGGAACCCGCCCCACGCCGCTGGGGCTTGCATCGTGACCCGGATGCGCCCGCCGACGCGGATGTCGGCCTCCGCGCGGGGACACGTGAAGCCTTCCGGGCCCCACCACATCCGAAGATCCGCGGGGTCGGTCCACGCGCGCCACACGTGCTCTATGGGCGCACCGAAGCTACGTTCCACCTCGACATCGAATGTTGATCCAGGCATGACATCCCAATCAGTAGTAAAATGCAACTGAAAGGTATCGACCGGGATGAAAGGTGTCAAGACCCGATGAAGCACACTGTCGCCCGTCGTTCCGAGTGCCCGATCAACTTCACTCTGGAGTTACTGGGAGACCCGTGGTCGTTGCTGGTGGTCCGCGACATCGTGTACTTCGGCAAGCGAACATTCGGCGAATTCCTGAGCAGCACGGAGGGGATGGCGCGGAACATCCTCAGCGCACGCCTGACGCGTTTGCAGGAGCGCGGGATCCTGCAAAGCGCGGTGCATCCGACCGACGGGCGCAAAGAGGTGTATACGCTCACCGAAACTGGCGTCGGTCTCGTGCCGCTGCTCCTGGCTGCAGCGGACTGGGGCGCCGAGCATGCGCCATCCACCGACGCCCCGCCCTGGTGGATCGAGCTCGTGCGCGAGCGGCGAGATGAGCTCACCCAGCTGATCAGCGAAGCGGTGCGCGAGGGGCGCTCCGTCTTCGTTGGCGGCGACAGCGTCGTCGCGGAACTCGCCGGCAGAACCCCCACCCGACCGAGTCGAGAGAGCGGGCAGCACACCGTCGGCCCGGAGTGATCGAACCGGGACGCCATCGGCGTCAGGCCGCCAGGCCCGGGCGGCTCCGCGCAGCCGTCGAACGTTCCCGACGTCTGGCACACCCTCGAAGACGATGAGCCACGCCATCGCGATCAGCATCCCGTCCAGTTCAGCTCCAAGGCAGGCGACGGAGTCAGCGTGGTCGTCCATCCACTGTTGAGGCGCTCATCCCGGGACGTCCATGCTCGCGAGAGCGGTAGTGCGATCGAGTATGAGACGCCCGGTACCGGCGACGTCGTCCGCGCTCCATGCCAGTGCGCCGTCGCGGATCGTCGCCTCGTTCATGGCGGCGCCCGATCATCCGTCCACCAGCCATGCAGCCAACGATCGCCGGAGGCGACGCGATGCTCCTCCACAGCGGCCTCGAGCGCGGCTGCGGGCAACTCGCTGGACACCCAGAACTCGCTGATGTGCGGGGGATCGGGCGTGATGTGCAACTCGGGAAGGCGCCGGAAGCCCTCCGCGACGATCTCCGCGTGTCGATGCCAGGTGCCCATGCAGTCGAGCCGGGTCTCAAGTCCGTCCAGCGCGTCGATGATCGCCGGAACTGACGAAACACATTCCTGCCGTACCGCACTCGCCACACTCGCGCCTCGCGACCGAAGGCCTCGTCCCCCGCCAGCACGGCCCCCGACATCCCGCCGAGGCCCTTGTGCATCGACACGTACACCGATGCGACCGGCTCTACGATTTCGTGCAGTCCGCGTCCGAAGCCGTGTCGCCTTCGTCGAAGACGAACAAGTCCTCGATGCTGCATTGGAACGTCGCTGCGAGCCTGAACGCAACGGGTAGCGACGGGTCGTAACGGCCTTTCTCAATCGAAATGATCGTCTGGCGTGACACTCCGAGTTCGTCGGCTAGTCGTTGTTGAGACCAGCCCAGGTCTTGGCGGCGCTGCGGAAGCGTGTTCTTCATCAGGTGGCGGACTTCTTCAGCCACAGGTAACGCGCTGCGACATCGAGCATGGTGAAAAGCAGCACTCCAGCAAGCACCAGACCGACGGATGCCTCGATCTGTAGCAGCGAGAATCCGGCTGCGCCCAGCCCGCCGATGATCAGCAGGTCATGGAACGCACCGCTCGCCGCCTTGTGGTACCAGAAGGACTCGACGGAATCGTCGGGGTTCTCGAGTGCTTCCGAAAGGGTTGCGCGGTCGACGAACAGCACCCAGCCCAGTGCTGTCGCGACGGGGAAGGTCCCCACCATGACGAGCGCGAAAGCGAGTATCGGACGTTCGGTGGGGGTCACTGACACGAAGAGTCCGCCCGCGCCGGCGGAGACGAGCCCGCCCATTAGTAGTGACGCGCCCAACAATGTTGCGGAACCGCCGCCGAAGTGAGCGCGCCCCCAACGGCTCCGCATCGTTGTGCTCTCATCCATGTCGTCCGCCTTTCTCCGAGGCTGAGCGTCTCTTGCGCTAGTCCCCGATGTACAGGAAACTTTACAGACAAGGTTCCTTTACATCAAACGCGTGCGGTGAGCCGGCCGGCATCCGCGCGCCTGTCACGAATGGGTCCGTGAGGCGACCAATAGCGACAGGGGAGCGTGTTCAGCTCGCCGCCGGGCGGCGAAACGAACCCCGCGGGTCAGAAGCGGTCGGGGCAGGGGTTGCCGTAGCCGTAGCGGATGACGACGTCGGTGTGCCGTCTTGATGGAGTCGACCTTGATCGTGGTGAGGTCATGGAAGACCACACGCAGCACGTCGGTGGCAAAATCATTCCCAGCATCGAGCGTGACGACATCATTCTTGATCTCGATCATCATCTGCGATCGCACATACGGCCTGCTGAGCAGTCGAGCGAGGTTGGTGAACTTCCCCCCCCATCCCGAACGCTGCGCACATCGTTGACCAGCAACCCTGCCGGCAAAAGCGAAACCCCCGCCATGTAGAAGCTAGGCGAGGGTTTCTGGGGTGACTGTAACGGTCACCCGTGTGGCTCCGACGGGCGTCGATCCCGTGACCTCACGATTTTCAGTCGTGCGCTCTACCAACTGAGCTACAGAGCCGCGCGGCATCCGAAGATGTCACGTCCTAGACGAAAGGCCCTCTTCGAAAAAAGGGCCTGTCGCCGTGGAGCGACCCTGACGGGACTTGAACCCGCGACCTCCGCCGTGACAGGGCGGCACGCTAACCAACTGCGCTACAGGGCCATGCGTATTAAATTATGTGTCGGGCGTGACCCCAACGGGATTCGAACCCGTGCTACCGCCGTGAAAGGGCGGCGTCCTAGGCCGCTAAACGATGGGGCCGGATGAACCCGGGGGCTCACCGTTACCGACGCTCAAGCATACGCAATCCAACGCTGATCCGCCAATCGACCACGCGGACTGCGAAGAGCGCGGTAGCCCTCAGTCTAGGGGGTCACGGGCACCGCATTCGTTCAACCAGTCCGATTCCTCCGCTGCGGGCGCGCCAGCGGCTCCGATCGCCCGTCGGCAGGTGAAATGGGTGGAGCGAGCTGCCGGCAAGGAGCAGGATGGGAGCACGCGAAGGTTTTCGTTGCGCATGTGACTGATGTTGCTAGTGTGAGGGAAGTCAACCCGCGACGGGAGGATCCGTGGAGCCCGAAAAGACGCTGGACGAGTGCGGCTGCGGCCCATCGCCGTCCGAGCGGCGTGCGCTCTGGCCCGCCGTGAGCCGTCGTGGCGCCCTGGGGCTGGGACTGCTCGGCGTGGTCGCTCTGGGGGCGACCGGCGGTCCGGTGATCTCCTCCGCGTTCGCCGCGACGTATCCGTCGTGGGACGACGTGCAGGCGGCCAAGGCGAACGAGGCGGCCAAGGCCGCCGAGGTCACCAAGATCCAGGGGCTGATCCAGAGCCTCAACAACGAGGTGGCGCGCACCCAGGAAGCCGCGCGCCTGGCCTCCGACGTCTTCTACGAAGCACAGCAGGCGTTCTTCGCGCAGGCCCGGCGTGCCGACGAACTGCAGGCGCAGGCGGATCAGCAGGCCGCACAGGCCACGGACTCGGCGAACAAAGCCGGTCGCCTGGCAGCCCAGCTGTATCGCAACGGCGGCGATGACACCTCCCTGGAATTGTTCTTCGCCGGCTCCGCGGCATCCACCGATGACCTGCTGGCCCGGCTGGGCACGATGGACAAGCTCATCGAGCGCAACAGCGCGGTGTACTCGGACGCGGTCATGGCCCGCGACTCGGCGCAGAGCCTCAGCGATCAGGCCGTTGTCGCTCGTGCCGAGCGCGACCGCCTGCAGCGCGACGCCGAGCAGAAGATGGTCGTCGCGCAGGAGGCCGCCAACGCGGCACAGGCTGCTCTGGATGCCCAGACCGCCAACCTCGCGACGCTCCAGGCCCAGCTCGCCGCACTGCAGGACACCACGACCAAGACGGTTGCCGATTACCAGGCGGGCGTCGAGGCAGCCCGCATCGCCGAAGAGAAGCGTCAGGCGGAACTGCGCGCCGAAGCCGAGCGGCGGGCAGCTGAAGCCGCAGCGGCCGCACCGGCCGCAGGCGGCGGCGGCGGAGGCGGCGGAGGCGGCGGCGGTGGCGGCGGTGGTGGCTCAGGGTGGTCGCGACCCGGCGGCGGCGGCGTGTCCTCCGGCTACGGTCCCCGGTACGTACAGTGCGGCAGCGGCTACTGCTCCAGCGGCTACCACGAGGGCACCGACCTGGGTCAGGCGTGCTGGTCGGGCATCTACGCCGCGTACCAGGGCACCGTGGTCTACGCGGCATACAACGGCGGCTACGGCAACTACATCAAGATCGATCACGGCAGCGGCGTCGCCACCGGGTACGCGCACATCTCGGACGGCGGCTATTACGTCCGGCACGGCCAGTGGGTCAACTCCGGCGACCTCATCGCCGCGACCGGGCAGACCGGCAACTCGTTCGGCTGCCATCTGCACTTCGAGGTGTACCTGAACGGGCGCACCACCAATCCGGCCCCCTTCCTGGCGGACCGGGGCGTCTGGCTCTGACCCGCCGGTAGCCGGGCGCGGGCACGTGACGGGACCCTGCGGTAGCCGGGCACCGGCACCGGACGCAAAAGGCGGACGACGCGCTGGTGCGCGGCATCCGCCTTCTGGTCGGATCGTCAGACGGTCTTGGGAGCTACACCCTCACCCTGCGTCTTGGTCTCGCCTTCGTGCTCGGCGAAGCGCACGATCGCCTCGTCGAGGATGCGGTCGGCCTCGTCCTTGCCGCCCCACGCGTCGACCTTGACCCACTTGTTGGGCTCGAGGTCCTTGTAGTGCTCGAAGAAGTGCTCGATCTCCCGCTTGGTGAACTCGGGGATGTCGTCGAGGTCCTGGATGTGGCTCCAGCGGGGGTCCTTGGTCAGGACCGCGACGAGCTTGTCGTCGCCGCCGGCCTCGTCCTTCATCTTCAGCACGCCCACCGGGCGCACGTTGACCATCACGCCCGGGAACAGGGTGACATCCAGCAGCACCAGCACATCGAGCGGGTCGCCGTCTTCGCCGAGGGTGTTCTCGAAGAACCCGTAGTCGGCGGGGTAGCCCATCGGTGTGAACAGGACGCGGTCCAGGAAGACCCGCCCGGTGCCATGGTCGACCTCGTACTTGACGCGGCTGCCGCGGGGGATCTCGATGACGGCGTCGTGTGCGCCCATGCGTGTGCTCCTTGGATGACGGGTGTGGATGCCGCGGACCAGCCTACTCGCGAGCGTGTGCCGTCAAAAAGCGGGGAGAAATCGGGCGCGGCGCCGGTGGGCGGCGGGTCTACAGCGGTCACGCCCGCCGGTTTGACGTTCCCGCGGCGATACCGTGGGAGCGTGGACGCCCGCCCCAGCCTGGATCCTGCCGTCGCCGAGGTGCGACTGGCGGTGCGGACGGCGCTGTCCGCGCTGCCGCCGGGCGAGACCGTGCTGGTCGCGCTGTCCGGTGGCGCCGATTCGCTCGCCCTCGCGGCGGCGACCGCCTTCGAGGCCCCCAAGCTCGGGCTGCGTGCGGCGTCGATCACGATCGATCACGGGCTGCAGCACGGCTCTGCGGATGCCGCGGCGCGGGCGGCCGGTCAGGCGCGGTCCCTCGGGCTCGACGCGCGCATCGTGCCCGTCGAGGTGGGTGCCGACGGTGGCCCCGAGGCGGCCGCGCGGACCGCGCGCTACGCGGCGCTGGCCCGCGAAGCGTCCGCGATGGGTGCGCGCGCGGTGCTGGCCGGGCACACCCTCGACGACCAGGCGGAGACCGTGCTGCTGGGGCTCGCGCGCGGGTCCGGGGCGACCAGCCTGCAGGGCATGGCGCCCGCCGCCGAGCTGGGCGCGGGAGTCGCGCTGCTGCGGCCCCTCCTCGGCGTGCGCCGGGCGACCACCCGCGCCGCCTGCCGGGCCGCGGACCTGGAGCCGTGGGAGGACCCGCACAACGCCGACCGTCGCTTCGCCCGCGTGCGCGTGCGCGAGGCCGTCCTTCCGGTGCTCGAGGCCGAACTGGGCCCCGGGATCGCCGAAGCGCTGGCCCGCACGGCGGTGCAGCTGCGGGAGGATGCCGCGGCCTTCGAGGAGATGATCCAGGAGACCATCGAGGACATCGTCGAGCACGCCGAGGCGGGCATCTCGGTGTCGATCGCAGCGCTGGCCGCCAACCCGGCCGCCCTGCGCCACCGCATCATCCGGCATGTGGTCGCGGCCGAGTTCGGTTCGAGCCTGACGCGCACGCAGACGCTCGAGGTCGCCCGGCTGGTCACCGACTGGTCCGGACAGGGACCGATCGACCTGCCCGGATGCCGCGCCCGGCGCGTCGGCGGACGACTGGAGTTCACGGCATCCTGAGCGGCCCCGACGCGGGGCCGCGCTCGGCGTCGACCCGGCCCGACTCTAGACTCGGAGCATGCGAGCCTCGGACATCCAGAGCGAGATCACCGAAGTCCTCGTCACCGAGGAGCAGATCCTCACACGGCTCGACGAGGTCGCCGCACAGGTCGCGGTCGACTACGCCGGCAAGGATCTGCTGCTCGTGGGCGTGCTCAAGGGCGCGATCATGGTCATGGCGGACTTCTCCCGGGCGCTGCCGACCGTCGCTCCGATCGACTGGATGGCGGTGTCCTCCTACGGCGCCGGGACGAAGTCCAGCGGCGTCGTGCAGATCCGCAAGGACCTCGACGAGGACCTGCACGGTCGCCACGTCCTGATCGTCGAGGACATCATCGACTCCGGCCTGACCCTGAGCTGGCTGCTGGAGAACTTCGCCTCCCGGGGTGCGGCATCCGTCGAGGTGTTCGCCCTGCTGCGCAAGCCGGATGCAGCGAAGGTGCATGTCGACTGCAAATACGTCGGCTTCGACATCGCGAACGAGTTCGTCATCGGCTACGGGCTGGACTACGCCGAGAAGTACCGCAATCTGCGCGACGTGGCGATCCTCGCCCCCCACGTTTACAGTTGACGCGCCTCGACGCAATGCCGCGCAGCGGCGTTGCGCCGAGGCGGGTCAAGATCGAGTAGGCGGCGCAGCCGCCGTATCGAGATCTCTCCAGGCCGCGATGCCGCGCAGCCGCGAGCAGTCTCCAGGCCGCGATGCGGCCCAGCGGCGAGCAGTCTCCGTGCCCGGCAATGCCGCGCAGCCGCGAGCAGTCTCCAGGCCTCGATGCGGCGCAACGGCGAGCAGTCTTTTCCGCACACCACCGACCCGCGCCGGCTGATTACGCCCCGGGCGAATGCACAGTCTGGGCATAGGCAGCCCGCGATACCCTGATTTCACCGTCGCCGAGGCCCCGAGCCCTTGTGCGCACGGATCGTCGACGAAAGGGAACGGGCGCCGCCCGCACCATGGACCTGAAGAAGATCACCCGAAACCCGCTCTTCTACGTGCTGCTGATCGGGATCTTCCTGATCGTCGGGTTCTCGCTCATCTCCAGCCTTGGCGGAGCCAAGCAGATCTCCACCCAGGAGGGGCTCAAGCTCCTGGACGGTTCGACGGTCACCGAGGTCGTGAACACCGACGGTGATCAGCGTGTCGACATGAAGCTGTCCAAGCCCTACGAGGGCGCTTCCGACGTGCAGTTCTACTACGTCTCGGCACGCGCCGAAGAGGTCGTCGACGCGATCACCGCCGCCGACCCCGCCGACGGCTTCAACGACTCCGTGCCGCGTCCGAGCTGGTTCGACGGCATCCTCTCGCTCATGCTGCCGCTCCTGCTGCTCGGCGTGCTCTTCTGGTTCCTGCTCTCCAGCGCCCAGGGCGGCGGGAGCAAGGTCATGCAGTTCGGCAAGTCCAAGGCCAAGCTCGTCTCGAAGGAGTCACCCACGGTGACCTTCGACGATGTCGCCGGCGCCGATGAGGCCATCGAAGAGATGCAGGAGATCAAGGACTTCCTCAAGGACCCCTCCAAGTTCCAGGCCGTGGGGGCCCGCATCCCGAAGGGCGTGCTGCTGTACGGCCCTCCCGGAACCGGCAAGACCCTCCTCGCCCGGGCGGTCGCCGGTGAGGCCGGTGTGCCGTTCTACTCGATCTCGGGCTCGGACTTCGTCGAGATGTTCGTGGGCGTCGGTGCGAGCCGCGTCCGCGACCTGTTCAACCAGGCCAAGGAGAGCGCGCCGGCGATCATCTTCATCGACGAGATCGACGCGGTGGGCCGTCACCGCGGCGCCGGGATGGGCGGCGGTCACGACGAGCGCGAGCAGACGCTCAACCAGATGCTCGTGGAGATGGACGGCTTCGACCCGAAGGTCAACGTCATCGTCATCGCGGCGACGAACCGACCCGACATCCTGGACCCCGCACTGCTGCGCCCGGGTCGGTTCGACCGCCAGATCGGCGTGGACGCGCCGGACCTGAAGGGCCGCAAGCGGATCCTCGAAGTGCACGGCCGCGGCAAGCCCCTCGCGGAGGGCGTGGACCTCGAAGTCGTCGCCCGCAAGACGCCCGGGTTCACCGGCGCTGACCTGGCCAACGTGCTCAACGAGGCGGCGCTGCTGACCGCGCGCTCCAACGCGCAGCTGATCGACAACCGCGCACTGGATGAGGCCATCGACCGTGTCATCGCGGGACCGCAGCGCCGCACCCGCGTCATGCGCGACAAGGAGAAGCTGATCACCGCGTACCACGAAGGCGGTCACGCTCTCGCGGCAGCGGCGATGAACAACACCGACCCGGTGACGAAGGTCACCATCCTGCCCCGCGGCAAAGCGCTCGGGTACACGATGGTCCTCCCGCTGGATGACAAGTACTCCGTCACCCGCAACGAGCTGCAGGACCAGCTCACGTACGCGATGGGCGGTCGCGTGGCCGAGGAGATCGTCTTCCACGACCCCACCACCGGCGCCTCCAACGACATCGAGAAGGCCACCGGGATCGCCCGCAAGATGGTCACCGAGTACGGCATGACCAACGAGGTCGGACCCGTGAAGCTCGGCTCCGCCAGCGGCGAGGTGTTCATGGGGCGCGACATGGGCCACGGCCGGGAATTCAGTGAACGGCTCGCCGAGCGCATCGACCTGCAGGTCCGCGAGCTGATCGAACAGGCCCACAACGAGGCCTACCAGGTGCTCAACGACAACCGGGATGTCCTGGACCGGCTCGCGCTGGAGCTGCTGGAGAAGGAGACGCTCGACCACATCGAGCTCGCCGAGATCTTCAAGGACGTCAAGCGGCTTCCGCCGCGGCCGCAGTGGCTCTCCAGCAACGAGCGTCCGGTCTCGGTCCGGCCGCCCGTCGAGGTGCCGCGCCGAACGCACCCCGAAGGCATCGCCGCGGCCGTGGAGGCCGAGCAGGAGGCGCCCGAGAAAGCCACGAAGCGTCGTCCCAGCGGGCAGGCGCGTCCCGCGACCGCGTAGGCTCGGGCCTGTGGCCGTCGATCGTGAGCGCGTCGCTGCGCTCGTTCGCGAGCTGCTGGCGGCGATCGGTGAGGACCCCGAACGCCCCGGCCTGCATCTGACCCCGCAGCGGGTCGCAGACGCCTATGCGGAGTTCTTCTCCGGCGTGGGCGTGGATCCTGCCGCGCCCCTCGCGCACACGATCTCGATCGCACGCGGCCCCGCGCCTGACACGCTGCCCTCGGGTGCGGTCATGCTCCGCGACATCCGCTTCCGGTCGGTGTGCGAGCACCACCTGCTTCCGTTCCGCGGCCACGCGCACATCGCCTATCTGCCCGGGGAACAGGTCGTCGGACTGGGCGCACTGCCGAAGGTCGTGGACATCCTGGCGTCCCGTCCGCAGGTGCAGGAGCGCCTCGGCGAGCAGATCGCCGACACGATCGCCGATTCTCTGGACGCCCGCGGTGTGCTGGTCGTCCTCGACGCCAGCCACGAGTGCGTCACGATGCGCGGTGAGCGGCAGACCGAGGCCTCGACCGTCACCATCGCCGCCCGCGGGGAACTGTCCGAACCCGCCGCCCGGGCGGAGTTGATCGCGCTGCTCGGAGCGCCGCGCGGATGAGCACCCTCATCATGGGGATCGTCAACGTCACCCCGGACTCATTCAGCGACGGCGGCCGCTTCGTGGACCCGGATGCGGCGATCGCGCATGGTCTGCTGCTGCGTTCGCAGGGAGCGCACATCCTCGACGTGGGGGGCGAGTCCACCCGTCCGGGCGCGGAGCGAGTCGCCCCGCGGATCGAGCAGGAGCGTGTGCTGCCGGTCGTCCGAGCACTGGCCGACGCGGGCATCGCGGTGAGCATCGACACGATGAACGCCTCCACCGCCCTGGCTGCGGCGCAGGCCGGTGCTCGCATCGTGAACGACGTCTCGGGCGGACTTGCGGACCCGGATCTGCTCGCGGCGGTCGCCTCGACGGGCGCCGACCTCGTGATCGGCCACTGGCGCGGCCCGTCCACGGACATGTACGCGCGTGCCGAATACGCAGACGTCGTCGTGGAGGTGCTCAGGGAGCTGTCCGAGCGGGTGCAGGCGGCTGCCGTTGCCGGCATCCCCCCCGCACGGGTGATCGTGGACCCGGGGATCGGGTTCGGCAAGAAGGGCGCACAGAACTGGGACGTGCTCACAGCGCTGCCGCGCATCGCCGGCCTCGGGCACCGTGTGCTGGTGGGCACCAGCCGCAAGCGCTTCCTGGCCGAGGCGCTCAGCGCGGATGCCGCTGACGATGTCTCGGAGTCGCGCCGCGATCTTGCCACCGCGATCACGAGTGTTCTGTCGGCTCAGGCGGACGCGTGGGCGGTCCGAGTGCATGATGTGGTCGGGACGCGGGACGCACTGCGGATCGCCGATGAGTGGTGGCACCCTGCCGCACGCCGAGCCTGAGGGAGAATTCGATGGACGTCGCGGACGAGATCACGCTGACCGGCCTGCGGGTGTTCGGTCGGCACGGGGTGTACGAGAGTGAGCGCCGGGACGGCCAGTACTTCATCGTCGACGCGACGCTCCACGTCAGCACCACGACGGCGGCGGCCAGCGACGATGTCGTCGATACGGTGCACTACGGCGAGGCGGCCGAGCAGATCGCCGCCATCGTCGCCGGAGAGCCCGTCAACCTGCTCGAGACGCTCGCCGAGCGCATCGCCGACGCATTGCTCCGTTACGACGGGGTGCGCATGGTCGCGGTGACGGTGCACAAGCCTGAAGCGCCCATCCCGCTGCAGTTCGCCGACGTTTCGGTCACGATCCGCCGCAGCCGACCGGACTCCCGCCCGTGAGCCGCCGACTCGCCGAGGGAATCGACACCGACCCGCACCGGACCGATCCCGGGCCGGTGCGGGCGGTCGTCGCCCTCGGTGCCAACCTGGGCGACCGCGCGGCGACTCTCGAGGCGGCGATCCAGGACCTGCGGCGGCTGCCGCTGGTGGACGAGGTGCGCGCGTCCGCGCCGGTGGAGTCGGTGGCCGTCACGCCGGAGGGCCCGGATGCCGCGGCCCCGGCGTACCTGAACGCCGTCGCGCTGGTGACCACGCGGCTCGCGCCGTCCCTGCTGATGGCGTTCCTGCACCGGATCGAGACCCGCCACGGGCGTGAGCGGCACCAGCGGTGGGGGGATCGGACGCTGGATCTGGACCTCATCTCCTACGGCGCGGTGATCAGCGAAGACGTCTTGCTGACCCTGCCGCATCCACGGGCCGCTGAGCGCGACTTCGTGCTCCAACCGTGGCTGACGATCGATCCGGATGCGGAACTGCCCGGTCACGGCAGGGTGGACGCGGTCCTGGATCGGCTGCGGAGCGGCTCGTGAGACGAACCGGGGCCGGCATCCTGCTGATCGCGGCGGCCATCGGAGTCGCCCTCGGGTTCCTGTTGGACCAGGGGCTCACCGCCGCGGGCCGGGCGACCTTCATCCCCTCCATCACACTGCCGATCTTCCTGGTGCTGCTCGGCGGAATCGTCGTGGCGCTCGCGCTGCCCATCCGCCGTGCGACGCGGGGAGTGCACGGTCAGCCGGTCAACCCGTTCTGGGCGCTGCGCATCGCCATGCTGGCGAAGGCGTCGAGCATCGTCGGAGCCGCCGTCGGCGGCCTCGCCGGTGGTCTGGCGCTGTTCCTGCTGACCCGCCCGGTTTCTCCCTCGGTAGGCTCGTTGGGCGCCATCATCGCGACCCTCGTCTGCGGTGCACTGCTGGCGGCCGCAGGCTTGTATGCCGAGCATCTCTGCACGATCCGGAAGGACGACGATGACGAACAGCCCGGAGGCGACGACCCCGGACTCGCCACGTAGCGAGCCGCTCCCGGCGCAGCCCGGCTCCGCCGCGCACGCGGACCAGCCCGTCCCGCCGAAAGACGCCGCGTCGCTGGACGTCCTGGATTCCGGCACGTACTCGTCGATCCGCGAACCGCGCGCGGAGGGCCGGCTTCCGCTCGGCGACGGCACGTGGCATCAGCTGGCCCGTCAATACGTGTGGGTGCAGCTGATCTCCACGGGCGCGCTCGCTGTCCTGGTCCTGGCGGCCATGCTGCTGCTGACTCTGGTGTGGCACCAGTGGTGGGCGTGGATCCCGGGCGGGATCTTCCTGGTCATCCTCATCTGGACGATCGTGATCACGCCTCGTCAGGCGCGCGCCTACGGATATCAGCTGCGCCGCGACGACCTGGTGTTCCGTCGCGGCATCCTGTGGCAACGGGTGGTCGCCGTGCCGTATGGGCGGATGCAGCTCGTGGACATCACGCACGGCCCGCTGGACCGCGGTTTCGGCATCGCTCAGCTCAAGCTGGTGACCGCCGCGGCATCCACCGGCGTCGTCATCCCCGGGCTCAAGCAGGAGGCCGCGGAGCGCTTGCGCGACACGCTCGTGGACGTGGCCGAGACGCGTCGGACGGGTCTGTAGGTGCACGCGCAGCCTCCGCTTCCGCCGAGCGATCCGCCGTCGGCTCCGGCCGGCGTGCCCGGCCCCGCGGCTCCCTCGTTGACCGACGGCGAATGGCACCGCCTGCATCCGCTGACCCCGCTCTTCCGCGGCGGGCTGTTCCTGGTGGTCATCGCCGGTGTCGTGATCGCGAACCTGCGCGACCGCCTGGTCTTCATCTTCGTGCCCTGGCTCGACGACGACATCGACATCGAGGTGGAGGAGATGCAGGGTGGTGACCCCATCGATTTCATCGTCGCCAACAACCTCGTCCTCGTCGCCGGGCTTGCGCTACTGGCGATCCTGTTCGTGCTCATCGGCCTGTTCTACCTGTCGTGGCGATTCCACACGTTCCGCATCACCGGCGACGACGTCGAAGTGCGCAGCGGCGTGCTGTTCCGGACCCATCGGCGGGCACCGCTGGATCGCGTGCAGGGTGTCAACCTCACGCGTCCGATGTTCGCCCGGCTGGTCGGCATGGCGAAGCTCGAAGTGGTCGGCGCGGGTCTGGACTCGAACGTCAAGCTCGAATACCTGTCCACCCCGAACGCCGAGGCGGTGCGGGCAGACATCCTCCGGCTCGCATCCGGGCGCCGTCCGGCGGGCGCACCCGGCCCCGGCTCCGCTCCGCACGCATCGCGGGTCGCGAACGCGGCATCCGTGGTCAGCGCCGGAATCAGCGGCATCATCACGGGTGCGGAGGAGCCGGTCAGGGAACCCGAGTCGGTCGTGCACATCCCCGTCGGGCGCCTCATCGCCTCACGCCTGCTGAGCACCTCGACGCTGTGGCTGCTGGCCATCGTCGTCGCGATCATCGTGGGGTCCATCGCCGGCACCCCGTGGGTGCTGTTCAGCCTGGTGCCCGCGCTCCTCGGATTCGGGGCGTACTGGGTGCGCACCATCACGCGGTCGCTGCGCTATTCGATCGCCCCGACGCCCAGCGGAGTGCGCATCACGTTCGGCCTGTTCACCACCATCACCGAGATCCTCCCGCCCGGACGCGTGCACGCGGTCGAAGTGGACCAGTCGATCCTCTGGCGGCCGTTCGGGTGGTGGTCGATCACGGTCAACCGGCTCTCCGGGCGCGGCATCGCCGACGCCAACGCGGATCAGTTCACCACCGTCCTGCCGGTCGGCACCCGCCAGGATGTCGAGCGCGTGATGCGTCTGCTGCTGCCCACGTTGCCGGAGAGCGATTGGCCGCTCGTGTTCGAGCACGGGGTCCTCGGGCCCAGACCGGACGACCCCTACACGAACACACCGCGGCGGGCGCGCCTGCTGCGTCCGCTGTCCTGGAAGCGCAACGGCTTCCTGCTGCTCCCGCAGGCACTGCTGCTGCGGCGTGGCCTGATCTGGCGCAAGCTGGCCGTGTTCCCGCTCGCCCGGCTGCAGAGCGTCGGCATCGAGCAGGGTCCGATCGATCGGACCCTGTCGGTCGCCGGCATCCGCGCCCATACGATCGCGGGCCGGGTGTCCGGCCGCCTGGGGGTGCTGGACCGGGATGCCGCGCTCGCACTCTTCGACGACGCCGAAGCTGCGGCGGTGGCCGCGGCCGCAACCGACCGCAGCCATCGCTGGGCGGGCGACGCGGCGGCATCCGAGCCGGTCGCGGAACCGGGAGGCGCACGGTGAGGCGCGACGGCCGGCTCGGCGTCGGCATCATCGGCGCCGGTCGGGTGGGACCGGTCGTGGGCGCCGCCCTCGGCGGGGCCGGACATGCGGTGGTGGGGATCACCCGCGGCTCGGACGAAGAACGCGTCGAGGCGATCCTGCCCGGCGTGCCCGTCCTGGATGCGCTCGAGGTCGTCCGCCGCAGTGAGCTGGTCGTCATCGCCGTACCCCACGAGGAGTTGCCCGGACTGGTCGCCGGACTGGCCGACCTGAACGCGTGGCAGCCGGGCCAGCTCGTCATGCACACCGATCCCGCGTACGGCATCGGCGTCCTCGCGCCGGCCGCCGCGAAGGGCGCGATCCCGCTCGCGGTGCACCCCGCAGTGGCGTTCAGTGGAACCTCGATGGATCTGCGTCAGCTCTCCCAGGCGTATGCGGCCGTCACCGCGCCGGCACCCGTGCTGCCGATCGCCCAGGCGCTCGCCGTCGAACTCGGCTGCGAGCCGGTCGTCGTCGCCGAGGAATCGCGCGCCGCGTACGCGGAGGCCCTCGAGACCGCCACCGAGTTCTCCCAGTCCATCGTCCGCCAGTCCACGCGGCTGCTGGCCGAGGCGGGTGTTCCCGACCCCGGCCGGTACCTTTCCGCGCTCGTGCACTCCACCGTCGATCAGGCACTGTCCGAAGCGGGCTCCGCGGCCACCGACGATCCGACGACCGCGATGGAGGGCTGATGCCGGCGCCGACCGGGGGCCGCGAGGTCGCTGCGTGCGCGCGGATAGACTTGGGCCGACTTCCGAGGAGCCCGAAACGATGAGCACTACGCCTGCGCCCGCCGACGCGAACGAGCCGACCGAGGAGGACGTCTTCGAGCAGAAGGCCGTGCGACTGGCCAAGCGCGAGCGGCTGATCGCCGAACGGCCGGATGCCGCGGGAGGCGCGTATCCGGTCGCCGTGCCGATCACCGACACCATCCCCGCGCTTCGCGCCCGTTTCGGCGAGCTGGAAGCCGGCGCCGAGACCGGTGTGACCGCGGCCGTCGCCGGTCGCGTGATCTTCAGCCGCAACACCGGCAAGCTGTGCTTCGCGACGCTGCAGGCCGGAGACGGCAGTCGCATCCAGGCGATGGTCTCGCTCGCCGGCGTAGGCGAGGAGTCGCTGCAGCGCTGGAAGGACCTGGTCGACCTGGGCGACCACGTCTTCGTGCGCGGTGAGGTCATCTCCAGCCGTCGCGGGGAGCTGTCCATCATGGTGTCGGACTGGCAGATCGCCGCCAAGGCGATCCTGCCCCTGCCCAACATGTACAGCGAGCTCTCCGAGGAGAGCCGCGTGCGCAGCCGGTACCTGGATCTGATCGTGCGCGACCGGGCACGGGAGACGGTGCGCGCGCGCGCGAAGGTCAACGCGTCCCTGCGCCAGACGTTCACCGACCGCGGCTACATCGAGGTCGAAACGCCGATGCTGCAGGTCCAGCACGGCGGCGCATCTGCCCGCCCCTTCGTGACCCACTCGAACGCGTTCGACACCGAGCTGTACCTGCGCATCGCTCCGGAGCTGTTCCTCAAGCGCGCCGTCGTCGGCGGGCTCGACCGGGTGTTCGAGATCAACCGCAACTTCCGCAACGAGGGAGCCGACTCCACCCACAGTCCGGAGTTCGCGATGCTCGAGTCCTACGAGGCGTACTCCGACTACAACGGCATCGCCGACCTGACGCAGGACCTCGTCCAGAACGCGGCTGTGGCCGTGGCCGGCTCCACCACCGTCACCTGGGCGGACGGGACCGAGTACGACCTCGGCGGCCAGTGGGACCGCATCTCGATGTACGACTCGCTGTCGGCGGCATCCGGTGTCCCGATCACGCCCCAGACCTCGGTCGAGGACCTCCGGGCGCTCGTGGCCCGCGAGGGCATCGAGGAGCCGCCGCTGGCCACGCACGGCAAGCTCGTCGAGGAGCTGTGGGAGCATTTCGTCAAGCCCGGCCTGGTGCGTCCGACCTTCGTCATGGACTTCCCGCTGGACACCAGCCCGCTGGTGCGCGAGCACCGCTCGATCCCGGGCGTGGTGGAGAAGTGGGACCTTTACGTCCGCGGTTTCGAACTTGCGACCGGTTACTCGGAGCTCGTCGATCCCGTCATCCAGCGCGAGCGGTTCACCGAGCAGGCCAAGCTCGCCGCACGCGGTGACGTGGAAGCCATGCGCGTGGACGAGGAGTTCCTCCGCGCTCTCGAGCACGGGATGCCGCCGTCGGGCGGCCTGGGGATGGGCATCGACCGTCTGCTGATGGCGATCACCGGTCTCGGCATCCGCGAGACGATCCTCTTCCCGCTGGTGAAGTAGCACCGCACCGCGCGGCGAGCCAGGCGGCACGCGTCACCCGCGCCGGAACGCCCAGTCCGGCAGATGCCCGGCATAGACGAAGGAGCGCACGATCTCGGCCAGCCCGTGCTCCGGCTCGATCCGGCATGCCCGCGCCGCGTAGCTCTCGGCGTGGGTGGAGCGGCCCAGCGCCCACGCCAGCCACGCGCACGTGGCGAGGGGTCCCGGCCGCTCCGCGCGCGGTGCGGCCGCCGCGATGCGTCGAGAGAGGGCGAGCGCCGCTTCGAGCCGGTCGGGATCCGGCCGCTCGCCCTCTCCCCACATCTGCATCGCCAGATGGGCGGGGTACTCCTCACCCGCCTCCCAGCGCAGCTGCGCATCCAGGGCTTCATCGCCCGCAGCCATGCCGCCGCTCCACTGGACGAGCGCGATGTCGCGCAGCGCGGGGCGCCCGAGGCACCACACCAGTGCCGCCGCCTGGAACGGGGCCAGACATCCGGGATCCCACCCCAGCGACTCCTCGAACAGCGTCGGGAGATCATCCAGCGTGCACACAGCGGCCAGCGCGCGGGGATCGACGCGGTGCTGGTCTGCGGATCCGGCCACGGATGCCGCGGCATCCGTCCGCCCGTCCCCGGATGCCGTCCCGCCTGGTCGCCGCGCACCGGAGTCCGGACCGCACAGCAGCCTGACCGCATCCTCCAGCGACGCGAGCGCGTCGGCCGTTCGCGCCCTCTCATCCCGCGGGACGCGCGGCAGCTCGGCGCCGGTGGCCTGATCTCCCGCGGTCACCGACAGCTCTGCGGCACTCTCGGGCGCCGCGCCGAGCTCGGCCAGGGCACGGCCGGACGGCGGGCACGATGGATCGAACGCGGAGCCCCAGCCGTCCGCCGCGACGCACAGCGCGTCGGTCAGCCGGATGCCGCACGCGTCGGCACGGCGTTCGAGCGCTGTGATCAGATCGCGGTGCGGCAGTCCCGCGGCGGCGAAGACAGCGTCGGTGTACGCAACCGCGGCCACCGCCTCCGCGTCGGGCAAGCGGCAGACCATGCCCACCAGGGTCGCGGTGAACCGATCCAGGTCGTCGAGGTCGGCAGTGCCGGGCAGATCGAACCGCATCGCACCGATGCTCCGCGACCCGGAGAAGGGAACCAGAACGAGGCTGCGGGTGGGGTGATAGCCGAGCATCTGGGGCACGAAGGAGAGGAATTGCGCCGCATTCGCGGCTGTGACGGTCGTGGTCATGAGTCGAGCTTGGGTCGTCCCGGGCCGGCGCGAACGGGCTTGGGTCCGCACTGGGGAAGGGTCGGTGGCCGCACCGGGGTGGGGAGGAACCGCTGGACGGTATCCTGGAGGCATGGATAGCTACTGGGTCGCGGTGTTCTGGTCGCTGCTGCCCACGGTCGTGGTGAGCGGGCTGTTCTTCTTCATCCTCCGCAGCATCCTGCGCAGCGACCGCACCGAGCGTCGCGTGTACGCGCGGGTGGAGGCGCAGGAGCGGGCCAAGCGGGGTCTGCCCCCGGCGCCGTCGGCGGCGTCCGAGCGCTGAGTCGTTCTCCCGTACGCTGGGGGAACGTCCGGGCGGGGGAGGCCACTTGATGACTGTCACGTTCGACGCGACGTGGTGGCTGATCCTCGTCTTCGTCACGGACATCGCCATCCGCATCGCGGCAGTCATCATCGTGCCGCGCAACCGCCGCCCGACCGCAGCGATGGCATGGCTGCTGGCGATCTACTTCATCCCCCTGATCGGGGTCTTCCTCTTCCTGCTCATCGGCAATCCGCGGCTTCCGCGCAAACGCCGCCGCATGCAGCAGCAGATCAACACGTACATCCAGGACACGAGCGCCTCGCTGGATTTCGGGACGCTGCGCCCGCACGCCCCGGACTGGTTCACCTCGCTGGTGACGCTCAACCGCAACCTCGGCGCGATGCCCTTGGCCGGCGACAACGCGGCGCACCTGATCTCGGACTACCAGCAGAGTCTGGACGAGATGGCCGCGGCCATCCGGCGGGCCACCCGGTACGTGCACATCGAGTTCTACATCCTGCAGACCGACCCGTCCACGGACAATCTGTTCCGTGCGATGGAGGAGGTCGCCGCGCGCGGGGTCACGGTGCGGGTGCTGCTGGATCACTGGGCCAACCGCGGCAAGCCGTTCTACAAGGAGACCTTGAAGCGGCTGGATGCGATGGGGGCCCAATGGCACCTGATGCTGCCGGTGCAGCCGTTCAAGGGCAAATATCAGCGGCCCGATCTGCGCAACCACCGCAAGCTTCTGGTGATCGACGGCAACGTCGCCTTCATGGGGTCTCAGAACGTCACGGACTCCACCTACAACCTGAAGAAGAACATCAAACGCGGTCTGCACTGGGTCGACCTGATGGCCCGGCTGGAGGGACCGGTCGTCGCTTCGGTGAACGCCGTCTTCCTCTCGGACTGGTTCAGCGAGACCGGTGAGATCCTCACCGACGAGATCGACCTGTTCAATGTGTCCTCCGGGCCCGGGGATCTGGACTGCCAGATCATCCCCTCCGGCCCCGGTTTCGAATTCGAGAACAATCTGCGGCTGTTCCTCGCACTGATCTACTACGCCCAGCGCAAGGTGATCATCGTCAGCCCCTACTTCGTGCCGGACGAAGCGCTTCTCCTCGCGATCACCACCGCCTGCCATCGTGGGCTGCACGTGGAGTTGTTCGTCTCCGAGGAGGGCGATCAGGCGATCGTCTACCACGCCCAGCGCAGCTACTACGAGGTGCTGCTGCGCGCAGGAGTGAAGATCTGGATGTACCGCAAGCCCTACATCCTGCACAGCAAGTCGATGACGATCGACGACGGGTTCGGCATCATCGGCTCCAGCAACATGGACATGCGCTCGTTCGGTCTGAACATGGAGATCTCGATGCTCGTGCGCGGAGAGCAGTTCGTCACCGAGATGCGCGACGTCGAAGCGAGCTACCGTGCGCTGAGCCGCCAGCTCACCCTGGAGGAGTGGGAGAAGCAGCCCCTGCGCTCCACCGTGCTGGACAACCTGGCGCGCCTCACCTCCGCGCTGCAATAGCTCCGGCGCCGTGACCCGGCTGTGACCGGATTCCCTGGCGAAGTCCAGTCGCATGCAGGACACTCGGGTCATGATCGCCTCGCACCGTCTGCTCGCCCTGCCCGTTGCCGTGCTGCTGACCGGCCTCGCCCTCGCCGGATGCGCTGCTCCGGTCGCCGGCGCCCCGTCCTCCAGCCCCGCTGCGGGGGGAGGAGAGGAGCAGGAGATCGACGCCGCCTGGCTGGACGACGGGCGGATGATCGGCCTGGTCACCCAGGGCAGCTCGGGTTGCGTCCCCACCGCGGAGGATGCGACGCTCGACGGCTCGGTGCTGACTGTGACCCTCGTCGGGCCGGATGCCGACACCGCCTGCACCGCGGACTACGGCCCCCGTGTGTCGTTGGTCGTGCTGCCTGCGGGTGTGGACCCCACCCAGGATCTGGAGATCCGGGTCACCGGCGACGGGTGGCGCGGCGACACCGATCTGGACGGTGTCCCGGGCCTGACCGCCGGCGGTACGACCGACTACGCGCCCAGCGCCGGGTGGACCGATGCGGACGGCCAGTTCGTGATCCTCACGTGGGGATCCTCGACCTGTGCGCCGATGGTCGAGACGGTCACCCTCTCCGGCCCGTCCGAGGTCACCGTCCTGTTCGCCACGCCGCCGACGGATCAGGTGTGCACGATGGACCTGGCCCCGCGTGCGGTGCTCGCCGTCGCCGAGGGTCTGGCCGATGACGCCGAGACCTTCGCGGTGCTGACCGGCGCGGAGTTCGACAACGTGCGGATCCCCATCGTCGGCGAGCACTGACCTCGGTGTGATCGGATGCCGCGGCCTCGGCATCCGATCACGGTTCGCGCAGGACGAGGAGCTCGCCGACCTGGCACTCCAGGACGCGGCAGATCGCAGCGAGTGTGGAGTAGCGGATCGCCCGAGCGCGGTCGTTCTTGAGCACCGAGAGGTTCACGACCGAGACGCCGACCAGCTCGGACAGTCGGGTCAGCGTCATCCCCTTGTCCTCGAGCAGTTCGTCCAGCCGGCAGTGGATGCCGCTCGGTCCGTCCTCGTCGGACTCCGCGGGAGTCACACGAGTCCTTCACTGTCGCGCTGCATCCGGATGCCGCGGCGGAACGCGAGCGAGATGAGTCCCAGCGCCATCGCCGCGATCCAGATCGGGATGAACGGCGCCGCCACCGCCCACGAAGGCGGGACGTATCCGGACAGGCCCGCGGCGGCCAGCACCCCGTTCCGGCCGAACGTCTCGAGCATGTAGACCGCGAGCGCCCCGCCGAGCATGGTCCACGCCGCGGCGTCGAGCAGTCGGGGATTGCCCCTGTCGAAGAATCGCCCGTGCAGGAACCGCACCGCCAGCGTCGCGAACACGGCGATCACGGCCAACCAGGCCAGTGCTCCCACGACGATCGAAAGCCCCAGTGACACTGTCGAGACGGAGTTGACTCCTCGGGCGACGATGTCTCCCGCGGTCACGTGCACGCTCGTGACCGGCTCGCCTTCTGCCGGGGAGAAGTCCACTGGGACGCCCGGGAAGGGCACCCCCGCCACCAGGCCGGCCGGGGTGAACGTCTCCAGCCACCGGATCACCGTCGTCACGACCACCACGACGGCCAGCGCCACCGCGGCGATCAGCGGAGCCATGAGGTCCGCCCGCTCCCTGCGGGTGATCGCCTCGTTCATCAGATCAGTCCTTCCGTGTCGCGCTGCAGGCGCTGCCCTCGGTCGAACACGAAGGACAGGGCGAGCACGGCGACCCCGGCCAGGAGGACGCCGGGCTCGAACGAGAAGGCCACCAGGAAGACATCGCCCGCGATCGGGTTGAGCTCGGAGGCGGCCATCATGCGTCCGAGCCCGCCCAGCCCGCCGGAGAGCAGGCTGCCCAGAAGCAGCGCACTCCCTGCGATCTGCGTCGCGACGACCAAGGAGCGGTGGAAGGGGCGCTTCCACAGCAGCAGGAGGAAGAAGTAGGCCACCGCTCCGGCGGTGATGGCGGCGGTGAGTGCGCCGAAGCCCACTCCGGCCGCGACCAGCCCCCGGGTGGAGTCGCTCAGGCCGGTCGCGATGACCCAGGCGGACTCGAACGTCGCCGACTCGATGCCCGCACCCCCGGCGGATCCGACATGGGGGACCTCCGCGTCGGTGAGCAGACCCACCGGGGTGCGGCCTCCGGCCATGTGGGCGATCTGACGAAGGGGAGGCAGCAGCAGGAGCAGACCGATGACCGCGGCCGCAGCCACGAACAGAGCGAGTGTGCCCCGCTCCATGGTCTTGGAAATGCTTTCGGGCGTGGTCATCCGAGGAGTTCCCTTTCGCGTGACGACGTGTGTATATCGATAATCGTTGTTATCGAAAGACGATATGCATGTCGGATGCCGGTGTCAACCCGTGCCGATATCCGATCGCCCCCCCGGTAGCCGGGCGCTATGCCCATGGCGAACACCGGCATAACGGCATCCCCCCGTCGTTACCCTCGATGTAAGGCGCTCGGTGCGCCCGTTGGCCCAGTGCCGGAGGAATGGATGATGTTCGAGAGATTCACGGACCGTGCCCGTCGTGTTGTTGTGCTCGCCCAAGAAGAGGCGAAGATGCTCAACCACAACTACATCGGCACCGAGCACATCCTGCTCGGTCTGATCCATGAGGGTGAAGGTGTCGCCGCCAAGGCGCTCGAGTCGTTGGGCATCTCGCTCGACGCCGTGCGCGAGCAGGTGCAGGACATCATCGGCCAGGGTCAGCAGCAGCCGACCGGCCACATCCCGTTCACGCCGCGGGCCAAGAAGGTGCTCGAGCTGTCCCTGCGCGAAGCACTGCAACTCGGTCACAACTACATCGGCACCGAGCACATCCTGCTCGGTCTGATCCGCGAAGGCGAGGGCGTCGCAGCCCAGGTGCTGGTCAAGCTCGGCGCCGACCTGAACAAGGTGCGCCAGCAGGTCATCCAGCTGCTCTCGGGCTACCAGGGCAAGGAACCCGCCGCCGTCAGCGGCGCCGCGCACGACAACACCCAAGCCGCTCAGGGAGGTTCTGCGGTGCTCGACCAGTTCGGTCGCAACCTGACGCAGGCTGCGCGCGAGAACAAGCTCGATCCGGTGATCGGGCGCGAAAAGGAGATCGAGCGGGTCATGCAGATCCTGTCTCGTCGCTCCAAGAACAACCCGGTGCTGATCGGAGAGCCCGGCGTCGGCAAGACCGCCGTCGTCGAAGGTCTCGCACAGGCGATCGTGAAGAACGACGTCCCCGAGACGCTCAAGGACAAGCAGGTCTACTCGCTCGACCTCGGCTCCCTCATCGCGGGTTCCCGCTACCGCGGTGACTTCGAGGAGCGCCTGAAGAAGGTCACCAAGGAGATCCGCACGCGCGGCGACATCATCGTCTTCATCGACGAGATCCACACGCTCGTGGGCGCCGGTGCCGCCGAGGGTGCCATCGACGCGGCATCCATCCTCAAGCCGCTCCTGGCTCGCGGAGAGCTGCAGACGATCGGCGCGACCACGCTCGATGAGTACCGCAAGCACTTCGAGAAGGATGCCGCACTGGAGCGCCGCTTCCAGCCGATCCAGGTCGCCGAGCCGAGCCTTCCCCACGCGATCAACATCCTCAAGGGCCTGCGCGACCGCTACGAGGCGCACCACAAGGTCCAGATCACCGACGGCGCGATCGTCGCCGCCGCGAATCTGGCCGACCGGTACGTCAGCGACCGCTTCCTGCCGGACAAGGCCATCGACCTGATCGACGAGGCCGGCGCCCGCCTGCGCCTGTCGATCCTCTCGTCGCCGCCCGAGCTGCGTGAATTCGACGACAAGATCGCGAAGGTGCGCGAGCAGAAGGAACAGGCCTCGGAGGACCAGGACTTCGAGAAGGCCGCATCGCTGCGCGACGAGGAGAAGTCGCTGCTGGCCGAGCGGCTGCGCCTGGAGAAGCAGTGGAAGAGCGGGGATGTGGCAACCCACGCCGTGGTCGACGAGGGTCTGATCGCGGAGGTCCTCGCGCAGGCCACCGGCATCCCGGTCTTCAAGCTCACCGAGGAGGAGTCCAGCCGTCTGGTCTTCATGGAGAAGGCCCTGCACCAGCGGGTCATCGGCCAGGAAGAGGCGATCTCGGCGCTTGCCAAGACCATCCGCCGTCAGCGCGCCGGCCTGAAGGACCCGAAGCGTCCCTCCGGCTCGTTCATCTTCGCCGGTCCCACCGGCGTCGGAAAGACCGAGCTGGCCAAGGCGCTCGCGGAGTTCCTGTTCGACGACGAGGCTGCGCTGATCTCCCTGGACATGTCGGAGTTCGGTGAGAAGCACACGGTCTCGCGGCTGTTCGGTGCCCCTCCCGGTTTCGTCGGGTTCGAGGAGGGCGGACAGCTGACCGAGAAGGTGCGCCGCAAGCCGTTCTCGGTGGTGCTGTTCGACGAGATCGAGAAGGCCCACCCGGACATCTTCAACTCTCTCCTGCAGATCCTGGAGGAGGGCCGTCTGACCGACGGTCAGGGTCGCGTCGTCGACTTCAAGAACACCGTCATCATCATGACCACCAACCTGGGTGCACGCGACATCGCGGGCGGCCCGGTCGGGTTCCAGGTCGAGGGTGACACGGCCACGTCCTACGACCGGATGAAGGGCAAGGTGCAGGAAGAGCTCAAGCGGCACTTCAAGCCCGAGTTCCTCAACCGCGTCGATGACATCATCGTGTTCCCGCAGCTGAGCAAGCCGGAACTGATCCAGATCGTGGACCTGTTCACCAAGCGCCTCGGCGATCGCCTGTTGGATCGGGACATGACGATCGAGCTGTCCCAGGCCGCCAAGGAGAAGCTCATCGAGATCGGGTTCGACCCGGCACTGGGCGCGCGCCCCCTGCGTCGTGCCATGCAGCGCGAGGTCGAGGACCGTCTGTCCGAGCGCATCCTGCACGGTGAGCTGAACTCCGGCGACCACGTCACGGTCGATGCCGTGAACGACGAGTTCGTCTTCGAGAACGGCCCGCGCGGCGACAAGGTCGCGGTCGGCATCACCACCGGCGGCGAGATCAGCTCGACACCCGACCTCGCGGTCGCGTCCGGCGAGTAGGACCGTCCCGGCCACGCCGGGGAACGAAGAGCGGATGCTGCGGCATCCGCTCTTCGTCGTCCAGCGCCGAGCCCTCTGCGGTTCACTTGTCGTGGATGTACGCGGGAGGGCGGTTTTGGCGTACATGCAGGGCAAGTGAACGTGGGATGCGGGCCCTTCCGCGCGGCCCCTCCTCGGCGGTTCGCTTGTCGTGGATGTACGGGCGAGGGCGGTTTTGGCGTACATGCAGGGCAAGTGAACGCAGGGGGGCGGGTGCTCGGCAGAAGCTCGCGGGCGCACCGTACGCTGGGACCGTGAGCCAATACACGATCCGGGCGGCCCGTTCCGCGGATATCCGCGGCATCCGTGACCTGCTCGAGCCGTACGTGCACCGGCGGATCCTGCTCGGCAAGGACCTCGTGGTGCTCTACGAGGCCGTGCAGCAGTTCGTGGTCGCCGAGGACGACGCCGGGCAGCTGATCGGCTGCGGCGCCCTCCACGTCATCTGGGAGGACCTCGGCGAGGTTCGCACCCTGATCGTCGCGGACGAGTGGCTGCACCACGGGGTGGGCGGCGAGATCGTCTCGGCCCTGGAGGCGAATGCCCGCGCCCTGGGTCTGTCCCGCCTGTTCTGCCTGACCTTCGAGGTCGAGTTCTTCACCCGCCGGGGCTTCACCCCGATCGGCGAGCAGATCGTCGACCCGGACGTGTACTCGCAGCTGGTCCGCAGCCCCGACGAGGGGGTCGCGGAGTTCCTCGACCTCGCGCACGTCAAACCCAACACGCTCGGAAACACCCGGATGCTCAAGCACCTCTGACCCGGGAAGCGACGCCCGGTTAGGCGCCGGTGAAGAGGGGCGGCCGCTTCTGCTGGAACGCGGCGAACCCCTCCCGGTAATCGTCGGTCTCGCCCAGCGCCGCCTGGGCGGCGTTCTCCAGCTCGACCGATTCCCACAGCGCGAGGCGTTCGTCGCGGATCCGCGAGACCAGGCGTTTGCTGGCCAGGAACGCCGCGGTGGCGCCGGCTGCGGCACGGGATGCCGCGTCCTGCGTCGCGGCGAGCACCTCCTCGGCGGGCAGGACGCGGGAGAACAAGCCGGACTGCACCGCCTCGGTGCCGCTCATCAGTCGCCCGGTGTAGATCAGGTCGAGGGTCTTGTGGGCGCCGAGACGCTCGTAGAAGAGCGCGTGCCCGCCCGAATCGAGCGTGGCCCCCAGCGCCGCGAACGGCGAGCCGATCTTGGCGCTGTCGGCGACGTAGACCACATCCGTCGCGATCAGCAGTCCCAGACCGACACCCAGGCACGCCCCCTGTGCGGCCGCGAAGGTCGGTGCCGGGAAGGCGGACATGCGCCGCAGCAGCGGGGTCACCAGCCCGCCGAGGTACCCCAGCACATCGTCCTCGCGCGGATCCACTCCGGAGATGTCGCGGCCCGCGCAGAACGCCGGACCCTCGCCGCGCAGCAGCAGGGCGCGCACCCCGGCCGCCTCGGCGGCGTCGTAGGCCGCGCCGATGTCCCTCAGCGCGGCCTCATCGAGTGCGTTGCGCTTGGCCGGGGCGTTCAGCACCACGTGGGCGAGGTCATCGGCGATGGTGAGGTCGATCATGCGGCTCCTAGACGTCGTAGTCCACCACGACGCGATCGCTCGTGGGGTGGGACTGGCAGGTCAGCACATAGCCGCGCTCGAGCTCGTCCGGCTCGAGCGCGAAGTTCTGCGTCATCCGCACCGTGCCGGCTACGAGCCGGGCACGGCACGTGCCGCACACCCCGCCCGCGCAGGCGAACGGCACGTCGCCGCGGACGCGCAGCGCGGCATCCAGGATCGCCTCGTTCGCCGCGACCGGGGAGGCCACGCTCGAGCGCAGCCCGTCGAGGGTGAATTCGACGGTGCGCATCTCGTCGCCCGCCCGCACCTCGACGGGTCGTCCGCGGTCGATCCGGGGGCCGTCGGCATCCGTCGTGAACAGCTCGAACCGGATGCTGTCGGCCGGCACACCGCGACGCTCCAGGGTGTCCCGGCAGAGGGCGACCAGCTCGAACGGGCCGCACAGGAACCACTCCGTCACCATGGCCGGCTCCACCAGGCGGTCCAGGATCGCGTCCAGCTTCGGCGCGTCGATGCGGCCGGACAACAGCGGCGCGGCGCGCTGCTCGCGCGACAGGACGTGGTGCAGTGCCAGGCGGGCGGGGTGGCGGTCCTTGAGGTCGGCGAGCTCTTCGAGGAACATCACGTCCTGCGTGGCGCGGTTGGTGTAGATGAGCGTGAAGCGGGCGGTCGGCGACGCGGCCAGCACGGACCCGGCCAGCGACATCATCGGCGTGATCCCCGAACCGGCGGCGATGCCGACCAGGTGCGCGCCGTCCAGGTCGGGCAGCCCGGAGGTGAAGGTCCCCTCCGGGCTCATCACGTCGATGCGGACCCCGGCCCTCAGGTTCTCGTGGGCCCACACCGAGAACAGCCCGCCGAGGTCCCGCTTGATCCCCACGCTGATCGAACCGGGCGCCGGCGGCCGGCAGATCGAGTAGCTGCGGCGCACCTCACGCCCCTGCAGGTGTGCGCGCAGCGCGACGTACTGACCGGGCAGGTAGTCGTAGTCGCCGTGCAGCTGAGGCGGGACGGCGAAGGTCACCTCGATGCTCTCCGCCGTGAGCGGGCGGACCGCCGCGACCTCGAGTTCGTGGAACCGCGCGCGGCGGCGCGTCTGCGTGCTCACAGCACCTTGAAGGAGTCGAAGGGCTCCAGGCACGCCCGGCACTCGTACAGTGCCTTGCACGAGGTGGAGCCGAAGCGGGCGACCTCGCGGGTGTCCAGGGATCCGCACCGCGGGCACCTCACAGCCAGGCGCAGGCGGATCGGCGCCTGCGCGATCGCGGACCGCCCGGACGGGGGTGCGATGCCGTATTCGGTCAGCTTGCGCTTGCCGGCATCGCTCATCCAGTCCGTCGTCCATGCCGGCGTCAGGGTGGTGCGCACCTCGACGGTGTCGTATCCGGCGGCGGTGAGGGCCAGGACGACGTCGTCGCGCATCGTCTCGAGCGCGGGGCAGCCGCTGTAGGTCGGGGTGATCGTGACCGTGGCGCGGTCACCGTCGACCTCGACCGCGCGCAGGACCCCCAGATCCTCGATGGTCAGCACGGGAACCTCCGGGTCGGTCACCGTCGCCGCGACCCTCCACGCGTGCGCGCGTGAATGCGGGCGCCGTGCCGTCGCGGGACGCATCACCAGGTCACCCCCGGATGCTGTCGCGCGAGCACCTGCATCTCGGCGAGCAGATAGCCCAACGTCGAGAAGTGCGTGCCGTGCCGGCCGCCGCCGGCGGAGACGAACCCCTGCGGCAGGTCCAGCTCCGCCTCGGCGAACACGGCCGCGATGACCGCGTCGAAGCCGTCGCGCAGGGTCGAAGGGCGCACCGCGATGCCCTCCAGGCGGTCCAGGAGCGGCTCGTCGCGGAACAGCTCGTCCACGTACGGCCAGACGTCTCCGACGGCGCGGATCATCCGCGTCCGGGACTCCGCGGTGCCGCCGGCCAGACGCAGCAGCCACTGGATGGCGTGATCCCGGTGGTAATCGACCTCCTTGAGCGACTTCTCGGCGATCGCCGCGAGCGTCTCGTCGTGCGAGTGGCGCAGGGCCGAATACAGCTCGAACATGTAGGTCGCGGCCACGAGCTGCCGGGCGGTCGTCTGCGCGAAATCGCCGTTGGGCTGCTCCACGATCCACGCGCAGCGGAACTCGCGCTCGTCGCGGAAGTAGGCCAGGTCGTCCTCGGAGCGCCCGTCCGCCGAGCCCGCATATCGCAGGAGCGAGCGGGCGTGGCCGAGCAGGTCCAGCGCGATGTTGCCGAGCGCGACGTCCTCCTCGAGCTCCGGGGCGCGGGTGATCCACCAGCCCAACTGCTGCGAGAGGATCAGGGCATCGTCGCCGAGCCACAGCGCGTACTCCGCGATCTCCGGTGACGCGATCGCATCCTCGGCCCCGGCGAGCTCGGCGGACAGCTCGACCTGATCGACCGTGACCGAGCCGTGAACCTGAAACGCGTCCTCGTGGCGGCTCACAGGTGCGGCACCCCCGCGGAGGCGGTGTAGTACACCGCGTGACGGTAGTTCTTGCCGGCCGGGCTCTCGAAGAACGCGCCCTTCGCATCCGGATCGCTGGCCGTGATCGCGTCGGCCGGGACGACCCAGATGGAGGTGCCCTCTCCGCGCCGCGTGTACAGGTCGCGGGCGTTGCGGACGGCCATCTCCGCGTCCGGTGCATGCAGCGACCCGGCGTGCACGTGGCTCAGGCCGCGGTTGGCGCGGACGAAGACCTCCCACAGCGGCCACTGCTCGGCAGGCGACGCGCCCGGTCCGACGCGTCCGGCGACCGCGTCCGGGGCCTCGGCGCCGGACGCACCGGGGGTCGGCGCGGCACCCATCACGCCACCGCCCCTTCGGCGTGACTCGGGGCTCCGGTCGCGCGCGCAGCGCGCGCTTTGCGCGCGTACTCGGCCGCCGCCGCCCGCACCCATGCGCCGTTCTCGTGGGCCTCACGGCGGGCACGCAGCCGCTCGGCGTTCATCGGTCCGCGTCCGGCGAGCACCTCGAAGAACTCGGTCAAGTCGATCTCGCTGTGCCGGTAGCGCTGCGTCTGCTCGTCCCAGCGCAGGTTCGGATCCGGCAGCGTCAGGCCCAGCGCCTCGGCCTGGGGCACCAGCATCCCGATGAAGCGCTGGCGCAGTTCGTCGTTCGAGAAGCGCTTGATCTTCCAGGCGGTGGACTGTGCGGAATTCGGGGACTGGTCATCGGGCGGGCCGAACATCATCAGACTCGGCCAGTACCAGCGGTTCACGGCATCCTGCGCCATCTCCCGCTGCGCCGGGGAGCCCTGCATGAGGGTGAACAGGATCTCGAAGCCCTGGCGCTGATGGAAGGACTCCTCCTTGCAGATGCGCACCATCGCACGCCCGTAGGGACCGTACGACGCACGGCACAGGGGCACCTGGTTGCAGATCGCGGCGCCGTCGACGAGCCAGCCGATCGCACCCATGTCCGCCCAGGTGGGGGTCGGATAGTTGAAGATCGAGGAGTACTTCGCCGTGCCGGCGATCAGCTGCTCGGTCATCTCCTCCCGCGTGATGCCGAGGGTCTGGGCGGCCGAGTACAGGTACAGGCCGTGACCGGCCTCGTCCTGCACCTTGGCCATCAGGATCGCCTTGCGCTTCAGGCTCGGCGCGCGCGTGATCCAGTTGCCCTCCGGCTGCATCCCGATGATCTCGGAGTGACCGTGCTGGGAGATCTGCCGGATCAGCGTCCGGCGGTACGCGTCGGGCATCCAATCGCGGGGCTCGACGCGCGAGTCCGCGGCGATGATCTCGGAGAAGCGGCGCTCCCCGTCGGAGATCTCCGGTTCGACGGTGGTCACATGCACGGAGGTCATCGTCGACTCCTGCCTTTGCAGAACGGTGGTTTACAGAACGATCGTTTAGTTATTATGGCAGACATGCGGCGACCCACGGAAGCGATGATGGAACGCGATCGCGCCTCGGCTGCGCTGGGCATGGTCGTCGACCACGACGAACCCGGCCGGGCCGTGGTGCACATGGTGATCCGCGACGACATGACCAACGGCTTCCACATCACCCATGGCGGCCTGGTGTTCGCGCTCGCCGACACCGCCTTCGCAATCGCCTGCAACGAGGACGAGCGGATCACGGTCGCGCAGGGCGCGGATGTCACGTTCCTCCGATCCACGACAGCCGGCCAGACCCTCACCGCCACGGCCGTGCGCCGGGTGCGCAGCGGGCGGGCGGGACTCTACGACGTGAGCGTCGTGGACGAGACGGGGGAGGTCGTGGCGGAGGTGCGCGGCCGGTCGCTCACGACGGACCGCACCCTGCCGCCGAGCTGAGGCCACCGTGCGGCGTGTACGCCGCTACGCGGCGGGCAGCTCCTTGGCGACGAGGGTCAGCACGTCGTACTGGGCGACGACCTCGTCCTTCTGGTTGCGGATCACGGCATCCCACCGCACTTCGCCGTACTCGTCGGTCTCGCGCGGGGTGATCTGCTTGGCGGTCAGCTCCACGCGGATCCGATCGCCGGGCGAGACCGGCGTGACGAAACGCAGATTCTCCAGCCCGTAGTTGGCCAGCACCGGTCCCGGTTCCGGGTCGACGAACAGCCCGGCCGCCCAGGAGACCAGCAGGTAGCCGTGCGCCACCCGTCCCGGAAAGAACGGGTTCGCGGCGGCGGCCGCCTCGTCCATGTGCGCATAGAAGGTGTCGCCGGTGAACCGCGCGAAGGTCTCGATGTCCTCGAGCGCGACCTCTCGCGACGCCGAGACGATCTGGTCGCCGATCCGCAGCTCGGCGAGGGATTTGCGGAACGGATGCCGGCCCACCGAGTTGGACGCGGCACCGGCGTGCCACACGCCGGTGAGCGCGGTGAGCATCTCGGGGGAGCCCTGCACCGCGGTGCGCTGCATGTGATGCAGGACCGCGCGGATGCCGCCGAGCTCCTCGCCGCCGCCGGCGCGTCCCGGACCGCCGTGCACCAGGGTGGGCAGCGGCGAGCCGTGCCCCGTCGAGGAGCGTGCATCGTCCCGGTCCAGCAGCAGCACGCGCCCGTTGAACGCCGAGATGCGGCTCATCAGCTCCAGCGCGATCTCGGGGTCGTGCGTCGCGATGCTCGTGACCAGCGATCCGCCGCCGCGCGCGACCAGATCGGCCGCCTGCGCGACGGTGTCGTATCCGAGCACCGACGCGACCGGTCCGAATGCCTCGAGCCGGTGCACGGCATCGGCTCCGGCATCCGGGAACCGCAGCAGCAGCGGCGTCACGAAGGCGCCCTCCGGCGCCTCGCCCACGGTCCCGTCGGCGCGGGTCACCGACGGCGTGCGGGTCGAGCCGATCACGAGCTGACCGCCTGCCGCTTCGAGCCGCTCGACCTGCGACAGCACGTCGTCGCGCTGCGCGGTCGAGGCGAGCGGACCCATCGTCACGCCCTCCGCCCGGGGGTCGCCGAGGACCACGCGCTCGTCGATCCGGGCGCGCACGGCATCGATGACAGCGTCGACGGATGCCGCGGGCACCAGAGCCCGGCGGATGGCGGTGCACTTCTGTCCCGCCTTGGCGGTCATCTCGGTGACGAGCTGGCGGACGTACGCATCGAACTCGGGCGTTCCGGAAACGGCATCGGGCCCCAGCACGGACGCGTTGATCGAGTCGGTCTCGCTGGTGAACCGGACTCCGCCGGTCTGGATGCTGTCATGCGCACGCAGCTTCTCGGCGGTCGTCGCGCTGCCGGTGAAGCCGACGATGTCGCCGAGACGGAGATGCTCGAACAGGTCCGGCACGCTTCCGCTGACCAGCTGCAGCGCACCGTCCGGCAGGAGGCCCGACTCGACCAGGATGCGCACGAACGCCTCGGCGACGTAGCCGGTCGGTGTCGCGGGTTTGACCAGGCTGGGCATGCCCGCCAGGAAGGCCGGTGCGAACTTCTCCAGCGATCCCCACACCGGGAAGTTGAACGCGTTGACCTGGACGGCGACGCCGGGCAGCCGCGTGTAGATGTGCCGGCCGAGGAATGAGCCGTCCGTGGACAGCGGCTCGACGGGGCCGTCGACGAACACCCGGGTGTTCGGCATCTCGCGTCTGGCTTTGCCCGAGTACGAGAACAGCACGCCGATGCCGCCGTCGATGTCCACCCAGGAGTCGGCTCTGGTCGCCCCGGTGCGCGCGGACAGCCCGTACAGCTCCTCCTTGCGTTCGGTCAGGGCGAGGGCGAGTTTCTTGAGCAGCACCGCGCGCTCGTGGAAGGTGAGCGCACCGATGCTCGCCTGGCCCACCGTGCGGGCATACTCCAGCGCGGCGCCGAGGTCGAGACCTGCGGTGCTGACCCGGGCCACGATCTCACCCGTCGAGGCATCGCGCACATCCGTCGCCCCGACCTCGTGCGCGGGGGTCCACCACGCGCCCTCGACGTAACTGGGCAGAATGCCGCTCATCCGCTGTCTCCTCGGGTTGTGGGCCGTCGCGCTCGCCCATACCTTACCGATCGTTCAGGAAAAGCGCTCGGCGGTGTGGGCCGGTGCGACACTGGAGGCGTGTCCGATCTCACCGCCGCAGCGCACCTCGCCCCCGCACGCCGCGGACGACCGGGATACGATCGGCGGCAGATCCTCGAAATCGCCGTGGACGTCTTCATCGCGCAGGGCTATGACGCGACCTCGGTCGCGTCATTGGCGGCTCGGCTGGGACTGTCGAAGTCGGCCCTGTACCACCACTTCGATTCCAAGGAGCATCTGCTGGATGTGGCGCTCGATGAGGCCCTCGACGGGCTGGAGGGCGTGCTGCGCGAACCCGGTGCGCGGGAGGGGGGTGCGGGGGAGCGGCTCGGCCACGTGCTGCGGGGAGCGGTCGGGGTCCTGGTGGACAAGCTGCCCTTCGTCACGCTGCTCCTGCGCGTCCGCGGCAACAGCGACGTGGAACGGCGCGCGCTGGAGCGCCGCCGCGCGTTCGATCACAAGATCACCGGAATGATGCGCGCCGCACAGGAGGAGGGCACCGTGCGCGCCGATGTCGACGCCGCGGTCGCGACCCGCCTGCTGTTCGGCATGGTCAACTCGATCGTCGAATGGTACCGGCCGACCGGTCCGGAGGGCGCCGCCGAACTGGCCGCCGACGTGATGACCGTCGCCCTGGACGGGCTGCGCACCCGCTGACCCGGCGGGCTCCGCTTCGCCGATGGCGATGACCGAAAGGGGCGCGCCGACCCGGAGTGGCCCGGGGCGCGGGCTTAGCCTGGAGGCATGAGCGCCGCCCCTCCCCGCAGACGGCTGTCGCCGGCGGTCTACCGGCGACGGCGGCTCGTGCTGCTGCTCGCGCTGATGGCTGCCGTCGCGCTGGTGTGGGTGCTCATCGCACAGCCATGGCGCGGTGCATCCGCAATCGCACCCGATCCGACACCCACGGCGACACAGGCCGGCGTCATCGATCTGCCGGTGCCCGGAGCCTCGACCCCGACGCCGAGCGAGACGCCGACTGCAGAGGCGGCTCCGGATGCCGTTCCCTCCCCCTCCGCGGCGCCGACTCAGACCACCGCGCCCACGGCCAAGTCGTGCATGTCCCGTGACGTCACGGTCGAGCCGCTCACCGATCAGGACGGCTACGATCCTGGGCAGAACCCGCAGCTGTCCATCCGGCTGACCAACAACGGCGCCGCGGACTGCACCATCAACGTCGGCACGAGCACGCAGGCGTTCACGATCGTGAGCGGCAGCGACGTCTGGTGGCGCTCGACGGACTGCCAGACCGAACCCAGTGACATGCTCGTCCTGCTTGCGGCGGGTCAGTCCGTCTCCAGCGCTGCCCCGCTCACCTGGGATCGGTCCCGATCGTCGGTGGACGACTGCGGCGGCGGCAATCGGCAGACCGCACCGGGCGATGGGGCCTCGTACCATCTCAGCGTCGAAATCGGCGGCATCCCATCGATGCAGTCCAAGCAGATCTTCCTGTACTGACGCACCGGATCGGCCACGCGCGGCCTGCCCGATCGCCACTGTGCACACTGTCCCCCGAAGAGGGGACAGACGTCTCCGGCCCGGCGCGCGTACTCTTGATTCAGCTCCCGGTTCAACCGGCTCTTGGCTGCCCCCCAGCAGTGATCCGTCCCCAGCGAGAGAACAAGAGCCTCCGGTGAGCATATGGCCCTCTCGAGTCATCCCCCGCGCAGGGGGTGGCCCGAGGGGGCCATTCACGTGTCCTGGCAACATCGCAAAAGCGCCTTAACGCCTGACCGGAGGCTCTTTTCCGCCTCGCGCGAGCAGGGGCGTCTGGCTCAGCAGAGAACGCGGGGTCGGAGTATCCCCCCGGACCACTCCGACCCCGCTTCCCCCATGCTAGGACCTGTCGCCGAAGACTTCCGACTCCATTGCGTCATAGCCCTCCGCCTGAGGGTCCCGATGCGTGCCGCCGGACAGTGCGTACTCCTCCTCGGGAGAGAGCACGAGGCGGTGCCGGAAGGACACGGCGAAGCCGACCAGGATGACCACGTAGACGATTCCGATCGCGATGATGGCGGGCAGGAACGTCGGGTTCAGCAGGAAGCCGACGAAGATCAGGGCGGCGATCACCGCGGCGATCACGGCACCGGGCACCCCCCACGGGCTGACATATGGGCGGCTGGCGTTCGGGAACTTCCGGCGCAGGATGATGAACGAGATCATCTGAAGCAGATAGGCGAGTACCGCGCCCCACACCGCGATGTTCAGCACGATGGCGCCGGCCACGGCCCCGGCTCCCTCGTTGACGGCAGCCAGGCTCTCCAGCACCACCAGGGCGACGAAGCCGATCACCGCGCCCACCACCAGCGCGACCCACGGAGTCTGGCGCTTGCCGGTGAGTGAGAGGAACTTCGGGTAGTACCCGGCACGCGAGAGCGAGTACATGTTGCGTCCGTAGGCGAACATGATCCCCTGCAGTGAAGCCAGCAGTCCGACCAGTGCGAACAGGGCAAGCAGCGCGGCGAGCTGGTCGCCGACGATCGCGCGGAACCCGTCCAGCAGCGGCTCCGCCGCGACCCCCGTCGCCTCGGCGCCGATGACGCCGGTGTTCAGGAACAGCACCAGCAGACCCGTCACGATCAGCGTGCCGCGCGCCCAGAATCCCGCCTTGGGGATGTCGCGGACCGGGTTGTGCGATTCCTCCGCGGCCAGCGGCAGCTCTTCGATCCCGAGGAAGAACCACATCGCGAACGGCAGCGCGAACAGGATGGGGAAGAAGCCGTGGGGCAGGAACGCCGACTGCCCAGGGTCGGGCTCGATGTTCCACAGCGCATCCCACGAGAACGACCCGGTGAACAGGGACATCAGCGAGAAGACCACGATGATGCCGATCGAGATGATCGAGACCACGATCGCGAACCGGAACGAGATGGCGGCGCCCCAGGAGTTCAGTGCGATGAACGCGACGTACAGGATGATCCACCACACCCACGTCGGCATAGAGAAGTTCAGCAGTTCGGTCGTGATCGCATCGGCGTACGACGCGGAGAAGTACACGATGACCGCGGTGGTCGCGACGTACTCGATGGTCTCGGCCGCTCCGGTTATCAAGCCGCCCCACGGCCCCATCGCCGATCGTGCGAACGAGTAGGCACCGCCGGTGTGCGGCATCGCGGCGGCCATCTCGCCGATCGAGAAGATCATGCCGTAGTACATCGCCACGAGGATCACGAAGGCGATGAGCATGCCCCCGAATCCGGCGAAGTCGATGCCGAAGTTCCATCCGGAGAAGTCACCCGAGATGACCGCGGCTACCGCAAGCCCCCACAGGCCCCAGATGCCCGCCGACCGCTTCAGGGTCCGCTTCTCGAAATACCCTTCCCCCGCCCGCGTATAGGTCGCCCCGGCGACCTTGGCCGAATCACTGCGAGCGGGCACATTGCTGGACTGAGTCATCGATCCTCCGAGCAGTCGGGTGCGGCGCGGAGCGGAGCGGCGCCATGCGCATGATTGTGATGCCTAAAGGTCGGTTCTGTCTACCTTTGCGGGGAACTTCCTGATTACAGTGGGACGCAGCGCGGACGCCCGGGATCGCGCTCGTGCCGCGCGCGGACTGCGCGCCCAGAGAGGGTGACGGATGCCAGGAAACCTCAGCGCCGCGGACTTGAACGCTGCCATCGCGGCCGACCGGATCGACACCGTGATCGTCGCCTTCGCCGATGCGCAGGGCCGGCTCGTCGGCAAGCGTGTCTCGGCCCGCTTCTTCCAGGAGGAGGTGCTCGTGCACGGCGCCGAGGCGTGCAACTACCTGCTCTCGGTCGACGTCGACATGAACACCATCGACGGGTATGCGATGTCCAGCTGGGAGAAGGGCTACGGGGACATGATGCTGCTGCCGGACCCGGCGACGCTGCGGCGGATGCCGTGGCTCGAGGGGACCGCGCTGGTCATGGCAGACCTGGCCTGGCAGGGAGGTGAACCGGTCGTCCAGTCGCCGCGCGCGATCCTCAAACACCAGCGGGATCGCCTCGCCGAACGGGGGCTGACCGCATACGCCGGCACCGAGCTGGAGTTCCTGGTCTTCGACGACACCTATCGGGATGCCTGGACGCGCGGCTACCGGGACCTGCAACCGTCGACGGATTACAACGTGGACTACGACATCCTCGCCTCGGGCAGGCTCGAGCCGTTGCTGAGAGACATCCGCCGGGGGATGGACGGCGCCGGGATGTACAGCGAGGGCGTCAAGGGGGAGTGCAACCTCGGTCAGCAGGAGATCGCGTTCCGCTACGCCGAGGCCCTGGAGACGGCCGACCAGCACACCATCTACAAGAACGGCGCGAAGGAGATCGCCGACAAGCACGGCAAGTCGATCACCTTCATGGCCAAATTCAACGAGCGCGAGGGCAACAGCTGCCACGTCCACCTGTCGGTGCGCGGCCCGGACGGGGAGCCGGTGATGGCCGGTGACGGCGAGTACGGGTTCAGCCCGCTGATGGGCCACTGGATCGCCGGCATCCTGGCGACGCTGCGCGAATTCACCCTGCTCTATGCCCCCACGATCAACTCGTACAAGCGCTACCAGGACGGGTCCTTCGCCCCGACCGGCGTCGCCTGGGGTCTGGACAACCGGACGTGCGCCCTCCGCGTCATCGGCCACGGGCAGTCGCTGCGCGTCGAGAACCGGGTGCCCGGCGGCGACCTCAACCCGTATCTGGGCATCTCTGCGATCATCGCGGGCGGACTGCACGGCGTCGCGAACGAGCTCCCGCTGCCCGAGCCGCTCGCCGGCAACGCGTACACGGCCGGAGTCGACCACCTGCCCACCACGCTGCGCGAAGCGGCGCAGCTGTTCGAGCAGTCCGCGATCGCCCGCGCGGCGTTCGGTGACGACATGGTCGATCACTACCTCCACCAGGCGCGGATCGAAGTCGCGGCGTACGACGCGGCAGTGACCGATTGGGAGCGGATCCGTGGCTTCGAACGACTCTGACCCGTCGACCGGCGCGGGCTCCGAGGCGGTCGGGGGCTCGCACCGGCGGGCGCCGGTGATCGGCCTGACGACGTATCTCGAGCAGGCCAGGCAGGGCGTGTGGGATGTCCGCGCCGCCTTCCTCCCGCACGTCTACTTCGACGCGGTCGCCGCCTCGGGCGGGGTGGCGGTGCTGCTGCCGCCCCAGCCCAACCCCGAGCTGGGGGCATCCGTCGTGCTGGACGGGCTGGACGGACTCATCCTGACCGGCGGGCTGGACGTGCAGCCCGAGCTGTACGGCGCGGAGCGGCATCCCTCCACCGACCCACCGCGCCCCGACCGGGACGCATGGGAACTGGCGCTGTTCCGGGGCGCCGACGAGCGACGCATCCCGGTGCTGGCGATCTGCCGGGGTCTGCAGCTGGTCAACGTCGCCCGCGGCGGGACTCTCCAGCAGCACCTGCCTGAGTCCATGGGCACCGACCGTTACCGCCTCGGCGGCGGCGTCTTCGCCTCCAACACCGTGGCCGTCGACGACGGCACCGCTCTGGCCGGCGTGGTCGGTGCGGGCGAACTGGCCGTCCACAGCTACCACCACCAGGGCATCGACCGTCTCGGCGACGGCCTCGTGGTCACCGCGCGCACCGACGATGGGCTCGTCCAGGCCGTCGAGTCCACCGGGGACGGATACCTGCTGGGCGTGCAGTGGCACCCGGAGCAGGACACCGAGGACCGACGGCTCTTCGCGGGGCTGGTCGCCCAGGCATCCCGGTATGCCGCGTCGCGATCCGTCGCCGCGCCGCCCGAGCGCGAACCCACACTGGAGGCGATGCCGTGAGCACGTTCACCCTGATCAACCCGGCCACCGCCGAGCCCATTCGCGAGGTGCCCCGCGCCGGTGTCGGCGACGTGGATGCGGCGATCTCCCGCGCGGTCGCGGCCCAGCGCTCCTGGGCGGCGCTGGCCCCGGTCGCCCGCGCGGATGCGCTGCGGGCGTTCGCCCGGGTCGTGGAGGCGCACATCGAGGAGCTGGCCGGACTCGAGGTGATGAACTCCGGGCATCCGATCAACTCCGCCCGATGGGAGGCATCCCATGTCGCCCAGGTGCTGAACTTCTACGCCGGAGCGCCTGAGCGTCTGTCCGGTCGGCAGATCCCGGTCGCGGGGGGCCTGGATGTCACCTTCCACGAGCCGTACGGGGTGGTGGGCATCATCGTGCCGTGGAACTTCCCGATGACGATCGCGGCATGGGGCTTCGCGCCCGCGCTGGCGGCGGGCAACGCGGTGGTGCTCAAACCGGCCGAGCTGACACCCCTGACCGCGATGCGACTCGGTGAGCTGGCCCTCCAGGCCGGACTGCCGGAGGGGCTGTTCCAGGTGGTCACCGGGTCCGGTTCGGTCGTCGGCCAGCGGTTCGTCACTCACCCGGATGTGCGCAAGGTCGTGTTCACCGGATCGACGGAGGTGGGGACGGATGTCGCGGCCGGCTGCGCCCGTGCGCTCAAGCCCGTCACGCTCGAGCTGGGCGGCAAGAGCGCGAACATCATCTTCGCGGACGCCGACCTGGAGCGCGCCGCCGCGTCGGCGCCGGCCGCCGTGTTCGACAACGCCGGCCAGGACTGCTGCGCGCGCAGTCGCATCCTCGTGCAGCGCTCCGTGTTCGACCGTTTCCTCGAGCTGCTCGAACCCGCCGTCGCCGACTGGCGCGTCGGCGACCCGCGGGACGAGGCGACCGAGATGGGGCCGCTCATCTCGGCTGCACACCGGGACTCGGTGATCCCGTTCGTGAAGCACTCGCGCGTGGCCTTCCGCGGCTCCGCACCGAACGACCCGGGGTTCTGGTTCGCGCCCGCGGTCGTCCTGCCCGACTCGCCCCGGGACCGGGTGGCGCAGCACGAGATCTTCGGGCCGGTCGTCGCAGTGCTGCCGTTCGAGGACGAGGCCGATGCGGTCCGCCTCGCCAACGACACGATCTTCGGCCTGGCCGGGTCGATCTGGACCGAGAACCTGGGCCGCGCCGTGCGCGTCTCGCGCGCGGTCAAGAGCGGTGTCCTGTCCGTCAACTCGCACTCGTCGGTGCGCTATACGACCCCGTTCGGGGGGATGAAGGCGTCCGGTCTCGGCCGCGAGCTCGGCCCGGACGCGGCGGAGCACTTCACCGAGACCAAGAACGTCTTCTACGCGACCGGAGACGCCTGATGAGTCCGATGCCCTCCCGCTTCGATTCCGTGTCCCCTATTCACATCTCCCCGAGGGTCTTTCCCCTGACTTCTCGGGACATCACCCCCTCGGGAGCAGCGCAATGAACGTCGATCTCACCCAGCGACTGAAGGACCGCGTCGCCGTCATCACCGGCGGGGCCAGCGGCATCGGTCTGGCGACGGCCCGGCGGTTCGCCGCCGAAGGCGCGTTCGTCGTGGTCGCCGACGTCGACCCGGCGACCGGGGAGGCCGCGGCATCCGAAGTCCACGGGGTGTTCCGCCGCGTCGATGTCGCCGATGAGGCGCAGGTGAACGCCCTCTTCGACGGCGTGGCGGAGGAGTTCGGCCGTCTCGACATCGCGTTCAACAACGCCGGCATCTCCCCTGCGGATGACGATTCGATCGAGACGACGGAGCTGCCCGCGTGGGATCGCGTGCAGGACGTCAACCTCAAGTCCGTCTACCTGTGCTCGCGCGCGGCGCTGCGCCACATGGTGCCGGCCGGCAAGGGGTCGATCATCAACACCGCCTCCTTCGTCGCGCTGCTGGGCTCGGCGACCTCGCAGATCTCGTACACCGCGTCCAAGGGCGGGGTGCTCGCCATGACGCGGGAGCTCGGGGTCCAGTTCGCGCGCCAGGGCATCCGGGTGAACGCGCTCTGCCCGGGACCGGTCAACACGCCGCTGTTGCAGGAGCTGTTCGCCAAGGATCCCGAACGGGCCCAGCGCCGGCTCGTGCACGTGCCGATGGGCCGATTCGCCGAGCCGGAGGAGCTGGCCGCCGCGGTGGCGTTCCTCGCCTCGGACGATGCGTCGTTCATGACGGCGACGACCTTCGTGGTGGACGGCGGAATCACCAACGCCTACGTCACCCCCCTGTGACCGGTCGCATGCGAAAGAACGGGGAGAAACCGGCCATGGAGCGAGGGCTCAGCACGCCGACGTGGGAATTCTCCCGCGTCTTCGACGACCTGCCGGGGTCACCGTGACCGAGACGCCGCTGCGCGAGGTGCGCCGGGCGGTGTACCGGCCGCTGCGCGAGGGGAACGCGCTCGAAGACACCGTCGCACGTCTGGTGCAGACCATCCGGCTCGGCGTGGTCGCGCCCGGGGAGTCCCTGCCGCCCGAGCGGGAGCTCGCCGGCCGGTACGAGGTCAGTCGCGACACCGTGCGAGAGGCGATCCGCGAGCTCGCCGACACCGGATACCTGGTCCGCCGCCGCGGACGATACGGCGGCACCTTCGTGGCCGACCCGCTGCCGCCGGCGCCGCATCCCGGGGTGGTGCCGCTGGACGAGCTGGACGACGTGCTGGGGCTGCGGCGGGTGCTCGAAGCCGGTGCCGCCCGCACGGCGGCCGGGCGCACCCTGACCCCCGAGTCCCGCACCGAGCTGTGGGCCCGCCACGAAGCGGCAACCGCTGCCGACACCGCGGAGTACCGCCGTCTCGACACCCTGCTGCACCTGACGATCGCGGAAGTCGCCGGCATCCCCTCGCTGGTCGCGCTCGCGGCGGAGAACCGCGCGCGGGTGAACGCCTGGCTGGACACCTTCCCCCTGCTGCCGCGCAACATCGAGCACTCCAACGCTCAGCACGAGCGCATCGTCACGGCGATCCTCGCAGGGCGAGCGGATGCCGCGGAGGCGGCCATCCTGGAACACCTGGCCGGTTCGGAAGCACTGCTGCGCGGCTTCCTCGCCTGAGCGCATACGGTCCGCCGGCGGGTGCGCGGAGCCAAGAGACGGGCGGCGTTCGGTAGCGTGGAGCGATGGCTTCAGCACACGATCCCGACCCGAGCGAGGTCGACGAACTCCCCGAATTCCGCAACACGGCACTCAGCGATGCGCTTCAGACCCAGGATCTCGCCGCGGTCGCCTTCGCCCTGCGACACGGACCCACGGTGGTCCCTCTGATCCCCGCGGATGCCGAGGCGGAATCGGGGCTGGAAGCGTCCAGTGCCGACGACGTGTGGACCTATCGCGATCCGAGAACCGGGCAGGTCGCGCTGCTGCTGTTCAGCGATGCCGCGAACAAGCCGGCCTCCCTTCCGGCCAAGGTCGCGCTGAACAGCCCGGGCTGGCTAAGGGCGTTCCTGGGGCTGCACGAGGAGGTCATCACCACGGTGTTCTTCGACATCGCCGGGCCGCATCCGATGCAGGCCAGCCCCGCCGCGCTCATCGCCGCTCTGGACGCATGAGCGGATCGCCGTCGGCTGCCTCGACTTCCGCGACGCGGCCTGGCATGCTCATGCGATGGAGTTCCTGATCGTCGCAGTCGTGTGTACCGCGGGGCTTGTGATCCCCATCGCGTTGGCCCGCATGCCGAGTCAGCAGAGCGGCAGCCGGCTCCAGGCGTCCGCGGCTCGCACCACGCTCCGCGGCCGGCGCTAGAACTCCGGAACGTCGCCGCCGGGGTCGGCTCTGCTGCGCGCCCGCACGTCGTCCAGCGCGCCCCGCAGGGTGCGCGAGCGGTTGTCGATGAACTCGCTGTAGCCCAGGCGTGCGGCCTCGCTGCGGCGCTGGGCCGTCTGCGTCACCGGGCGGATCTCGCCGGCGAGGCTCAGTTCGCCGATCGCGGCGAGCGTCTTGGGTACGGATTGATTGCGTACCGACCCCGCGACGGCGATCGCGATGGCCAGGTCGGCGGCGGGCTCGGTGAACCGCACGCCCCCCACGGTCGAGACGTACACGTCCAAGTTCGAGGTCACGATCCTGGCCTTCTTCTCCAGCACCGCGAGGACCATCGCCACGCGCGCGCCGTCCACGCCGTTCACGATCCGCCGGGGGTTGGGCGCCGTGGTCTGTATCGTCAGTGCCTGCACCTCGACCGGCAGAGCGCGGCGGCCCTCCAAGGCGATCGCGACGCACGTGCCCGGCTCCGGGCTGCCGTGACCGAGGAAGAGGGCGCTGGGATCGGCGACCTCGGCGATGCCCGCACCGGTCATGTCGAAGCAGCCCACCTCGTCGGTCGGTCCGAAGCGGTTCTTCAGAGCGCGCACGAACCGCAGCGACGTCTGCCGGTCGCCCTCGAACTGGCACACCACATCGACGAGGTGCTCCAGGATCCGTGGGCCGGCGATCGAGCCGTCCTTGGTCACGTGGCCGACCAGGACGACCGGGAGCCCGCGATCCTTGGCGACGCGGATCAGCGTGGAGGCCACTTCGCGCACCTGGCTGGGGTGGCCGGCCATTCCCTCGGAGAGGGACGAGGACACGGTCTGGACGGAGTCGACGATCAGCAGCTCGGGCTGGACCTGGTCGATATGCCCCAGGATCGTCGCCAGGTCGGTCTCGGCGGCCAGGTAGAGCTCGTCGTGCAGCGCCCCGGTCCGCTCGGCGCGCAGTCGCACCTGGCCGGTGGATTCCTCCGCGCTGGCGTAGAGCACGCGTCGGCCGGCGCGTGCGCTGGCGGCCGCGACCTCGAGCAGCAGCGTGGACTTGCCCACTCCGGGCTCGCCGGAGAGCAGGATCGCCGCCCCCGGGACGATGCCGCCGCCCAGCACGCGGTCGAACTCGCCGACGCCGGTGGTGCGGCGCGGGGTGTCCCGGGAGTCGATCGCCGTGATCGGGCGCGCGACGCGGTCGGTTCCGGGAGTGACGGCGGTCACGGCGCGGTTCAGGCCGGTCGGCTCGGATGCTTCAACCACCGTGCCCCACTGCTGGCACTCACCGCAGCGACCCACCCACTTCAGCGCGGTCCAGCCGCACTCGGTGCACCGGTACGGCGCGGTCGCGGTCGTGCGTCGGGTGGCCATGCTCTCAGGGTAGGCGCGGCGTGCGACACTCGGATGCCGCGCTCCGGCGGGCCGCGGCATCCCGTCCTCCGCGCAGCCGGGCAGGGACCATGCTGCGCTCGGCCACGGCCGGTGCAGTGCTCAGCGCAGCGAGGGCGGTGCTCAGCGCAGGGAGGTGGCGACCTCGCGCAGCGCGTCCGCCGACCGACGCAGCAGACCCACCTCGTGCGGGGAGAACGGGTTTTCGTGGATCGGCACCGCTCCGGAGGCGCTGACCACCGAGGGGACCGAGAGCGCCACGCCGCTGACACCGTGATAGTCCTGCAGCACGGTACTGACCGGCATCACGGCGTGCTCGTCGCCGAGGATCGCCTCGACGATCCGTGCGGTGGACAGCCCGATGGCGTAGTTGGTGGCGCCCTTGCCCTGGATGACCTTGTACGCGGCATCCCGCACATCCACGGCGATGTGGTCCAGTTCGTCCGCGCTCATCGGAGGGTGCCCGGGGGTCTCCCACTCCAGGATCGGGACGGTGCCGATCGTCGCCTTGGACCACAGCGGGAACTCGGTGTCCCCGTGCTCGCCGACGATGTACGCGTGCACGCTGGAGGTGGAGACCCCGGCGCGCTGACCGAGCTTCCAGCGCAGACGCGAGGTGTCCAGGACGGTGCCGGACGCGAAGATCCGCTCGGGCGGAAGCCCGGTCTCCTGCTGGGCGAGCACGGTGAGCACATCGCACGGGTTGGTCACGATCACGTAGATGGCGTTCGGTGCCACCTCCAGCAGCTGCGGCATCATCTTCTTGAGAATGCCGGCGTTCACTCCGGCCAGCTCGATCCGCGTCTGGCCGGGGTTCTGTTTCGCGCCCGCCGTGATCACGACGACGTGCGAGCCTGCGACCACGGAGATGTCGCTGCCGCCGACGATGTCGCTGGAGCCGGTGAACTGCGTGCCATGGGCGAGGTCGAGCACTTCGGCCTCGACCTTCTGCGTGGCGATGTCGTACAGCGCCACATGTCTGGCCGATCCGCGGATCAAGGCGGCGTAGGCGGAGCTGGATCCCACGCTTCCGGCTCCGACGACGGTCAGTTTCGAATTCTCGATGACAGCCATGCGGCAAGTCTGACAGTGCCGGGCTCGCGATGGGGCGCGCTGGTCATTTCACCGTCGACTCGGCGGAGGACGGGGCGTCGGGCTGCGGCGTCCCGTTTCTGATGCCGGCGTAGGAGATCAGGCCCCCGACGGCCATCATGACGGCCGTGACGATGGCTGCCCGGTGGAACCCGGCCAGGTCCAGGCTGCCGCCGACGATGGCGGCGAGCATCGCGATCACGAGCAGGCCGGCGACCCGGGCCACGGCGTTGTTGACCGCCGAAGCGATGCCGGAGCGGCCGCTGTCCACCGAACCGAGGATGGCGGCGGTCAGCGGCGAGACGGTGGTGGCCAGCCCCAGACCGAAGACGATCATGCTCGGCAGCACCTGCGTCCAATAGTCGAACTGCTCGTTCACGGTCAGCAGCAGGAGAGCGCCGATTCCCATCAGGATCGGCCCGATCGTCATGAACAGACGCGGTCCCCACTTGCCGGCGAGGGCTCCCATCCTCGAGCTGAGCAGGATCATCAGGATCGTGGTCGGGATGCTGGCCAGACCGGCGAGCGTGGCCGGCAGCCCGGCGCCCTGCTGAAGGTAGACGGCCACCACGAAGCCGTTCAGCGAGAGGGCGCCGTAGACGAAGAACGTCGCGACGTTCCCGGTCCAGAAGTTGCGGATCTTGAACAGACTCAAAGGCAGGATCGGTGTCGAGGTGGTCTGCTGGCGCACCAGGAACGCACCGAACAGGAGGATGCCGGCCACCAGCGGGATCCAGATCCCCGGCGCGGCCCAGCCCAGGTTGGGCTGTTCGATCAGGGCGAACACGGCCGCACCGAGGCCGAACGTGCACATCGCGCCGCCGAGCCAGTCGATGCGCGTGCCGGGGTTGCGGACGTCATGCGCCTGCAGGCGGGTGAGCAGCCAGAGCGTGATCGCGATCGGGATCACGTTGATCAGGAACACGAACCGCCACGAGAGCAGGTCGACGAACAGGCCGCCGATCAGGGGCCCGGCGACCATGGCGCTCGTGGTCAGAGCCGTCCACAGTCCGATGGCCTTGCCCTGCAGCGGACCGCGGATCGTCGAGGTGATCAGCGCGAGAGAGCTGGGCACCAGGAACGCGCCGGCGGCACCCTGCGCGGCGCGCGCGATGATCAGGAAGAGCGGATCGGGCGCCGCCGCGATCGCGATCGAGGCGATGCCGAACCCGATCAGTCCGATCCGCATCACCAGGATGCGGCCGAACGCGTCGCTGGCCGACCCGGCGAGCAGGATCAGCGCGCTGAGCGTGATGAGGTAGGCGTCGACCGTCCACTGCTGAGTGGTCAGGCCACCGCCCAGTTCCCGGCTGATGGCGGGCAGGGCCACGTTCACGACGGTGCCGTCCAGGAACGCCACGAACGAGGCCAGTGCGGCGATCCAGACGACGAGGCGCTGCTGCGCGTCCAAAGTGAGGCTCACGCAGCCAACCTAATCCCGCCGACCCGACCTGTGGGTCCCGTCATCGGCGGGCGCAGCAGAGCGGATGCCGTGACCCCGGTCCGCGGCATCCGCTGGTCTGCGCGCCGGTCCGCGGCATCCGCTGGCTGCAGGTCGTCAGGAGGTCAGGAGGTCAGGAGGTCAGGAGGTCAGCGTGAGTCTGCCCACGACCAGATGTCATCGCCGCGCAGGGTCGCATCCGCGCCGCCGTCGTCGTAGATGACCTGGCCGGCGAGGTGGGTGTTCTCCACGCTCGTGAGCCAGATGAGCAGGTAGGCGATGGATTCGGGCGACTGGTGGTCGTTCAGCGGCATGGGGACCGCGGCATCCACCATCGCCTGACCCTCCGGCGTACTGAGCAGCCCCGCCGTCATCGGGGTGACCACTGTGCCCGGTGCGACGGCGTTCAGCGGGATGCCCGCGCCCGCCCACGCGGGGGTGATCGACTCACGGCGCACCCAGCGCGACAGCGCGCGCTTGGACGACGGGTAGACCAGGTAGCCGACCTGCGGCCCCTGAGCAGCCAGCGCGGCCGCGATCTCGAGGGCCTTCGGCTCATCGCCGGCGAGGGCTGCCTCGACCATGTCGGGGGAGTTCGGCTGCAGCGAGGCCATCGAGGACACCACGGCCGCGCGAGGCGCCTGGGAGCGGGCGAGCGCGGGAAGCAGTGCAGTCAGGAGCTCGGTGACGCCGAAGTAGTTCACCGAGATGGTCTTGGGGATCGGCGCGGAGATTCCGGCGCACGCGATCACCGCGTCAATGGTCTCGGCCAGTTCCATCGCGCGGGCTGCCGCGTCCGCGCGGCCCTCCGGGGTCGACAGGTCGGCTTCGATGTCGGCGTCCCGCAGATCGATGCCGATCACCCGCTCGCCGCGGTCGCGGAGAATCGCCGCGGTCGCGGCTCCGATCCCGGATGCGGATCCGGTGATGACATACGTACGCGTCATGGCTCTTCTTTCATTCGTGGACGGTCGCGGGGTTCGCGATCGTCGGGGGGATGGCGACGGGATCGCCGCCGGACGGGGGGATGTCGCGCGGGCCTCGACTGGGTGCGGGGATGTCGGCGGGATGCGTGATCGCGCTCGCCGTGGCGACGAACCGCTGGACCAGTTCCGCCAGGCGGCGGCGCTCGTCCCGGGACCAGTCCGCCATGATGTGCCGGACCATCTGAAGTCCACTGTCGACGAGCGCGGCGTACACGTCGGCTCCGGAATCGGAGAGGGCGATGATCATGGCGCGTCCGTCGGTCGGATCGGGATGCCTGGTGATCAACCCGGCGGCGTGGAGCCTCGCCAGCTGCTTGCTGATGGTGGGACGACTGACTCGCAGTTCCGTCGCCAACTCGCTCGCCCGGCGCTGACCGCTCAGCCCGAGGGCGTACAGCGGCTGGATGTCCACGGGGTCGAGCGTGACACCGACGTCGGGAACGAAACGCGCCTGGAGGGCAAGGGCGGACCACTGTGCCATGAGCCGGGTCAGTCCCGACAACACGACGGCCTCGCTCTGGTCCCGCGTTTCCACATCTCCATCCTACCCGTGGTAGTTGCGGGAGGAAACTATTTGGACCCACCGCCCGCGCTTGACGCACAGTCGCCAAGTTGGCGGGTGGGTTGGCCGTCGCGTACACTCGTCCGCGGTGACGTGTCCGAGCGGCCGAAGGTGCAACTCTCGAAAAGTTGTGTAGGGTAACCCCCTACCGTGGGTTCAAATCCCACCGTCACCGCCACTGTCAAAGCCCCGCGATCCCTTGTAAACACTGGGATCGCGGGGCTTTCACTTTGCCCCGAAATGGGCCCGTGCCCACATTTTGCCCACATCTGAAACGGATCGAGGGCGTGTGATGTCTCAGGACATCGGTGACAGTTCTGCATCAGGACATCGGTGACACTTCGTGTGTCAGGACATCGGTGACACTCAGATCGTCTTGCGGGGGCCGCGGGGTTTGCCGTTGCCGACGTACCGGACGCCGGGTGCGGGCCAGGCGTGTTCGATGATGAGCGTGCCGCGGTCGTCGAAGATCATGAGGCTGTCGCGTTCGTAGATGACGTAGACGTCCTGTCCGCGGCGGGTATGGCTGATGTTGAACCAGATCCCACGAGCCTTGATAGTCCCGTTCAGGTGGATCGTCGCGACCCGGATACCGGCGGCGGCGCGGCCTTGCGGTGCGGGGATCGCGGCGGGGTTTGAGATGGCTCGCCGCTGTTCGACGGGCAGCGGTCTCGGCGGGTCGGCTTTCGGTGTCGCGTCCCACGCGGCTTGCGGGGTGGCCCGACCGGGCAGCGCTTGGTGGGGTCGGTTGACGTTATAGATCAGGTCGAACGCGTCGACCTGCTTCTGCAGTTGCTCGAGCGTGCCGGCGAGGGGCTGCTTGTCGAGGTAGCGGAACAGGGTCTGGTGGAACCGTTCGTTCTTGCCCTGCGTGGTGGGCTTGCCCGGCTTCCCGGTGATCGGTTCGACCCCGAGCGCGGTGACGTGCGCGACGAGCTGGCCGAGCACGCCCCGGCGTGACGGATTCAGCGCGAGACCGTTGTCGGACAGTAGTCGTTGCGGGACGCCGTGCGCGGCGATGCCCTTCTTCACCACGGTGATCGCGTCCTTCGACGTCTCACCCCACGCAACATGGGAAGCCACGGCGTAGCGGGAGTGATCGTCGATGAGTTGGAAGATCACACACTTCCGACCTGCGGCGAGGACGTACTCGGTCGCGTCCAATTGCCAGCACGCGTTCGGCGCCGGATACACGAACCTCCGATAGGACGCCCGCGGCTTCTTCCGCGGCTCCGCCCGCGCGACGCCCGCATCCCGGAAGATCCGCGCCAACGACGCCACCGACGGCGCCTCCATCCCAAGGGAGCGCATCTTCTCGTGCACGCTGATCGGCCCGTGATCCAGACCGGACGACTCCAGCGCGGCCCGCACTCCGATGGCCTGTCGCTTCACCTCATCGCTCAGCCGCGAAGGGCTTGCCCTTGGCCGCCGACTGCGTGGCTCGAGCGCCGCAGCCTGCCCCTCGGTCAACGACCGCTTGCGGATCGCATAGAACGTCTTCCTCGAGATCGAGTGCTCGGCGCAGAACGTCGACACCGACCCGCGCGGCGCGTCCGGCGGCCACTGCGCAATCGCGAGACGGACACGAGGATCAACAGGCTCAACGACGCTCATCCCTCACAAATAGAGGGGAGAAGCGTCACCACCAAACACCGCCGAAGCGTCACCGATGTCTTGACCCCGAAACGTCACTGATGTCCTGAGACATGACAAACGGATCGAGGGCGATTCAGGCCGATATGAGGGGTCGTCTACCGGTGCGCGACTCCAAGACATTCGAACAAACGTTCACCCGCTCGCGAAACCGGGCGAGCACGTTGCGAACGGCGGTGTCTTGTGTCCCGGGTCGTCGGGCTGGATCGGGCTCAGATCGCGCGGGAGCGTGCTCGGTCCAGGGCGTCCGACACGGCGTCCAGATCGTCGTCGAAGAGGTCGCTGTAGGTGTCGAGTGTCATTGCGGCGCTCGCGTGGCCGAGCATGCGCTGCACCGCCTTCACGTTCGCGCCGGCGCTGACTGCTAGCGATGCGGCGGTGTGGCGGAGAGCGTGCGGCGTGACCCTGGGGAGGTTGGGATCGGCCTGCTGTGCTCGGCGCACGGCACCGGCGAACCACCCAGCTTTTGAATTGGGCAACCGGAGTGGTTCTGCCCCGTCGCCGAAGACATAGGCGTCCCGGTCGCGGGCCTGGACGCGTAGGCGCAGTTCCTCGACCAGGAACGCGGGCAGCGGCACCGATCGCGTCTTGTGCGTCTTGGGGGTGCCCATGATCACGGTGTTGTTCACCATGACCGCGTTCTCCTCAATCGAGGCGCGTCTTCGCTGAAGATCAAGGTGCCGTATCCGCAGCGCGGTTGCTTCACCCCACCGCAGGCCGGTGTAGGCGAGGAAGCGTACGAGCGTGGGTTCGGCTGCGCTCCGGGCGAGGAGTTCCACTTGCGCGTGGGTGAGATATGCCTTGCCCTTCCTCCCCTTGCGGGGGACACCCACATCGCGGGCCGGATTCGCGGCGAGGCTGCGGTCCTTCACCGCGGTATCGAAGATGGCCGCGAGGATCCCATGCGCGCGGAGTACGTTCGTCGCGCTCTGCGTCTGTGCCATCTCCGAGATCCAGGCCTGGATCTCGGAGTGTCGGATGCTGCCGATGGCGCGGGTGCCCCATCGAGGCAGGACGTGGATGCGCCATGAGGACTCGAGCGAGCGGAACGTGGATGGTTTGAGGATCTGCTGGCGAGAGGCTATCCAGCTCGTGCCGAGCGCGCCCACCTTCGCCTCGGCGGCGCTGACGTCGATGAACTCGCCCTTGGCCTTGGCGACCTCGACTGTCGAGAGGAACAGTTCAGCGTCCCGTTTGGTTGTGAACCCTCGCCGATCGGTTTGAGTCCCGTCGGGGCGACGGTAGCGGACACGGTATCGGCGGCCCTGCTTGGTTGTGTACGCGGCGATGCTACCCACTCGCCGGTCGACCGACGTGTGCGGTCATGCCGACGAGGCGGCCGGAGTCGCGGGCTTTGCGGATCCAGTCCTCCGCGGTGCGCTGCGGGACATCCAGTTCCAGGGAGATGAGTTTGACCGGGGGCGAGCCGGCCAGTGTGGCGGCGCCGTAGAGGATCTCCACGACGTCCCATCGTTCGTCCTTCATGCCCCGTTTGACGACGGTGGATGCCATCCAGGGCGGGATGATGCGACCTTCGCCGGTCGTCAGATCTGCCACCGTGAGCCACCGTGCGTCCGACCCGTCGTCCAACCGCACCGCGACGCAGTGCGGAACCGCCGCCTGCAGCGTGGCCTGCGCCAGGGTGTGACCCACGCGGGAGGCATCCAGTTCGCCGTCCACGGCGCGGGTGATGACCGTGCTCGGGATGTACCGCACCTTCGCCGCGTTGTACCGCGCCTCGATGGTCGTCTCGATCCCGGCATCCTCATCCAGCGCTGTTGCGACAAAGCCCGGCGCAATGCGCAATGCAGTGCCGACAAGCGTGTCGGCAGCGTCTGCGGTCATCGCCTTGCCGTCGAGTGTCTTCACGTCGACCTTCACCCCCTCATCTTGCCTTACCTCGACTGCGTTCCGCAGATTCCTCTTGACTAAGCACACACTTTAGCCATGTACTTGTGTGGAAGGCAACAGGAGTACCACGAAAGGATTGAGCGATGTCCAGCACGACCAACCCGGCGGAGCCGATTCTGAGTAAGTGGCTGCTGAGGCCGGAGGACGTTGTGGAGTTGATTCCGGGGCTGAGCGTGAAGCTCCTGGCTCAGTGGCGGTACGAGCGGAGAGGCCCGCGGTACTACAAGGTCGGACGGATCGTGCTGTACCCGTTCGAGGACCTCGAGCAGTGGTTCGAGGCTCAGGTCGGCGCGAGCGGGTCGGAAAGATGACCGAGTTCTCGCGTACGCACATCGTCGCGATCGCCAACCAGAAGGGCGGAGTGGGGAAGACGACGCTCACGACGCAACTCGCAGCGGTCCTATCCCGCCGGTTCCGGGTGCTGGTGGTCGATGTGAATCCGCAGCGATCGACCGTGTGGTGGGCGGAGAACGCGCGCGACCGGTTGCCGTTCGATTTCGCCGGCTACCAGTCACCGGCAGCCCTCGCCCAATTGCCGGAGTTGACGGCGGAGTGCGACTTCGTCTTGGTTGACACACCAGGCGGAGTCGAGGCTACGCCGCTCCTGGAAACGGTGCTGGATGCGGTCGATTACGTCATGGTCCCGATGACGCCCGAGCGCTTGGCGGTGGAGCCGACTGCGCGGACCGTCTCCCGGCTGATCGAGCCCCGCCGGGTGCGGTACGGCGTGCTGCTGAACCGCATCGACCCGTCCATCCCCACCCAGTTGCGCACCTTCCAGGAACTGCTGGACACCACCCTCGGGCTTGCACGGTTCGAGGCGCATCTGCGGAAGTACCAGGCGTATGCGGAGGCACCGGTTCTCGGGCAGCTGGTCACCGCAACGCCGCCGACGGGACGCACCGCCGGCTACATCGCCGACCTCACCCGAGTCGGGTACGAGCTGAGCGACCAGTTCTCCCCAGCCCTCGCCGGTGTGTGGTGAACCGTGACCGGCGCCGACTGCGTCGCCCGCACCCATGGGGACCGGATCTGCGACCGACACTTCAGACCCGCACAGTGCGCGGCACGGAGAGGAGACCGCGATGACCAACGCTGACGATGACAGCGGCCTCACCGCCGATACTGGTGGGCAGCATTCGCTGGACGACCCCGCCGACTCGCCCCCGAGCAACGCGAACGCAGCGGGGGGCCGGGACGCCGTTCGTGCCGGGCGCCGTCGATACGAGGAGCCTCGGCGGGACCGGCGTGGGGAGGTGTTGAAGAGTTGGAAGGAGCGGAACCCAGAGAAGGTGAAGCAGTACCGGGACCGGTACCGGCAAACCCACCTGGAGCAGATTCGCCGGGAGAACCGGGAGCGAGAACGTGCCCGGAGGATCCGGCTGCGCGAGGAGCAGCAGGCGCAGCAGGAGCGACGCGCGTACGCGCGGGAGTGGTACGCGCAGCACCGGGAACAGTACCTGCAGTACCAGCGTGAGTACCGTGCCGCCCGGAAAGCCCAGGACCCGGAGAAGTACCGGGAGGGGGTGCGGGCACGGAACAAGCGGTGGCGGGACAACCACCGGGACCGGGAGAACGCCAAGCTGCGGGCGAAGTACTGGGACGATCCGGACCGGAAAGCCAAACGCGCCGCGAGCTACTACAAGACCCACACCGATGAGGTCCGGGCACGTCGCCGCGAACGGTACGCCGCCAACCGGGAACACGAACGTGAGATCCAGCGCCGCTACCGGGAACGCCAGAAGTTCCGGCGCGAGACAGGGCTCCCCGCACCCCAGCTGCACCGCACCCCGCGCGAGGAGAGACTGGCCAACGCCGCCGCAGCCGACCAGTTCTTCACCCGCCCGCGGACACGGGAAGAACGGGCGGAACTTCGCAAGGAACTGGGCACCCCGCCGGAGCTGCTTGCCGCGTGGATGCGGGACTGCAAACGCGCCCGCGCCGCCCACCACCTCGCCGAAGACGCGCAACTCCAGGCACGGCTACGCCGCGAACTCGCCCCCGCCCTGACCGCCAAGCAGATAGAGGAGGCGCGGCTGGAGGCGATCGGCAGACAAGTCAATCAGCGACTCCGCCGCAAAGACCCGCCGCGACGGGCCCCGCACAACGACCCGGCGGCCCCGCACCCGATGCTGCACCCGCACCCACAGACAGGACTACACCGATGACCACCCACACCCGGCCCGGTACCCTTCCGAGGACAGGACAGGACATGATCGAACGCCACAGAACAGAAGAGGCCCTCTACCGGGTCGCCGTCAGCGCCTTCACCCACTACCCAGGCAAGGACGCGAAAGAGCCCGGTTACACGGTGGACGAGGACATCAACTGGTGCATCGCACCCCTGTTGCCGCTGCCGCCGCAGCAGGCGGCGCAGATGCGGGAGACGATCCGGGAACTGATCACCAACCCGCAGTCCGATCGGCAGGCATTCATCGCCGCACTTGACCGACTCACCGGGGAATAGCCGGCCACCAGCACGTACGAGCGGGCCTCTCCTGGCCGGTCATGGTAGCTCCCGCCGGGATGCTCCGTTCCGGGCTTTCGCGGCATATCCTCCCTCGCTGCGCTCGGTCCGGTATTCCACGACCCGGCACTGCGCACCCCTCCGGTCGCACACGACGCCTCTTGCCAGGACAGACCCCACGACACAGTCAATTAACTGCGAGAAGCGGATATCACCCCGGCACCCCGGAGGACCGCCCAGGTTTGGGCGCGGTCCGCGGGTGAGGTGTCCGCCCACGTCGCGCGGCAGAGGACCATAGAGGGATGCGGGAAAGCGACTCATGACCGGCGATGATCCCATCGAGTTGGACGAAGACGGCCTGCCCAAGGGGCGGGATTGTCCGACGTGCGGTGCGCCGCTGGAACCCGGACCCATCGACGCGACGCTGGCGGTGGCCTGGATGTGCCCCAACCATGGCCCGGTCGAGTTCACCGCCGACCCCTTCGGCGACGATTAGACGCCCGGCGCCGGCACCGCCGGGGGAGTGAGCGCGCGCTGCACCGCACTCGCGCTGACCCCGATCACCCGACCGATGTGGGTGAACGAACGGCCCTGCGCACGCAACTCCTGCGCGATCGCCACCCGATCCTCCGTCATCACCGTGGGCCGCCCCGCACGACGACCCGCCGCCGCGGCATCCCGCATCCCGGCACGCGTCTCCACGCTCCGCAAACGCCGCGCCAAACCCTCCAACGCCGCAAGCACCTCCGCAGGATCAGACACCATCCCCGCGCCCGTGGACAGGGCAGGCTCCGCCAGCGACCGGAAACCAACGCCCCGTGCGGTCAGGTCGGCGATGGTGGAGATGAAATGGTGCAGCCCGTGCGAGAGCCGGGCAGAACTGGTCACCAACAACACATCACCGGCATCCAGATCGTCCAGGCACGCCGCCAACTCCGGCCTGGTCCGCGCGTCCGCCGAGGTCAGATCAGCAAAGACCGGCTCCGCCCCCGCCCGCTCCAACTCGTCAGCATCAGCCGTCGCACCAGCATCGGCGAACAGCTCCCGCGTGTACCCCACCACCCGGGTCATCGCGACGGACCGCCCCGCTCCGGACCCGCCGGCACCACCACCGGCCCGGTCGCGTCCACCGGGCGCTGAGGAGCCAGCAGCTTCCTTAGCGCGACCAGGTCCGAGGCGCTGCGATGCTCCTGCGCCGCGACCACCCTCGACCCGTTCGGCACGGGCAGTTCGGGGATGATCTCTCGCAGCGCCGTCTCGTGCAGATCGATCAGTACCTCGGTCACCGGACGGGGAACATTCCGTAGCGTGGCGGCGAATTCGGTGACCCGACGCAACTCGCTCAACCACTGCGCCGACTCCAAGCTCGACAAACGCTGCGACTGCGCCGCCCGCAACGCGGCCGCCGCACCCTGAAACGGTCGGTCAACGCCGGTACGCACGGCATCAAACGCGACTGCGCCGACCCGATCGATCACCGTCACCCGGTCCACCGCATCCGACTCCGCGGCAGCCGCCGCCAGCGCACCGGTCCCCTCGAAACCGCGATCGTGCATCTCGCGACTGACAAGATCACCCGTACGGCCAGCCTCCACTGCACGCAGATAGCCCGAGACGGTCGAAAGCAGACTTTCCGCACGCCGCGCAGCGACCACCACCACCCGCGTTCCGAACCCATCTGTGCGGAACCGCTGGAGCAGACACAGCGCCGTCGCCGGGTTCGCGAAACTGCCCTCCAGAATCAGGGAACGATGATGCTCGCGCGCAAACCGCATGCCCGCCCGCAACCACTCCGCCGTCGCCTCACTCACCTCCCGGGACGACTGCACCGCCCCGGACGCCGATGCCTCCGCGAAACGCGGATGGAACGGCCGCAACAGCTCAGCACTGAGCACGGCCACATCCCCGCCCAACTCGGCACGCAGCCGACCCGTCACGCGCCCGACTCCGGAACCCGGCTGACCGCTCAACAGGACGAAGACCGGGTCGGTGTTCCGGTCATCTCCGTCCGGGAACAACAACGGATGGATCTCGCGCGCAAACACGTCATCACGCGGAACAGCCGTCGGAGCAGGGTCCGTCATGACCCGCCCTCCAGAGTCAGCGCCCGCGCCGTCAACCGAGCGGCGAAGCCATCAACCGCGCGACGGTCGTAGCCATCGACGAGGAGACTCTCGCGACGGACCGCCTGCACCTCTTCCCAGGCCTCCCGCGCACCCGGGCCATCGCTCCGGACCACCGACAGCAGGAGTGCGGTAACCCTCGCGGAGGTGTCCCGCAGGAGCTCGAACGCGACCGCGTCGTTGACACGCCATGCTGACGAATGCGCCAAGCTGCCCTCCCGGCACCAGTGTAGCCACCGCCCCGAAAAGGTGACGAGCGCACTTTCCGTTCGCCAGTGCACAGTTTCAGGCGAGGGTGAAGGGCTGCGCCGCGTCGTCCGCAGCATGAGTTCGCACGAGCCGGTGACGTACGGCCGCGGCTGGTGCAAGTTTCAGCGTGGCCACCAGGAGGCGGCCGACATCCTTTGCCCAGTGGGAGGGCGCGGCGGGAGCGCGGCCCGCGAGTGCGTCCGCAACAACCGGTTGCGTGCCGCGGAGGGGCATCTTCCGGCGGGCGCTGTGCTCCCAATGACTCATGTGTCGCGGCCGATCCGTCGTCGTGGCACTATATGGGGCCAGGCGGCGTTGAATCACGGTGCGGGCGGTGCCGCCAGCGTCATCAGCATGCGGGCGAGGGCGTAGCGGGTATGGCCACGGGCGCTGCGCGGATCGTAGCCGAGTTGGCCTGCGAGGGTGCCGGCCCGCTCCTGAACACTGGAGTGGTGTCTTCCGAGCCGGATGGCGGCACCGCGACCGCTTCGTTCTGCGCTGAGAGCGTCCAGGAGCTCGAGGCTGCTCGAATCCAGCTTCGTCAGCGCCACAGCATCGGGATGCAACGGTGACCGCTCGGCGTTTTCCGCGATCGCGAGCGCCACACCGAGATCCGTCGCGTCGAGCATCGGCTCGGCGGGCGTGGTTAGGCGGGCAGCGATCAGCGCCGACGACCAGGAGGTCGGCAGCTGGTCGCTGGGTACGGTGAGCCCAACACCGAGCCGGGGTGGTTCGTCCCACGCGGCGTCCGGCTCCACGGTGGAGTCGAGGATCGTTGCGCGGGTGAGTCCGCATCGGGTAGTGACGACCGCGGAGGCGTGCGACAGCGCCGGGGCCGGGTCAGGCGGGGACGCGATGACTCGCAAAGTCCCCGGCTCGATCCGCAGACGTGTCAGGGCGGCCGCTCGCTCATCGAAGTCGGTGTGAGAGCTAATCGCCAGCTCCACGGCACTTTCAGCCCCGATGGTGCGACGTGCTCGGATGATGCCAACCGCCAGCGCCAGCCGTTCGAGGATCATGGCGTCGTTGGCGTGCGGTTCGCCCTGCCGCTCAAGCCACACCTCGGCGCCCATGCCGGCTTCACGGCGCGCCCACCCGTCGGACGCGGCCGCAGGTAGCCGCCCGCCGTCCCCGTCCACGCGGGTGAGGTGGGTGCCGTCCCGATACCCGACGGGAGCGCCGGCGAGCAGCGCAGCCCCGCGCAGCATGCTTTCGGCACCGACCAATCGGGTGACGAGCGCGTCGAAGTAGGAGACGACTTTCAGCGTCTCGCTGGCGTCTGGGTCAAGGGCGGTCAGACGTCCCATCAGGTCTTGCATCTCGGCTCCATCGCACGGGGTTCCCCCACCCTAACGTGGCCGGTGGTCAGACCACCGGCCACGTTGATGCGGGTCAGGCGCCGAGCACTCGGCTCAGCCAGCTCTCTCGAGCGGCGGCCGCTGCCTGCGAGACCGCGGCGTGCGGGGCAAAGGCCTCAAACCCGTGGAAGCCGCCAGCCCACACGTGCAGTTCCGCCTGCACTCCCGCTTCCCACAGTCGGGTGGCGTAGGCGACATCCTCGTCGCGGAACACCTCCGCGCTGCCGCAGTCGATGTACGCCGGCGGCAGCCCGGACAGGTCGGTCGCTCGGGCTGGGGCGGCGTAGATGGAGACGTCGTCAGTGCCGCGACGATCGCCGAGCAGCGCCGTCCAGCCGACAATATTGGAGGCGCGGTCCCACACGCCGACGCCGTCGATCTGCTGGGTGGAGCTAGTCGCGTCGCGGTCGTCGAGCATCGGACAGAACAGCATTTGCGCGGCCAGGGCCGGGCCGCCCCGATCACGAGCAAGAAGCGCCGTGCCAGCGGCTAGTCCGCCCCCGGCACTTCCTCCGGCGATGAACAGACGGGAAGGGTCGATGCCCAGCTCCTCGACGTGATCACCAGTCCACATCAGGCCCGCGTAGCAGTCTTCAACCGGGTATGGGTCAGGGAACTCCGGCGCGAGACGGTACTCGACGGTGACGATGACGCCGTTTGTGCGTTCGACCGCATCGAGAAGCATGGTTACTCCACCCCAGCGGTCGCCGACAATCATTCCGCCACCGTGCGTGTGGTACATCCCCGGTCCTGTACCCGTGCGGTCCTGCTTGTGGATGACGGACACGACGATGCTGTCATTCTCATATCCAGGGATCGTGACATCGCGGGTGACGAAACCCCTGGCTCTGAGGAGTTCCTGCGGGTCCTGTCCCGGGGTCATGGGCTGGCTGCGCATGGCGGGAATCATCTCTACGGTGAGCGCCGGGAACCCACCCATGAGGGTGAGGGCGGCGTCCAGTTCTGGGTCGAACGGGGGGCGGGCGAGTGTGTCAGTCATCGGAACTCCTTTGTTCTCGGGTCATGCACCCTCAGTCTTCATGCCCACCGAATTACAGCGCCCCCGCAACGCGTGACCGATTCGACAATCTCTCCCCGCCAAATGGCGGGGTCGCTCAGCGTCGCAGGCGATACCGTCGTCCCGGTCCAGGTGCTTCCCCAGTGAGCTTCGGTCATGAGTGCGCGAGTTGCCTGGGCCCCCGCCGCGACAGGTGAACGAGAAGCTATGCATCCGTCACCGCGACGCTGAGTAACGGGTTCGAGCACCGTTACTCAGCCTGAGTGGTGCCCGCACGGGATCCCTATCCGGCCACCGCCCGCAGGCGGGGCCGATTCGCGCTCGAGGCTTCTCGATCAGGCGCGTCCCTTGTGATCATCAGCGTGATCTCGGCGGTTGGCTAGGGCCGGCTCTACGACGCCAGGATGCCGGCCACGACTTCGCGGAGGTCGGCAGAGCGACCGGCGGCGCGCGCGGCCTGGAATCGCTCGGCGTCCGGCGAACCCTCGACCTCGGCAAGCACGCGTTGGTGGGTGGACAGGAGGGTCGGGCCGACTATCCCTCGACGCGCGCGGGCGTCCTCCGCCGCGCCCAGATAGATCCCGGCTTGCTCGAAGTCACCGGCGAGTGCCGTCACCGCGAACATGCCCTCGAGCGCCAGTGCCAGGCCCTCGTCGTGGTGCATGGCGTGGGATGTGCGGACGACGTTCACGAAGAGCTCACGCGCCGCGGGAAGGTCGCCGGCGCCGAGTCGCGTCCACGCGAGGCCGTGCACGGCAGCAGTCTCGCTGAAGACGTCTCCGCTGCTTCGTGCGGTGCGGAGGCTGGCCTCGAACAGGTCCGTTGCGGCTTGCACATCATTGCGAGCACCAGCGACCTGTCCCCGAATCAGCAACGCCGTGGACACCAGAAACGGGCTACGGCGTTCTTCGGCGATCTGCTGCGATCTCTCGAGATGAGCGTCGGCGTCGCTCAGTCTCGGAGGGTTCTGCTGCAGGAGCAGTATCGCCGTCGACATGCGGATGAAGATCTCACCGAACGTGTCTCCGTCCGCGACGAAGTACTCGAGAAGCGCCTCGAGTTCGCTGACGATCGCAGCGCCCGGTGACACCCACAGCCCCCCGACCGTCCGGTAGAACTCCGCCCTGTGCCTCGTCCGTTCGGATACCTTGTATCCCGCTTGGTACACCGTGTTCATCCAGATGCCGATCTCGATCACGCGTCCCGAGACCCACCAGAACCAGTACAGCGACCACACAATCTCGGCGACCGCATCGCCCTGCTCCGTCCGCAGGAGATACTCCACCGAGGCGCGGAGGTCTTCGTACTCGTCGTTCAGTCGACCGATCCACTCGACTTGCCGGAAGCTCACCAGCTCGGGTTCCGCCCGCACCGCGAGGTCTCGGTAGAACTGCGCGTGCTGCGCCTCCGCCGATCCGAGCTCCCCTTCGCTGTCGAGTTCCTCTCGGGCCCACTCTCGGACGGTCGCCAGCATGGTGTACGAGTGCACGGCGGCGGCCTCGCGCTCGTGTATGAGGCTGCTGTCGATGAGGCTGTCCAACAGATCGAGTGCGGTCGTAGCATCCGCGTCGACACACATCCACTCCACGGCGTCAAGAGCGAACGACCCGCGGAACACCCCGAGGCGCAGCAGAAGCTGACGCTCAGCGGGCGGCAGTATGTCGGCGCTCCATTTGATAGTGGCGCGCATGGTCTGCTGCCGGTCAGGGCGATCCCGGGCCCCGCTGACCAGCAGCGAAAGCGCGTTGTGAGCCCGGCGCGCCATGGCGGCCGGCGGCAGAACCCGCACACGGGCGGCCGCCAGCTCCACCGCGAGGGGAAGGCAGTCGAGCGCAGAGACCACCGCGGCGACATCCGGCCGATTCGCCGGGGTCAGGGTGAAGTCGGGCTTCACCGCGCGCGCCCGCTCGGCGAACAGGTCGACCGCGGCTTCGACGCTCATCGGAGGAACGGTGACAGCCTGCTCTCCGTCGACGCGCAGAAGCACGCGGCTGGTCACGAGCAGCGCCACCGTCGTGTGCTCGAGCAGCGTGCGCAGTTCGGGCACCGCTTCGACGACCTGTTCGACATTGTCGAGGACGAGCAGAATGCGGCGCTGATCGAGCGCTTGCGCCACGCGCTCCCGCAAAGGCACCTGCCCGAGGTCTCGAACCCCCATGGCGGTCGCGATCGTAGGGATCACGGCAGAGGGGTCGCGCACGGGCGCGAGGTCTACGAAGTAGACGCCGTCGGGGAAGGCGTCGCCCACCTCTTGCGCGACGGACAGGGCGAGACGGGTCTTTCCGATGCCGCCCGGTCCGACGAGCGTGACGACACGCCGGCCCTGCGTGGTCAGCAGTTCCGAGCAGTGCCGCAGCTCGTCGTCGCGGCCGATGAGTCGGTTCAGGGGGATCGGCGGTGCTGCTCTGGGCGGTGCCCCGACCTCCGCCGCGTCATCAGCCGCCAACCGCTCGTGCCGCGCGTCATCGAAGTGTTCGGCGAGGAGCGTGGCCAAGTCGCTCGTGACGAGTGCGCGGAGCTCGCTCTCGTCATCGAAGGCGACGTACGAGACGGTGTCATCGTCGCGGATCCTGTCGAGCAACTGGTCGAGCCGTTCCTCGCGATTCTCGCTGCGCTTGAGGTAGATCAGCTTGGGAACATCCGGAGCGAGGTTGTACTCGTCTTCCAGTCCGGAGATGTTCTCGCCGGGCGCGATCCATCCATACGAGTTCCAGTAGACGCCGACGAAGATGTCGGACTGCTCCAGATACGCACGGTAGAGAGACCGGGGCGGGTGAGGACGCGCGCCGAGCTCGAACATGACCGGGGCCATCGCGAGGGTCTCGATCGCCGTGCGGAGGGCACGCCGCTCGGGCAGCAGCTCCCTCAGGCTGGAGCTGACGAAGACGCGCAGCTTCTGATCCGGCGTACGAATGACGCCGGGTGACCGGCTCATGCGTGCAGTATCCACCTGCGGTGTAACGGCTGTCCATAACGGCCGGTGGGCAGAGGTCGGAATCGATTCCGCGACCGTCGATGTCGGCGGCGCGGAATCGATCGATGAGTCGAGCTGCCCGCCAGCTCAAATCCTCAAGCTCACCTTCGAGTGAGCATCCCTCACCGGGCGACGCGGGAGATGGTGCCACCGGGACGGACGATGCCATACGCCTGCTCGTAGGCCGGCATGTGACCGACCGCCTCGAGTACCACGTGCGCGCCTTCTCCACCGGTGATCTCCATCACTTTCGCAATCCCGTCGTCTCCGCGCTCGGCGACGACGTGGGCGTTCGGTCAAGGCCGCCGGATCGATTAAGACCTAGTTCGACGGCGGCCGCTGAATCGAGGTCCCGACCTGCGGCTCTGGCCCTCGCGAACTGTGCTGCTTGAGGTCCAAGCTCAATCTGTTGAAGAAGTCGACCGTGGAAGGAGAGTATCGCGGCCGCGGAATTGCCCTTTCGTTGTCGAATCGCGTCGGCGGCGCCGAGGAGGTGGCCTGCTCTGTCGATATCGCCGCGTGTGGCTGTAGTGGCGAATAGGCCCTCGAGGGCGTAGCCGACGCCCGGTTCGTGGCCAATGGTCGAGGCGATCAGCAGTTGTTCTCGGAAGCACTGCTCGGCTGGGTCGATATCGCCAGCGAAGATCCCGGCCCATCCGCGTGCGCCTACTGCAGAGCCGACGAGCAGACGGTCCCCGACGCTCCGACCGGCCGATATCGATGCGTCGAGCGTCTCGATTGCCCTCGGGACGTTGCCGCGCATGAGGTAGGCGCGTCCGATCATCATTCCGACGATGGCGCTTCCGAACTCGTCAGCAAGTGACGCGGCCGCGTCTGATGCTTGGTTCATAGTCTCGTCGGCGCTTAAAAAGTCCGGCGGATCCTTCAAGAGGTGAAGTAGCGCGACGGCGCACAGTGTCTTCGCTTCAGTGAGCCTGTCTCCCTGTTCGCGGAAGAAGGCGGCGCTCTCTTCGAGTGGCCGGAGTGCTGACTGCTCGGGCTTACGCCAGAGCTCTACGAGCAGGACCTCGATGTTTGCGATGTTTCGGCTCCGGTCGGAGGCATCCGATCCTTCGTCGAGAACCCGTTGCATCCAGACGCCGACGTCCTTGAGGCGGCCGCCAATTCCCCAGTACCAATCAAGCGACCAGACGAGGTCCACGGCGTCGTCCCATCGGTGCTGTTCGAGCAGGTACTCGATCGCCGTCCGGACTTCGTTGCCTTCATCAGTCAGTCGAGATAGCCAAGCCTCCTGGCGTGGCCCGATGATCTCTGCACCGGCTATGGCCGTCATCTGTAGGTAGAAATCGGCATGGAGCTCTTCGTAGTGCGCCAACTCGCCCCGACCAGTCAGTTGTTCGCGCGCGTACTCCCCGACCGTCGCGAGCATCGTGAACCATGCACGGGAGCCGCGGTCATGCTCCTGGATGAGGCTGCCGTCGATCAAAGCGCCGAGCGCTCGCAATGTTTCGTCCTCGGGGAGACCCTCGCTCATCCACGCGACGGCGTCGAAGGCGAATCCGGTGCGGAACACTCCGAGACGTTGCAGCAGCGTGCGCTCTTCTGGACTGAGCAGCTGGGCGCTCCACTCGATGGTGGCGCGAAGGGTTCTTTGTCGCTCGGGACGATCCCGTGCGCCATCTACCAGCAGTGGCAACGAGTGATGAAGGCGTTCGGCGATCTCGGCCGGACTGAGCAGGCGGACACGCGCCGCAGCGAGTTCGATGGCCAACGGGAGGTTGTCGAGCGATGTGCAGATGTCGGCGACGGCGCGGGCGTTCGCGTCGTTCAGTTCAAAGTCGGGCTTGACCGATCTTGCCCGTTCGGCGAACAGCTCTGTCGCGGCGCTGGCAGGCAACACGTTCAGTGGGAAGCTCTGCTCCCCGTCGACTCGGAGGAGGATCCGGCTGGTCGCGAGCACGCTCACTTCCGTGTCGCCAAGCAATTGGGCCAGATAAGGTGCGGAGTCAACGACATGTTCGACGTTGTCGAGGACCAGCAGCAGACGAGCCTCGCGGAGGGCCTCTTTCAGCTTTCCGATCAGGGAAACTTCGCCGCTGTCGCGGACACCTAAAGCGACGGCGATGGCATCAAGTACACGACTGGGGTCGTGCACGGGCGCGAGATCGACGAACGCCACCCCGTCGGGAAAAGCCGGCTCGACCTCGCGAGCAGCCGCGATCGCGAGTCGCGTCTTTCCGACACCGCCCGGTCCGGTGATGGTGACCAGACGCCGATGTTTTCCCGTGAGAAGGTCGGCGACGGTGGCCAGCTCTACGTCACGGCCGATCATGCGTGCCAGAGATGACGGTGGGCGGACGATGGTTGTGGCGCTTGGCGATGGCGCGGGCTCGAGCAGGGGGCCCTCGCGGGCGGATGCTGTGGTGAACCGTTCCGCGAGCAATATGGCTAGGTCCGATGTGAGTAGGCGCTTCAACTCCGCTGGCGTGTGAAACGACGCGTACGAAACTCGATCATCGCTCCGGATGCGTTCGAGTAATCTGTCGAGCCCCGCGTCACGTTTGCTGCTCTCCTTGATGTAGATGAGCATCGGGATGTCGGGCGTGAGGTTGTACTCGTCCTCGAGCCCGGACACGACCTCTTCTGGCGCGACCCACCCGTAGGACTCCCAATACATGCCTACGAAGACGTCGCTTTGCTCCAGATAGGCGCGGTAGAGCGATCGGGGGGGATGGGGCCGCGCGCCTAGTTCGAACATCACAGGAGCCAGTGCGAGCCGCTCGATCACGGCCCGAGCGGCCCGCCGCTCTGGCGCCAGTTCTCTCAACGTCGAACTGACGAAGACCCGCAGGCGCTGATCAGGCGTGCGGATGAGACCGCTCGCGGCCCGATCCATGCCGCACAGTCTCGTACCGCCACGTGCATCCTGTCCAGAGTTGAATCACGACTCAGCCCCGTCGCGGTGGGATCCGCCTGCCTGCAGCCGGTCGCGAAGGCGCCGATGGAGGACTGGTCCCGGGGGGGGACAAACGGGTTCTGGTGGTCCAGCGCGTTGTGCTGAGACAATTGGTCATGGCCGTCGTGCCAAGATCGCCCTCGTCAGCTGACTTTCGCGAGTGCTTCGCGGAAGTGCCGCGCACCGTGTTGACATCTTCTGGGCCCGTCGAGTACGCCGACCGAGGGCTCGGCGACGCGATCCTCTCCGTCCACGGCACCCTCGGTGGCTGGGACCAAGGACTCGTCGCCGCCGAGTTCCTGCGCCTCAACGGCTGTCGGATCATCGCACCAAGCAGACCCGGGTACCTGGGAACGCCGCTATCCACCGGACCCACCTTCGCAGAACAGGGCGACGCCATGGCAGCTCTGCTAGACGTGCTCGAGATCGGCAGCATCATGGTGTTCGCTGTTTCCGGCGGCGGACCTGCGGCGTATGAGCTCGCCTCGCGATACCCGGATCGTGTCAGCAAGCTCGTGCAGGTTGATGCGGTCTGTATCCCGGGACCCATTCCACGTGCTGCGTCGCAGCTGTTCGCGCGCGACACCCTGATAAGGGCGGAAATGTGGATGTTGAAACACGCCCCGAAGTCAACGCTGACGGCCCTGCTTCGGATCGCGGGCACGGACGGCAAGCATGTGGTAGCAGAACGCGCATCGACGCTAGCTGCCAGCCCAGGCCGCACCGCGGCGCTAGAAGCTTCCCTCCGCTCATCGCTAGGTGCGGCGCGCCGACGCGCGGGGATGAAAAACGATTATGCCGCGCTCCCGTCGGCACAAGTGAACCGAATCACCTGCCCCACGCTCATCGTCCACGCTCGCTCCGACAAGGCTGTGCCCGCCGCCAGCGCAGAGTACGCCCATGCCAACATTCCCCGTTCTGAGCTCTACTGGATCGATGGGTCACATCTCTCCTTCGGTCTGGAGGCCGCCGATACCGCCCCCGCGTACGTATTGAACTGGCTGAAAGGCCAGTGAATGGACAGGCTCGGCCTGAGGGCGGCTTTGCGGATCCCTCAGCGGGCACTGGTGCCGCATTGCAAAGTCAAAGGTGGGTTAGGCGCAGCGATTCAGGACGTGCCACGGGCGAGGACCCAGGCTGCGTTTACGAGCGAGACATTCCTAAGTAGAGATGGTCTCGACTGCATCGCGGCCAGGGTGGTGGATGGTAGCGATCGTGGGATGCGCGTAGTCGAAGTCCATCTGGGCATAGTCCCTTCGGTATGCGGCCGGGAGCTCGTTGTCGCCGACTACGAGTTGGACCCGTCCCTCAGCGGCATCAGCCATAGTGACAAGGCGCCTGTACAGGGCGGCCGAAAGCTCGTCATTGTCATTGAGCGAAGTGCGGGGACTGTCAATCAATAGGAAGGCGGGCAACAGAGTGTCACGCCTGCGGAGAGCTACGTTCATGAGAGTGACCCAATACGCCACCTGGGTCGCGGTTCTGACGCCGCCCACGGGGCTGAAGTCTTTGAGAGGCTGATCGTTGAGTACTGGTAGGTAGGTCTCGTGGTCAATCTTGGCTGAGCGCACTCCCGGAACTCCGATGGCGCGAACGTTGTCTGCGAACTCGTTGTCCAGTTCGCCGAAAACCTCTCTTCGCCGCTCAGCGAGCAGCGCCAGACGAACATCGAGCTCATCCTGCATTCGCTTGAGTTCTTGTCCGAGCCCTTGTGCATTCATTTCGAGATCGTCGGCACGGTCCCAGAACCTCATGACCTGCTCCAGCTCCCGTGATCGTCCTTCTGCGCTGGCAAGGCGTGCCGTTGCATCGGTATATGCCTGAAGTTGAGGTGTGATGCGATTCTGAGTCCGATCTTGGATAGCACGGGAGAGGTCGTCTACCAGGCGAGATCGGTCTGCCAGGTTTTGACCCGTCAATTGCAGCTCCGCTGAAAGACCGAGGACTTGCGTAGCGAGCTCGACATCCTGCTCCCTCAAGTGGACGAGCTCATAAGTCGCGTGATCTGAGTGTTCCGCTGCGAATAGTGGATCGGGCTGCAAACACAATCTGCACAGCTCGGGCGGTGCTTCGCGACTCTTGAGATTTTGCATGCATCTAGGGCAAACCGAGAACTCGATTTGCGCCAGGCGTTCCCCCGCGCTCGACATGCGTTCGAGCCTCGATATGTCCTGTTGTACATGCGCTCGTTCGGCGGCGAAGTCCGCGTGCTGCTGCTCAAGCAGCGATCGAGTGTTAAGTGCATCAGCAAGGCTCCTCTCGGCCTCGCCTAGCAAGTCACGCAGCGTGCGTGTTTCTCTGTCGATTGCCGGACGGATTGACTCGCGAAGATGCTCGAGGGCTATCGACGACTCCCGAATCTGAGCATTCGCATCCGCCTGATTCGCTATTGCCTCGAACCGCGACTGCGCGCCGCTGTCTTCAAGGAATTGTAGGACTACTGCATGCTCTCTCTGAGCATCGTCGTATTCCCCGCGAAGCCTTGCGACGGAGGACTGGGATTCGAGGATCGAGGGATTCGTGAGGGCAAAAAGAAGCTCAAAAACAGCCTTCCGCTTAGGGGTGTAATAGGAGTCCTCACTGCCGGCGATCTCCTTGTTGATGTCTCCTTGGGAGACATACATGTACTTGAAGATGTCGGCAAATGAGATGCGAGCGCCCTGCTTGGTGCTGTTGGATGCCCGCGAGGCTGCTCGCATATCATCGGGAACGCCCATTGCGGAAAGTAGTAGCGAGCTCAGGCTGGGTTCGCGTTTATCCGTGAAGTGATCTTCTAAGTCGGTCTGCTCCACGAGATCCCGGACACGAACGACCGCGGACGTCTCGGGGTCCACCGACCGCGTCAGCAGGTAGCGGCTGGCACCAATTCGAATGTCGACCGACACGTCGAGCACGCTGGTCCGCGCGACCTCCGCCAGGAGTGCGCGACCTCCAAGCGCGTGCTTGATCAACTCAAAGAGAGTACTTTTTCCAACGCCGACGCTGCCAGCGAGTACCGTCAATGCCGAAGGAAATTGGTAGCTAACGTCCCCGGCAACTGTTCGGACGTTGACGGATTCGAGGCGAAACGGCGTGGTCATTTGATCAGCTCACGATGCGGTCGGTTCATCAGGTCAGCAAGGCTCCGGTAAATGAGTTCTTTCAACCCGTTCCCGGTGAGCCCTGCCGAGGCTTCGGCGATTGCCTCGCACCGGTCGCCTACCGCACGCCACTGCGGTAGCGATGCAACGTCAGCCGCGAACCGTTTTCCTGCGGGTGTAGGAGCAAGCGCAACACTGCCTTGCCGGCCGCGCACATACTTGAGCAGGCTTCTCCCGACGAGCGAACCGATTACTGGGTAGTAGCGGTCGTCCCATGGGCCGTATTTGTAGCGAATCATGGGGTCTTCGACATCGGTCGGAGCGAGTGCTTCTGTTCCGCTGATGTGAAGCCTTGCGTCATGGGGGCTTAGGTCACGCAACACTCGAGAAGCGAGCGCCGGGTACCGGGTAAGGAAGTCCAGCTTCGCGAGCTTCGTGAGACCGTCGAGCTTGCGTGCGTGCCCATCTGCGGTGCTGACCGCGACGACCAGAAGGAGAACTCGAGTCTGGTGGTAGGCGAGGTCCTCCTGGAGCGCCACGAGGTGCTCGGCGATTGGGTCGGCGCTCAAGATTTCTCTCCCCGTGCCTTCTTTTCAGCGGCAATGGCAAGGTCGACGTCGAATCCGGGGCTGAACCACACCTGGCAGCGCGAAGCGAGGTCCGCCAGTCCGCCGAGGGCAAGCTCGCCGTCGAGTCCCGCCGAGAGGTATTGCGGCGGTGTATTCGTCATTCGTGCCGACATGGCACCCCAAAAGTCAGGGCCCCACCTGCCGACAGCAGTCCGCGTGCGTGCAGTTTCCTCGTCAGCGATGCGCAGAAGGTGACGTTCAATAGTTCCGCGTTCGGCTGAGCTGCCCGGTACAGTGGCTTCCCTGACTCGGCGGTATCTGGCGAAGTCGAGGCGCAGTCGTTCCGCTCGGGCGATGCTCGTGTCCGAGCAACCACCGTGGGCCATTTTCACGCTGAGCTTCGTCAACTTCGCCGGCCGAGCAAGCGGCATGTATGCGCCTGGGTTCTGTATCGCACTCCGCACGGCCACCAGAATGTCGCGTGTGGTCACGGTGCGGGATTCCAGCTCGTCCGTACCAGTGACCAGACCTGCGCGGTCGGTTGCCGCTGCGACCTTCGGTAAGCCTCCCTTGCCGGTGGCGCCACGGGCTCTCATCCGTACTTCGAAGAGTCGAAGTACGGAGATCCAGACAACTGATGCGATCGCGGCCGGCTGCTTCATCCTGATTGTCAATGGTTCCGCATAAAGACTGGGCGCTGCGTGAGCGGCGAACTCCCGGCCGGGTCGGGCGGTATCGAAGTACATGACTGCGAGGAACTCTCGCACGGCTTGAAGAAGGTCGTCTGGGGGAACGAGCTTCTTTGCTCGAGCCTCTTTCGCTGCTCGCCACGGAGCGGGCAGCTCCTTCCGATGCATCATGATCGCGCGACCGAGCTTGTCGATACAGCCGTCGACCATTTTCTGCTCGGAGTCGGATAGCACTTGCCCGTCCGTGACCCGGCGCAACAAATCGGGACAACGCGCAAGCTGGGACGCCTCGCCGGTGCTCATCGACGCGCATGACACCAGCCGAGCAACAACCTTGCGCTCGAGCCGGAGCCAGCGCGTGAAGAGATGGCCGAGCCCGCCATCGCTCACTAGAACGGTAATCGAGCTCCAAGGTCCAACATGTGGCTCGCGGTGCTTTGCAGAAACGATCTCGAGCTGATCGCTGATACGCATCACCCAGTCCTCATGGTGCTCGCACACCACCGCGCTGGTCGACTCGAAAGGTACGTCGAGATCGTCGGTAAGTTCGTCTAGGAGTGCTGCGATGCCATCCGCTGCGGCCATCGCAGCCTGCCAGTGAAATAGGTCCGCGGTACGGGCGCCGACATCGTCGGTGACATCGATTCGCAGCAGAGCGTCTGCGTCCCCCAACGGTGCCCCCCGGTTAGTTAGTGGCTACGCGATCTCTGGTCCTTGAGGCCGCGCACGCATTCAAACTAGTGGACTACCTAACATCGAGCGTGCACCGAGACAGTGGGGATTGCTGCGTCTGGCGACGATGACCAGATCTGCGCGCGGGTCGTTGGCATCCATATCGCTAAGCATCTGTACGCCAATGCCATTGAATATCGACAAGCGCAGCAGTCCCGTTGCTCCGCGCAGTGAGATAGATGGACCCGTTGCCTCCCGTCATCTCGTACCCGTCGATAGCGACCGGACCACAAGCCGGTACTCGAGCGAGTTCCTGTCCTTGAAGCGATCCGGGTCCAACTTGGCCGGCCGGGACGAGGAGCGCGAGTCGCAGTGGCCCCGCTCGCGGTAGAGCCCGATGACGGCGCGACATACGTACACCCAACTACCCCGGCAGCAGATGCTCCCCAAAAGCACTCGGGCTACCCAACCGATCGCGATGAGACCAGCGCAGTGACGAACGAGAGCATTCGACTCGAGCAGAAGAGAGCAATGCACGCAGGCACTCTTTGTGGAATCCGCCACGAGTTAGGCAAGTGAGAGTACTCTGGGATCGTGCGCGGAGGCCTCGAGCGGTGGAAGAGGGGTGTCGGATCGCGGGGTGTCCGACAGGCGCTGGCCTACGCCTTCGACGGCTCGTGTGACTCACACATCCGGACCACCTCCGGCGTGAATGCGCTCGCCGACTACAGCGATGTAGCGGCGGCGGGCGTCTCGCGGTTCACCGTCGAGGCTGGGATCATCAGCGCGGATCTTCTTGGTCCGGCGGAGTTGCGGCGATGGGTGGATGGCTGTGACCTGGACACGGGGGAGCGGCGCGGGCGGGATCTGAGCTCTCCGGACGCGGATCTGATTCTTGACGGAACGATCAACGCGCCCAAGTCGTACAGCATCGCGGCGTTGCTGAATCCGGATCTGGCACGGGAGTTCGAAGGACTGCAGGACCGGCTAAGGGACCGGGTCGTGCTGATCTGGCAGCGGGAGCTGAACGCGCGGCGCGGGGCGGGCGGGCGTGTCCGGGAGGCGCTGGATCGGATAGAAGTGGTGGAGCTGCATCATCGCCGCTCCCGGGCGCTGGATCCGCACATTCACCGGCACCTGTGGTTGTGTGTGAAGGTGCGCGGGCAGGACGGGCGCTGGTCGAACGTGGATTCGCGGGTGGCGATGAAGCTGCACACGGTGATCAATGCCGAGGGCGAGTTGGCGGCCCGGACCGACCCGACCTGGATCCCAGCCCTCGCCCGGCACGGCTTCACCTTGGATGCCGATGGCGAGATCGCCGAACTCGCGCACGCGGTGCGGCCGCTGTCGCGGCGGTCGAAGCAGATCGAACGGAACCGGGCGGTGCTGCTGGCTCGGTGGCGGGAGGAGCACGTCGGTCAGGAGCCGACCCCGACGGTGCTGCAGCAGATCGATCGGCTGGCGTGGGCGAAAGGGCGGCCGAATAAGCCCGGTGACCTTCGCGAGCACGATTGGGAATCGATGGTGCGCGACGAACTCCGTGCGATCGATCCTGGGCTTCTTCGCCGCCGGCGCGAGGTTCTACCAGCGGGCACGTCGCTGGCGGAGCTTGATGTGGAGTTGCTGGCCGCGCGGGCGATCGTGGAGGCGGATACGCGATCTGCGTCGTGCGGGGGGCGCTTCAGCCGGTTCGACATCCGCGCCGGCGCGACCCGTGCGCTGGCCGCATCCGGTGTCGTCCAAGCACGAGAGGACCTCCAAGGGACTCTGGATCTGATCGAGGCGCGAGCGCGGGCGCACACCCTGGACCTGCTCCCGGACGCACCCGACCGGCCCGACCACATCAAAGGGTTCATGGCCGCCGGCACGGCGGCCAGCAAGGTGGAACTGGGCGCCCGCTTCGACGCGCTGACCCGGCAGGGCGTGACGGTCGACGCCGAGGAGATCGCCGCCACCGCTGGCAATGTGCTCCCGGTCGGGGTCGGGCTGGACGAACGGCAGCTCGCGGCGGCCGGTGCGATCGCCGGCACCGACCGGCTGGTGTCGGTGACCGGGCCGGCCGGGGCGGGAAAGACCACGATGCTGCGGGTGGCCAAGAGCGCACTGGCCCAGCGTGGGCATCTGATGGTGGTGGTCGCACCGACCAAGAAGGCGGCCTCGGTGGCAGGGCGGGAGATCGGAACGACCGCATCGAGCCTGCACGCGCTGCTTGCCGACTACGGCTGGAGATGGGCTCGGGACGCCGCTGGCGCGGAGGTCTGGACCCGACTGCGCCCCGGGGATGTCGACCCCGGCTCGGGGGTCGTGTTCGAGGGTCCGCGACGCTTCCCCCTGCGTAGCGGGGATCGGATCGTGGTCGATGAGGCAGGGATGGTTGATCTGCACACCGCGAACGCGCTGGCGGCGGTCGCCGCCGAGACCGGCGCCGGGATCGCGATGGTGGGGGACCCCCTGCAGGCGATGCCGGTCGGTCATGCCGGGGCGATGGCCTGTATGACCCGGCGCAGCACGGCGGTCATCGAACTGACCGCGGTGCACCGCTTCCACGACCCGGAGTACGCGGCCCTGACGCTGCGGATGCGGGAACCGGCATCCAAGGAAGACGCCCTGACCGTGGCGGCGGAGCTGGACCGGCGCGGGCTGATCCACCGGGTGAGCCACCAGGTCCAGGCCCGGGACGCGATGGTGGAGGCGTACTTCCGATTCGCCACCGGCCACCGCCGGGTTGCGCTGGTGACCGGCACCAACGAGGAGGCGGAGGCGATCAACGAAGCCATCCAGCAACGCCGCATCGACCAGGGACAGCTCCGGACCACCCGGGTCGCGCTCGGGCAGGGGGAGCAACGGCTGCTGGAGGGTGACACCGTGCAGACGCGACGCAACGACCGGCACGCGAACGTGGACAACCGCGCGCTCTGGATCCTGCGGCGCATCACCGCGGACGGGGTGGAGCTGGTCAGCGTGGGCGACAGCGGCGAGGTGCGGACGGTGTCCCATGAGTACGCGGCTGAGCACGTGCATCTGGCCTACGCCTCCACCGTGCACGGCATCCAGGGGGAGACCACCGACGCCTCCATCGTCGGGCCGGGTGTGGACGCCTCCGGCCTGTACGTCGGCATGACCCGAGGGCGTGCGCACAACGAAGCGATCGCGATCGCCGGCACCGAAGCCGCGGCCAGGGACACGATCGCTGAGAGCATGCTCCGCGGCATCCCCGAAGTCAGCATCGATGACTCCATCCGCGCCGCGCGCACTGAACTGCACCGCGCCGCCCGCACCCCAGACACCGACACCCACGCGGCGCCGGCGGCGTGGAACGACCGGACCCGCCGGCCATGGGGACACGTGGTCGAGATCGAACGCATCACCGCACAGCAACGCGCGCGGGAGCGGGAGATGCGGGAGCGGCTGGAGCGGGTCAACGACTGGATGCACACGGCCGCCCGCACAATGCTGGAGCTTGACGCACGCATCGACACCCAATCCGCCGCCACTCATGGCCGGGTAATCGATGCCGCCACGTCGGCAGAGGCCGCGAACGGCCGCCGGAACCAACTGGCCGAGCGCTACACCGCGCGCCTGCAGGACCAGGCGCAACTTGCCCGAGAGTACCGCCAGTTCACGCAGCTCACCGATGAGCTGGAAGCCGAGCGCGCCGCACGCACAGTGCTCGACCCTCGGACGCGTGCCGTCGAAGACCGAGCCCGGCAGAGCGTGGCGCAAATGGCGACCGCGGTGACGGTGACCCGCGGTCCCGACGGGCCGCGGCGACGATAGGAATCACCCTGCCGTAAGCCTTCCACCGTCACGCGGTGTGGAACCCCCTGTGGTCGACCGCGCGGCGGCTCGGGCGGAGTTCTCTCAACCGCCACTGGTTCTGGTGGTGGTGCTCATCGGCGTGACCGCATTGGCCCACACCCAGCAGCGGAGCTGCGTCGCGCCAACGGTGAATTGGATGCCGCAGGCCAGGTCGTTCCACACCACCACGACCGCATCAACCTCCACGGCGTGCGGGCCGAACCGCACCCACGCTTTGCACGGCTTGGGCTGCGGATCGCGGGTGACCGGCAGGGCATCCTTCCGCAGCTCCTGAGCGGTGAGGGTCTGGAGGGGATGCTGCGACGAGACGCGTTCCAGGATCCGGTCGTCCATCAGCCGGTCATAGCCCGCGCTATACCGCTTGTTCGCTCCCACACCCGGACATCCCTTCACCCGGTCCCGCAGGCAACACTAGATGATCTCGAATACATGTTCTATTCTTGCGTCCCATGGGTGAGGTGACAGTCGAACGCCAGGTGACGCTGTGGATGGTGGACGAGGTACCCACTCGCATGTTCTACGCCGGTCGGCGGTGGCGCGTCAGTGACACTCCCACCCGGCTGCGCGAGTCGATCTGGACTTCCCCGGTCCCACACGGCGGCGGTCTCTACGGGTGGCGATTCCAGGGTACAAACGAGGACGGTGAGAGTCTCGTTTTCGACGTGTACCGCGCCGAGAACGGCTGGCACGTGCACCACGCCTATACCTGAGTCGCGCACTGTTCTGCGCGACTCCGGCTGAGGGCTGTGCCGCCCAGCCCTGGCCCCTTGCGGTTAGAGCAGCACCTGCGGGACTGACGGCGAACGGGGGCCTCCCGTGCGGCGCGCACGACACATCGCCTGTATCCGGGGGAAACGCATTCGTCGGACGAGGAGTCGGACGCACCCACTGGCCGAGTTCGCCACCATCGGGATCGTGCAACGCCGAACCCTGCAAAGCCCACGCCGACCGGGCCGGGCAACTACAGCACGCCCTGGACAGCCGGGTGCTGATCGAGCAAGCCAAGGGTGCCGTCGCCTACCAACGCAACGTCCCCATCGATGACGCGTTCACGATCCCCCGCGACCACGCGCGCCGGACCCGCACAAAGGTCCGCGACGTCGCCGAACAGGTCCGCACCCCCGGCTGCAGATCTAACCGGGCCTGCACACATCTGGGCAACGGGTCAGGGTGTACCGTGCGCGGGCGACACGGCGTTCCGGGCAGCACAGTGCCAGCCAGGACGAGGTTCTTGATCGCGAATTCGTCGATTTCGGCTAGGTGCGATGCCGCCGGCGGGCTACCGCCCGCGGTGCACGCCAGCGGAAGCGGAGCGACGCGAGCCTGAATGCGAATACGAGCACGCCGACCGCGAGTTGAGTCACCGGGTGGCGCCAGCCCACGAACCACGCTGCTGTGATGATGGCGGCACCTAGCATCGCGGGGATCGCATACAGGTCGTTCGGGTCGAACAGTTGGGGATCCCGGTTAGCGACGACGTCACGCAGGAGGCCGCCACCGACCCCGGTTGTTACTCCAAGGAGCGCCGCGGCGACCGGATTCATACCCAGGTCCAGCGCCTTCGTCGCCCCGGTTGTGCAGAACAGCCCAAGTCCGGCTGCATCGAAGACGAGCAGGGTGCGCGGTAAGCGTTCGACGGCGGCGTAGAGGAAGAAGACCAGCCCTGCCGCGGCGAGGGGTGCAAGCAAGTAGATCGGTTGCGAGAAGGCGGTGGGGGTGACTCCCAGTATGAGGTCACGGATTACGCCGCCGCCGAGCCCTGTCAGGAAACCCAAGAGAACTGATCCCACGATGTCGAATCCCCTGTGTGCAGCGAGGAGGGAACCCGATACTGCGAAGAAGAATGTGCCGAGAAAATCGAGCAACGTGTCCATGCGGTCTCTCCTCAAGGCGGCTCCTGCAGCCGTGGCGAGCGTAGGTCCGGGCATGGGTGCGGGCCAGAGCCATACGTCCCCGCGGGATCGCACCGCGGAAGTGGCGCGCGAAGGGCGGGGCGGGCCTGCGCTCCTGCATCGGGATCGCGCTCGCCGGCGTGGCGTGGTCGCGGGACGTTCGGCCGTAGCAGGGCGGTTCGGGCGGACCTAGGGTGGCCGCACCACGCGGGACGAACGAGCTCACATCGGAGGGCCACATGTGCACAGGGGCGAACTACACGACGCGGGACCACTACTTCGGTCGCAACCTGGATCTGGAGTTCTCGTACAACGAGACGGTAACCGTCACGCCGCGGAACTTCCCGTTCGAATTCCGCAAATCGGCTCCGCTTCCCACGCACCACGCGATCATCGGAATGGCGACCATCGCGGACAGATACCCGCTGTACTACGACGCGACCAACGAGAAGGGCCTCAGCATGGCGGGGCTGAACTTCCCGGAGAACGCCGACTACAAGCCCGAAGCGAAGGACAAGACCAACATCACTCCGTTCGAGTTCATCCCCTGGATCCTGGGCCAGTTCGAGACCGTCGATGAGGTCAAGACCGCGTTGCAGTCGATGAGTTTGGTGAACATCTCGTTCAGCGAGACCTTCCCGCTCTCGCCGTTGCATTGGATCATCTCGGACCGCACCTCATCGATCACGGTGGAGAGCGTGAAGCAAGGGTTGAAGGTGTACGACAACCCCGTGGGGGTGCTGACCAACAACCCGACCTTCGACATCCAGCTGTTCAACCTGAACAACTACATGCACCTGTCCAAGAACCCGCCGGAGAACAACTTCTCCGACCAACTGCAGTTCGACATGTACAGCCGGGGGATGGGCGCGATCGGCCTTCCCGGCGACCTGTCCTCCGCATCGCGTTTCGTCAAGGCCGCCTTCACGAAGATGAACTCGATATCGGGGGAGTCCGAGTCGGAATCGGTCAGTCAGTTCCTGCAGATCCTGGGCTCGGTGGCACAGCAGCGCGGATGTGTTGAGGTCTCGCCGGGCAAATTCGAAATCACCATCTACTCCTCGTGCTGCAACACCGACAAGGGGATCTACTACTACACGACCTACGAGAACAGTCAGGTCACCGGGGTCGACATGCACAACGAAGACCTCGACGGAAACACCCTCACCGACTACCCGCTGATCAAGGGCCAGCAGATCCACCTGGAGAACTCGCACGCCGAGCCGGCATCCGCGGTGGCAGCGAGCGTCGCCGCAGGATAGAACACGCCGCGGGGTAGGACGCATCGAACGCAGGTCAGCGACCAAGCACGGCGTCCAGGAGCCGATCCACATCTGGAGCGCCGATGGTGCTGCGACTCAGTGCCTGCAGGATAACGGCGCCGATGAGTGCGTCGGCGACCTCGTCGACGGGCGCGCCTTCCGGCAGGTTAGGTACCGTGCCGATGGCACGCGTCAGACGGCCCGAGATCGAATCTGACCCCCGACAGCTGTCGTGGCCCTGTCGCGCAGCCGGAGCCCGACCTCGGCGTACGCCACTCTGGTCGTCCGGCTATGACGAACTGGCCCGTGCGCGCGGGGGCGGGGCGGGAGTACAGTGACTCTCGCCCCGCCCCTGTTGGTTCAGGTCAGCGTGACATTCCGGTGCCGGCGTACGAGGCCGGTGCTGCTGTTGGCCCCGTAGCGGTTGGGTCTGCTGCGGGGCCGTTAGCTTTTGGGCTGCGGTCCAGGTCGACGCTGACGAATTTCAGTGAGGCGCCGACGTTGTCCGCGATGATGTCGCGGGTTTCCCGGGTCTGTCCGGTGTCCTTGTCGGTGTAGGTGCCGAAGCGCAGGTCACCGGAAACGAGAACGTTGTCGCCTTTGCGGAGCGAGTCGGCTACGTGTCGGGATTGCTGGTTGAACACGACGACGCGGTGATAGACGGTGCCGGCGTCTTCCCACCGTTTCGTCGTTTCGTTAAGGCGTCGGTCGTTGACGGCGATGGTGAATCGGGCGTATTCGTTGCCGGATTCGCCGGTGCCGTGTTCGGGGTCACCGGTGAGGTTGCCCTCGATGGTGACCGGGATCCTGGTGGTCATCTTTCATTCCTTTCTATTGTGTGAACCACCGGATGGCGGCTCAATTGCGTGAGCCACCGAATGGTGGCTCAGTGGGCGTGGGCCTGGCTGGTCCACGCGTCCCATTCCTGCTCGTCGGGTGCCGAGCCGGTGCTGCGGGGGGTGATGTCGCGGTGCCCGTTGCTGCATCCGCCGGCGTACGCGCGGGTGAGGCGGGGCAGGGCGAGGGAGAGTCGTTCGTGCCAGCCGATGGGACCGAATCCGGTGTCGCTGGTGTCGAAGGCGGCGGTGTGGGCGGTGTGCAGGGCGGAGAGCTCTTCGACCAGTTGCCCGTGTTTCCACCAGCACGCCGGAACGGTCGATTCGGGGACCCGGTAGCGGATGATGAACCACTCCACCCATCCGCGCAGCTCCCCCCACACCGCCCGGGCATCGGCGTCGCTCAGGTGGCGCCAGTTCACGATGCGGGCGCCGAGCGGTGTCGAGTCGCCATGCCGGGCGGTGGGATCGAACGCGGTCATCTCGCCGGAGATCTGTGCTTCCACGTCGTCGTCGGGGTAGCTCATGGGGACTCCTGCGGTGGGGCGAGCTTGTGCCGGAGCCGTTCCAGGGCGAGGTGTGACGCGGCCCGGCGGGTGCGGTGTCGGGACAGCACCGTGTCCCGGTCGATGAGGCGGTGCAGCAGTTCGTGGCAGTACGGGTGCATCGGGACCAGGTCCTCGTGTGCTTCGCGGGCCTGCCAGCGGCCGTTGTCGATGACCATGCCCGCGTAGTCGAGGTGATGCAGTTCCAGCTGCGTCCTCCCGGCTGGTTGTCCGCAGGCCGCGCACTGCAGGGATCGCCCGGTGGCGAGTTCGTCGCGGAACCACCGGTCGCGGCGGGCGAACCAGACGGGGGAGTTCAGGAACCCGTCCCGGTAGACGTTGAGGAATCCGGGGCGGCGGCGGTTGCTCATTCTTCGCTCACCGCCTCCCCGGTGGGGCGGGGCAGGGTGGGGCGGGTGTGGGTGTGGAACACGTCGCGTTGCTCGCGTTCGGTGTGCTGTTTGCCCAGCGCGATGGTGCGGGCGTCGCGGCGTTGGTCCCACCCGGCCAGGTCCAGCAGCACCCCGCGGCGGTTGCGGTAGGCCAGCAGCCCGAGGGTTTGCGGCATCCGCCGGATCTCATCCACCGACATCAGCGGGCGTCGTTCGTGTTGCTCGCTGGTGTTGTGCCCGGCCTGTTGGGTGGACCAGGATTTTTGCGTGCGGCGGGTGTCGCGGCTGCCCAGCAGGGTTTCGATGTCGCGGAGGTGATCGACGTGGCTGGCACCGCCCAGGAGTACTTTGGCGGTCGCGGCGGCCCAGATGGTGTCGGCCTCGGCGCGGGACCAGGACGTTTCGGCTTGGGAGAGGGCTTGGAGGACCACGAAGGTGCAGATCCCGCGGCCACCACCGTCGGCCATGATCCGGGGCAGGTTCCCCCATCGGAACATGTTCACGATCTCATCCAGGATCAGCCCGAGCGGGTGGGTCAGGCGGGAGCCGGGGGAGGCGAGTGCGCGGGTGCGGGCGACTTCGACGATGTCATCCAGCACCGCGCTGAGCCACCCTCCCATCGCTGCGGCGCCGGAGGAGGACCCGAGCAGGTACAGGGTGTTCGCGCCGTCCAGGAACTGGTGCGGGTCAAACAGCGGGCCTCCGGGGGCGGGCATCAGGGTGTCCCGGATCTGGGGGACCGCGAGCGGGGCGACGGCGCCCTGGACGCCGAACCAGATGGAGGAGACCAGTTTCTCGTCGCCGCTGATGGTCGCCTCGAGGTTGTCCCCCCAGCCGGGTGCGCCAGCGGCGCGGAGGATGTCGACGGCGTCGCGGGCTTGGCCGGGGCTGGTGCCCCAGTTGTACACCTCCGCAATGGACTGGTCGCCGACGGCGGCGGCGTGCAGGAGCCGGCCGAGGACGACTCCGGAGGCTTGGGCCCATTCGCCGTTGGTGGTGGATGCGCCCAGGGCGGTGCCGGTGATGATCGCGGTGCCGCGCTGCATCGCCACCAGCGGGTCCTCGCAGCCGACGATCGGGTTGACCCGCATCGGATGCCGGATCCCGGACAGGCCCTGCGGGTCGAACACGTGCACGGTGCCGCGCTGCTGGCGCATCCGCATGGTGGCGGTGAGGTTGTCGTTGGTGGTGGAGGTGGTGATCAGTGGCCCGGACCAGTCCACGATCGCCGAGATCAGCACCCGGTATCCCTTTCCCGAGCGGGGCGGGCCTTCCAGGGCGACGGAGTCTTCGATGGAGACATACACGTCGGTGCCGCGGGAACTGCCCACCCGCCACCCCACATCGGTCGCCGCCGGCCGGGGCAAATCGGGGCGCAACTGGCTCGCGCGGCGGAGCACGGCCTTGGCGGAGAGGTGCTCGCGGACCTCCGAGCTGGTCGCGAACCCGGGACGGGCACGGAGGTCGGCGATGAAGGACTGGTCCGACTGCCGGTACCGGCGCACCGCAACCCCAATCCCAGCCGCCAGCCCACCGAGGAGAAGCACTGCGAGCAGGTCGGCGACTCGGATCGGCAGCACCGGCACCGCGCACCCCGCCGGCGCGGTAAACCCAGTCGGGTCGCCGGTGACGGCCAACCACAGCCCGGAGAACAGACTCGTCGGGGTGGGGCGCGACTGGCAGATCACCCAGGTGACCGCTTCGGCGAGGAAGGCGAACAGCAGCGCAAGGACGAATGCGGCCCCGATGAGGACGGCTAACCCCTTGCCCAGCAGACCCTCGTTCATGGCTCTGTCTCCCTGGGTTTAGAGGGCTCCGGCGGCGGAGGCGGCGGCTTTCAGCCACGCGTCCCGGGTGGTAGGGCGCAGGGTGTCAAACCGCAGCGGCCCTGCCTTCAGCGCCGGGTCGAAGGGGATCAGTTCCACCGCCCGCACCCGTCCGGCAAACCCGTCCACGATCCGATGCACCGCGCTCCGGGCGGCGGGTTCGGATTGGGTGATGACGACCACGGCCCCGTCGGCCAGTGCGGCGGAGCGTTCGTCTCGGGTGTGCAGGGCATCCAGCAGCAGCGCGGCGGACTCGGCCGATTCGGGGGCGGCGAGGGTGGGGACGACCAGTTGTGCGGAGGAGTCAATCATCCGCAGCCACCGCTCGGCGGATTCGTCGTTGCCGGAATCGAAGATCACCAGCCGGTAGTACCGGGCGGCGACCTGCATCAGCAGGTCGAACTGCGCGGTGGCGATGCGCTGGTCGGTGGCCAGCAGTTCCGGGTTGGAGCGGAGCACGTCGTACCGGTCGCTGCTTTGGTGATGCACGAACGCGGTGATATCCGACACCCCCGCCGTCGGGGCCAGCAGGTCCGCGGCGCCGGGCAGCAGGTCCCGGATGGTGGTGTCATACAGACCCTGTTCGGTACGCCAGCCGAGGGTGCCGCGGGTGTCGTTGTTATCCCAAGCCAGCACATTCCCGCCCCCGTTTCGGGCATACACGGCGGCGAGCATCGCGGTGGTCATCGTCTTGCCCACCCCGCCCTTCCCGTTCGCGACCGCGATGGTGCGACATCCCGCCCAATGCCGGGAGACTAGCGCCGTGCAATCGGCCCGCCGCCGCGCCGCCGCGGACGGTGGCACCCGGATGCCCAGTCGCCGCAGCACCGCACCCCACCTGCCCGGGTCGGGTGCGGTGGCCGTGGTGGGGCCGATGAAGGAGGGGCGGGGTGGCGGCTCAGCAGCCGTCCCGGGCGTGCCGGGGCTCGTGTGCGGCTGCTGAGCCTTCTCCCTCACCTCCCCTCGGAAACGTGGCGACCCCTCATCGGCCACGACTGGTGCCAGTGCCGGTTCCGGCAGCTCGGTAGGGGTGGTGATGGGGGCGAGGGTGCCGTCGGTGCCGATCAGGAGGTGGTGGTCGCCGCGGTCGCCGGTGGTGACCAGCTCCAGTGGGCTGCCGGTGCGGCGGGCTTCGTCGGTGGCGCGGCGGACGACAGCCTGGCGGATGTCTTCGTTCCCGTCCGGGACGACCGGTTCGTGGCGTCCGTCTGGGGCGACGAAGGTGGCGGTCGGTCCGGTGACGGTGGCGTAGACGCGCGGGTGGGTGGCGATGCTCATCACAGTTCCCTTTCCATCGGTGTTTGTTGGGCCGACAGCCAGCCGGCCAGATCGGAGTCGGCCGGCACCGGCTGCGGCCAGTACGCGGCCAGCTGCTCGGCATCAAACACCGGCGGGGTGGTCTCGTCGCGGTCGGCGGGGGAGAGGGCGTCATCGGTTTTGAACAGGTCGTATTCCCACGAGGTGGCGGTGGCGAAGCAGTCCACCAGGTACGCGTACTGGCCCACGTAGGCCAGGAACTCGCCCTTGCGCAGCTGACGGGCCATCTCCACGTGCGCCGCGGGCAGGCTGAGGCGTTGGCGGAGGGCGGCGTGTTCTTGGTGGTTGACGCGGAAGATGAACTTGTTCTCGATGTCACCGACGATCGAGTACGCCAGGGACCGTTCTAACGAGTCCGCGTCGCCGACCGCGTCCAGATCGCCCATCTTGTGCAGGATCACGATGTTGCTGATCCCGTAGTGGCGGGACAGTTTCAGCCACTGCTGGAACATCTGCAGCGACGCCAGCGAGGTCATATCCCGCCACCCTTCTTCGCGGACCACGTACCGGGTGCGGCGGGCGCCCCGGTCAGAGATCACCGCCTGAATCCACGCGGTGGAACACACCTGGGTCAGCTGCGCGGCCAGATCCCCGCGGGCAAACAGCTCACTGGTGTCGGTGACCACGATCGGGGCGTCCTGATCGAACTGGACGGTGGACTCGTCCTCGAACAACCCGGACAGGTCCCCTTCCACGAACCGGCGCAGCACGAACCGCGGCTGAATCGCCCCCGCCGCCGCGCCGAACGCGGCATCGGTGTCCCCGGCGATCCGGCTCAGCTCCTGGTAAACCCCGCGGAGGGTGGGCCGGTCCCCGGTGCGGGCGATGCACCCCTCCAGTGCGTCCAGGATCGCGGCATGCTCGACCGCGGTGAGGCGACCGTGCAGGGTCATTTCGATAATCGCGATCAGGGTGCCGATGCGGCGTTGTTTGACCATCTGCTCGTGCTGCTCATCGGAGGCATCGGAGCGTCTCGGGCCGCGATCCAACGGGTTCAGCCGGGTCCCGGTGCCACCGCCCAGGCGGATCACCCGCCCGCCGGGGATCGCTTCGGCCACGGTGACCCACTCGCCTTTCGGGTCGGAGGGGACCACCACCTGGTGGCCGAACGCGATCGAGCGGGTGGTGAGGGTTTTGATGGTCCCGGATTTACCGGACCGGTACGCGCCGAGCACCAGGATGTTGGTGCTGAAGGTGCCCCGCTCGGAAGAGTCGATGTAGGACTCCCAGGGGGAGAAGTGCCACAGGGCGTCCGCGTTCAGATCCACCCCGACCACCGGACCGCGATGCCCCAGACCGAGGTCGGCGACGAACGGGTAGATCCCGGCGATGTGCTGCGAGGTGGCCTGATGGGCCGGGATCACCGCTTTAGCGAGGTTCCAGTAGCCGCCCCGGATCAGTCCCGGGCCGAACGGCCCCGGCACCACCGCCTCCGGAAGGGCACGATCCCGCCGGGCGGACTGGGCCGGCGTGTCATCGTGCACGGCGCGGGCGGCTTGACGGCGGAGGGCGCGCTGTTGGGCGCGGCTGCTATCTGCCGGGGTGAAGGTGAGCGAGTGGCGGGTCATCACTTCATCCCCAACCCGATCGGCAGGGCGTTGACCAACAGAGCTTCGGCTTGCTGGCAGTACAGGATCTGCGCCTCCATCCCCGCCCGCGACAGCGCGTTGCGCATACCGGCGATCGCGCCATCCAGACGTTCCTGATCGGGTGCGGAGATGGTCAGGTAGGCGCCGTACCGGAACTCCCCGTGCCCGTTGGCGATCTCCTGCTCCTGCTGCTCCAACGCCGTCCAGTCCGCCGCGTCCGCGGCCGACCCGTCCGCGCCGCGCTTGGCGCGCAGGTGCTCGTTGCCGCGCCACACCTTCTTCTCCTCCCGGATCCGCTTCAGCGCCTTGGCGACCGGGACCGGGGTGAGCACGATGGAGAAGATGTGCGTGATCGCCTCCCCGGTGGAGGGATGCCGGGCGAACACGACCGGGGAGAGGAACCCCACCGGTGCGTCCGAGCGAGGCCACTCGTGGATCCACATCGTGGTGTGCACTCCGGAGTCGGTGATCACGATCCCGTTGCGGCCCTTCGGTTCCTCCAGATACATCGGCCCGATCGCCACCGGGTCCACCCCCGCTAGGTCCTCCGGCCGGTTCTGCACGGTCGCGGCGAACTCCGGATCAAACGCCAACCGGCCCAGCGCCGCCACATCCCGCGGGGTCAGCCACCGCCGCACCGTGATCTTGGCCGCCCCCAGCGCGTCCGACAGGTTCCCCGCCTCAATTCCCGCCAAGGTCAGGATCGCGGTCTTGCCGCCGCCGAGGGATTTCAGCTGCGCGGCCAGGGCGACCAGATCCAAGGTGAAGACGATGTAGTTGCGGTGGGCGACCTCGAACCGTTCCGAACGGTCCATCACGTCCTGGTAGTTGCGGGCCACGGGGGAGTGCGGGTCCAACTGCCGGACCCGTTGGACGGTGTCGTAGTGGTCCCGGGCGGCGCGGATCGTGGTCGGCAAGGTCCGCTCCTGCAACGTCACCCGCTTGATCCCGGGTCGTTGGGTCAGCGGCCCCAGGACCCGGTCGAACTGCTCGGCCAGATCGAACCGTTCCGCGATGTCGTGCATCAAAAACCCCTGCACTTCCAACTCCGCGACCACCGACACCGACCGGTCATGCGGGTTGTAGATCGCCGCCACGCCATCGACATCCCACAGCTGCACGGACGCGCGGGTGCCCGGCAGGTTCAGGGTCCCGGCCAGTGCGGTCCGCTCCGGCCGGTACACATCCTTCGTGGCGCCGGCGGCGTGGCGGACCTGCTTCATCAGCCACAGCCCCGCCATCTTCGGGGTGGAGATCCCATGGATGCTGGTCAGCGCCGTCACCCCGAACCCCAAATACACCGGTGCCGTATACAGCAGGCCGAGCGGTCCGAACCGGTTCACCGCGACCAGCACCACCACCGCCGCGGTGGTCAGGAACACCAGCTGCCACGGATCCAAACCCATCACTACCCCCTGCCGTGATCGGCGCGGCAACCGGACCGGGCGGGCGTAATCGGGTGTGACACTCATCAGGGCCTCCCTGGGGCCGACACGCCCGCCGGAGCAGGCGCTGACTGTGGCGAGGTGGGCTGTGACCGCGGCACATCAACCTGGGGTCGCGCCGGCGACGATTGCGCACCCGCCTGTCGCGACGACGAGGCAGCCGCGGCGGGGCGTGCTCCGGCCGGACCGGCCGCACCGCCCGGCGCAGCGGCGCTGCGTGTGGGTGCCGCGCCGGATGATCCTCCGTCGGTGGTGGGGTTGGATCCGCCGGGGCGGATGCCGGCGGGCATGCCGCCGAGGCGGGTGGGGATGCGCACTGCGGTGCGGGCTGCGCCGGTTGCCATCCGTCCGCCGTGCGCGCCCAGCCGGGACCCGATCCCGTCGGCGGCGACCGCACCGACGAAACTGAACAGCCCGAAGATCGCGAACGGCGCGAACGCCACCAGCGCCAGGCCCACCAGCAGTGGCCAGGATTGCGGATCCCAGATCGTCTTCACGTTCGCCAGCCCGTTGATGATCAGCATCACGAACCCGATCGTCAGCGGCCCGGTCAACAGCAGCACGACCACGGCCGACACGTACCGGACCACCCACTGCGGGCCCACCCCGCGCACCGGGAACAGCATCCACGCGACCGGGCCGACCGCGATCAGGGCCGCCAGCACGATGTTGCGGAACGCGAAGACCAGCATCAGTAGCAGCATCCCGATCATCAACAGTCCGTGGATCAGGAATGCGAAGAAGTAGTTCGCCTGTCCGCCTGCCCACATCACCGACTGCAACGTGGAGAACAACCCCAGCGGGCCGTCCCGGTTGGTGATGTACCAGGTCATCTCATCGATCGCGTTCAACAGATGCCCGGTCAGCCACAGCGACAGCGGCACCGCGGGAATCGCGATGAAGGACCGCACCAGCGCCCCCACCAGTTCCTCCCGGTCACCGGTCACCACCGCTGCCGCGATCGCCCATACCATCGCAGCGAAGGTGATCACCAGGACCGCCCACTGCCAGAACGACCACTCCCCGACAGCGGCTGACCACAGCAGAGTGCTGGTATCGAAGCGCATGTTCCCCGCCACCACGGACATCATCCCCGTCGCCGACAGCGCCATCCCCCGACCCGCGTTCTCGAAGCTCAGACACACGACATCACCCAGACTGCACCCGTACTTCACCAGCAGCGCGCGGCCCCCGGCCGCCTGAATCGCCTCGACATGCCCCTCATACGTCGTGCAGACCGTTGAGCTGCCGCCGTCGACGATGACTCCGCTGAAGCACTGTTGCGCCGCTACCTTCGTCGGATCATCCGGAGTACAAGAGACCTGCCCGCCGGACCCTTGACAGCGGACCGGGTATGCCGGCGCCGACCACGGCGTTCCCGCGATGTCTTCTGCGGGGAAGGTCTGCGCCTCCGACGACGTGGATACGGTCGGTAGGACCGTCGCGCCGGCTGCCGCGGGGGCCAACGCGCTTAAAGCCAGTGCGCCGCCGAGGACGGCGCCGGCGATCAGAGCGGGCAGGGTGCGCATGGTGTCAGAAGCCGAAGTCGAAGTTGACGAACCAGGCGAAGAGGCCGCTGGCGGCGCCCAGTACCGCGGCGGCGATGAAGATCCAGAGGATGTTCTCGCCCGCCCAGGTGCGCACCCGATCCGACGCGAGCCCGCGGAAGGCCAAGGCCGCGCCGGCCAGGATGAGCATGATCAGCACGACCAGCATTGCCCCGGCGAGGATGTAGGAAGCGATGACTTGGAAGCCTTGGAAGAACGGGGCGGAGAAGTCCGGTTGGATGTCGGGGATATTGACGTCGGCGGGTGCCGTGTGTGTGGACATGATGTGCTCCTTGCTGTGCCTATTTCAGGGGGAGGCCGAGAGCGGCCATGAACGGCTGCGGGTCGATCGCGGATCCGTCTTGCTGGATTTCGTAGTGCAGGTGGCAGCCGAACGATTTGCCGGTGTTGCCCTCGGCACCCAGCGGCGTTCCTGCCGTGACGGGTTGGCCGGCGCTGACCCGGATGGAGTCCCACTGCATGTGTCCGTAAAGGGTGACCAGGCCGCCACCGTGGTCGATACGTACCGTGTTGCCCCACCCGTAGAACGCGCCGGCGGTGATCACCACGCCGGGGCCGGCGGCGAAGATGGTCGACCCGCAACCTTGGGCCATGTCGTATCCCTGGTGGTTCGTGGAGCAATAACTGCAGCCAACGACGGGGTTGTAGCCGAACCCGCGGCCCTTGGAATAGCCGCCGGTGAGCGGATACCCCCACTCCCCGTTGGCCACGGGTGCGGCAACGTCCGGTTCACTCAGTGCCGCGGTGCCGGTGCTGCCGGCGACGGCGAACGGGATCGCGATCAGCGGAGTCATTACGAGCGCCAGTAGCAGAAGGAGACCGACGACCGCTCCGGTCGCGATCTTGCGACCAGTCCTCGTGGTTGCGAGGGCTGCGACGGCTACCGGGGCGCCCATCTCAGGGCTCCAGGGGCTCCGTGAAGTAGCGGACCACCTTGCAATCCCCCGCGCGCTGTCCCGTCTCTGGTGTCGGCACTGATTCCGGACCGCACAGCACTTGCACGCTCACCCGCACCGACTCCTCATACGAGGTCTCCGCTCCGCCGCCGCTCGAACGGGTGAAGGTCAACACGACATCTGCGGTCCCGATCGACATGTCGCCCGAGGGGTCCTCGGGGACGGGTACGAAGCTCACCTCGCCGGTGACTGTCGCGACAACCCGACCATCCTCGGCCGCGAGGGAGTCCCACTCCTCCTCCGGAAGAACCACCCCTTGCCGCAGCTCTACCCGGGAGGCCCCCAGGGCGGCGCCACGGTCAGCCTCAGAGGTGTAGCGGGTGTCTGGGGTGAACCAGGTGTCAAGGTAGTCCAGCCACTCATTGCGGGAACTCATGGTCGTGTCGAACGTCGATGCTGCCTCGAGCGCTGAACGGATATAGGTTTCCGGATCGGTCGTGATGGGCTCAGGCGTCCAACCGCGAGCTTCGGCGGCCGGATCCACGACCAGGCCATCACCGTGCGGGCCGGCAGACGGCGCGGATGTCTCGGAATCTGGGCTGCGTTCCGTAATCGCCGACGGAGCGGCTTGACCCGTGATGGATGCCACGATGATGGCCACCACGCCGACCACCAGCACCACACCGCCAACTACCGCCCAGATCAGCCCCGTCCGCCGGGAACGTTGCGTCGCCTTCATTCTGCGCCCTCCTGATCGACCAGGACGGCGACGATACGTGGACGGATGGGGTCCAGCGAAGGCCGCCGTTGCGGCATCCTACGCACAGAACCAACACCTGGAAATGGTCTTGAAACAGGATTGTGCAGAACCACGAGAGGGCGGCAGCGTGCGGGGGAAACGAGGGCGCCGACACGCAGGTATCGATACTGTACTCGTTCTTTTCGGCGGCTGTCTGTCGGAAATATGGGGGACAAGGCGGCCCGACAGACTGCCCTTATGGGCTGGGCTCCCCTGCAGGTCCGAACCATGCCCACACTGTATAGCGATGTAGTGCGAATGTACATAGGTAAGGAGTGTTGTTTTCTCGACCCAGCGCACACCGTTACGCGACAATGGCTGCATGCCTCGCCTCGCACAGCCCGCAGGATCCGAAGACGCCCAAGAGCCCGTCGCACTTCTCGGGAACCTGGTCCGGGCAGGGATCCTGCGCTTCCTGCGCGAGAACCCCGGCGTGACGATCGGACCCATCTGCGACGCGCTCCAACTCACCTCGGCGACGATCCTCCCGAAGCTCGGCGAACTTGAGGCGGCGAACATGGTGATCGGCGATCCGCCCATCGGCACCGACCGACGCGGGCTGTGGGTCACATACCGGGTCAACAACGAGGCGGTCACCGACCTGTACCTGCGACTTGGGCTCGCGATCGGGGAGTTTTGAATTCTTACCGTCCGACTCAGCGCCTGGAGCCGGGCGGACCGTCAGGATCAGGGGACGCGGGGATGCAGGACTGATCCTCGACCTCATCGCTCCCCGAAGGTGGGCGGAGGTCGGTGGTGCGTCGAATCGTGCATCTGCGGCGGGAACAAGCGACTCGGTCCCGTCGCGATCGGCGGGAGGCGCCGTTGAACGCGCTTAGCGCCCTGCTCCGCATCACCGACCTCGGCATCGACGCCCCGCAGGCCCTCGGCACCGCAGGATTGCTGAGGCGGCAAACTGGCATGCAAGAGAGGAAGCCCTCGCGACCACCACCGCCCGCACCGGGGCGATCCGTCTGGCCAAACGGATCCTGGAACTCGACGCGGTGCTCGAGCGGGACATGGCACGCATCAGTGAACTCGTCCAAACTGGCCCTGCTCCCGAGGTGCTCCACAAGACCGGCATCGGCTCAGTCTCAACAGCGAGGACCCTCGTCGCATGATCGCATCCCGGCCTGATAGATAGTGAAGCTGCCTTCGCCGCAATGGCTGGCGTGAATCCCATTCCGGCCTCCTCGGGGAAGACCATCCGGCATCGGCTCAACCCTGCCGGTGTCCGCCAGCTCAACCGTGCGCTGAACATCATCGCGATGTCCGAATGCTCCACGACCCCGGACCCGCGCCTACGTTCGAACGGCGACGCGGGGAAGGCAACACGGACCGCGAGATCAGACGCGTGCTCAAGCGCTACCTCGACCGCAGCATCTACCGGGACCTCAACACCGCCTCAACCGAAGAGCCCGGGTTTGACGGGATGTACATGGCGCGCCGGATTATTTTGCTCCCCCGAAACCTGTGCAGCAGGTCGCTTAGGTCGTCAGAAAGCCCCCATCGACGTGGTCTGCCCCCACCCCCTCACGCAGCGCGGGAAGGATGTTGACCTTCACCTGGGAGCGATCGGGAATGCCGGCCTCCGGCCCCCTGATGACCCAAGCGCTGTGGGGACGGGCAGCCCGTAGTTGCCGGACACCTCAGGTTCGTGGCTGGGCATGAGGTTCATTCGACGTGGCGATGACTAATCACGTCCACTGCTGGAGGTTGAATCCGGCAGGTGTATCCCCTACGCGATATCTGTGATGAGAGGCGACGTCCACACTGCCTTGCCTGCCGCTCTCAAACCAGCATGATCAATGAGATCGCTCACGAATGGTCCTATATCTTCGGGGTTCTGGTAGCGACCTTGCGGCACTTGGGCGGCACGTTCGATCACGATCTCCTCTATGTTTCGCCCCTCAAGGGCGGCCTCCCCCTCTACAATCTGACGGTACATCCCGTCTAGCACGGCCCCTGGGTAGAGCAACGCGACTGATACAGCATGCGGCTCTAGCGCGGCAGCGAGACTCATGGTCCAATGCCGCACCGCGGCCTTGCTGGCCCCGTATGCGGCATACCGTGGCCGCGGCCACAGGTCCGCGGGCGATCCGACGTTGATTATCAATCCCCGCCGCTGGAACAGGTCATGCATCTTCTGGCCTCGCATTTGCCGTGCCGCAGCGATTCCGGCTATCGCGGTGCCTTCTACGTTGACTCGTAGGATAGAGCGCCAAATGTCTGGGGAGTCGTCCAAGACGTCATGCACGCGCATGGTCGCAGCGCTGTGAAAGAGCACATCTAGAGTTCCGGCCTCGCTCACGATGTGCCTCACGGCGTCCTCGCACGCGACTGGATCGGCGACGTCGCATGCGAACCCGCTGACCCTTTCGCTCCCCCAAGAGCGTGCGGTTTCGACCACCTGACGCTCGTCGAGGTCGGTCAGAAAAATTCGATGTCCGCGTGAAAGCAGGTGCCGGGCAACAGCGCGTCCGATTCCGCCCCCCGCGCCGGTAACCCATACGGCTGCGCCCCGCGGTTCATTCTCGATCACGGCAATTGATCTCCTGAAGGCGTAACGTGTGCCGCAGCAGCGTCCCACGCCCCGGGGCGCGATAAGCCCAAGTGCTCGCGGAGGGTCGAACCACGGTACTCCGACTTGAAGTATCCGCGATTCTGCAACTCGGGCACGAGCAGCGAGCAAATCCGCTCGAGTCCACCCGGCATGAACGGCGCGTTGAGACTGAACCCATCACACGCTTCGCCTTCAAACCAATCGATCATCTTGTCGGCGACTGTGGCCGCCGAACCGACGGCCCAAATATGCCCGAAGGATCGATGATTTTCGATGATCAAGTCGCGAACACTGGCGCGATCATCGAGGGCCCGCGTGCGGAAAATCTCATATCGGCTGCGGAGTGCGGGCGGCTCGCCGAATCGGTCCGTGGGAATCGCGTCGTCGAGCTCCACTCCAGTCAGATCGAGGTTGAGTACGCCCTCAAGCGCGCGGCGGCCAACGTCATAGTTGATGTGGCTTGCCAGCTCCTTTTCCAGCTCACGGGCCTCGCTGTCCGTCTCCGCGACCAAGGGAACCAGGCCGGGAAGTATTTTGACATCTCCTGGCGCCCGCCCCGCTTCGGCGACTTGGCGCTTGTACGCGCTGTAGAAGTCAATGGCTTTAGCGCGATCGGGTTGTGCGGTGTAGATGAGGTCCGCGAATCTTGAACCGAGGTCCATCCCATCCGATGACGACCCCGCCTGCACCAACAGAGGTCGCCCCTGCGGCGATCGGCGCATTGGAAGCGGTCCGGTCACCGAGAAAAACTCACCCGCGTGGTGAATCGTTCGGATCAGGGAGGGATCTGCCCAGACTCCCGCGGCCTTATCGTTGGTCACAGCGTCGTCGCTCCAGCTATCCCACAGTTCGATTGCAGTCTCGACGAATTCGTTCGCACGCCTATAACGCTCTTCGGGTGAGGCGAGTTCCGAGATCCCGAAGTTCGCTGAACCAGCCCAAGAAGTGACGATGTTCCAGCCTGCCCGACCGCCGCTGAGGGTATCTAGCCCGGACAACTGTCGAGCGGCGTTGAACGGCGTCGAGTATGTCGTCGACATGGTGCCGATGAGGCCGATGTTCGAGGTCAGGGCTGCCAACGCAGAGAGAGTTGTGATTGGTTCATAGAAAGGTGCCATCATGATGTCCCCCTTGAGAACAGTCGCCTGTGCCGAAGGGATATCGCCTATGAAGACTGCGTCGAGGCACGCCGCTTCACATAACTCAGCGACATACTTGGCCAGCTCAAGGCTGCCCAACGCCTCAGATTGGCTGCCTGTCATGCGCCAGCTGTCCTTGTAGTAGCCGGCTGGAAGCATGAACGCGGTGAGAACGAGCTCACGATTGCTATTGGTCAATGCCTGCTCCTTGAAGATAATTTGCGAACGACAGAAGTCGGAGGTCTGCAATCCGCGTCATCGGCAGCGGGGAATGCAGACGGTCTTCGATCAGGGCGTCACGCACTGTCGTGCTCTAGATGACGCGCGTAGCGCGACCACGCGTCGATAATCGCCTGTTGCATGGAACCGCGAGCAGGGCTCAGGTAGGAGAACTTCAAGTCGTCGAGAATCTCCGAGGGATCGAGGTCAATCCGGCGACCAATAAAAAGCTGGTTGAACCAGTGCCGAACAACAGTTGTCACCGCGGTGCAGTCAGCTTCTTGGATGACATGTGTAGCTCGATCAACAACGAGAGAGACGGCGAAGATCTCACCGTGATTGCCGTAGGCGGCACTCGACATGGGCACCTTGCCGTACCCGACAACAATCAAAGCGGGGGTGGAGCCTGCCGATGAGGTTTGCGTTGTACCCATGATTTGAGCCTAAGCGCTGGCCTCCCGGGCCCCTTGAACGATCTTGCTCTCGGCGACCGATACATCGAAGGGGTCCGTCTCGTCGAGGAACTTGTTGACTGGGTTACCCAGGTAGGCAATATTCTCCTCCGCGTCAAAAAGTGGCTCAGCGAAGTCCGACAGCATGGGGTCGGCATGCAGACCGGGAGAATGAACCTCTGTAACAGTGCAAGGTGCGTCTGACACATTGAGCGACCAGTGGCGCGCGCCCTCAGGGATACGCAGGAAATCCCCCTCTTGAATGAAGTACGCCTGGTCCTCGATGCAGACCCAGAGTTCCCCGCTGTTGACGTAGTTGAGCTGCTCGCAGGGGTGGGTATGCGGGCGTGAGTGGTAACCGGCGGGGCGCGAGGCAATCATCAGCGATGCGTTGTTACCGAAGACCATCTTGGTCGAGAACGAGGTGTCGCCCATGTCGGCGACCTGCTCGCTCACGTCTTTTGCGGCTACGAAAATGGACAAAGGTCAACCTCCAGTGAAACAAGGGGACCGTTCATCCATCCTTGGCGGGACTGGCCCCGTTGCCCCTGCCGTCATGCGCCGTGCGTGCGGACTGGAAGAGGTCGAATGCCACCGACAGGGCCAGTATGCCTTAATCTTGCGCCCCCACCAACCCTTCGTCGGCGGCGTCATCCAGCAGCGATGCCGTGTTCGCGAGATGGGAACTTGACAAGTGAAAAGGACTATAAGAAGCTGTGCTCGCTGGCCAACGATCCGAACCTCGGTCACGTCGAGAGGCGTCTGCCCATCTCGACAGCCAATCTGTTCAATCGACCAAGCCAAGGGCGAGCAAGCGCCGCTCTCCACCCGATCGTTGCATTCCGGGTGTCGACAAGGAAGTCGAGGCAACTATGGCCACCAATTCCGTCGTGCGTGAGCCGGCACATCGCACCATAAACCGCACTCGAGTTGCGGTATCGGTAGGTATCGGGAACGCGCTGGAGTTCTTTGACTTTACGATGTACGGATTCTTCGCCGTCATCATCGGTCAGGTCTTCTTCGCGAGCGATTCCCCCGTCGTGGGAACTTTGAGTGCCCTCGCGGTGTTCGGCGTGAGCTTCTTTGCGCGGCCACTGGGTGGATTCATCTTCGGTCCCATAGGTGACCGCTACGGCCGCAAGGTGAGCTTGATTGCGTCCGTTCTCCTTATGGGGTTCAGCACAGCGTTCATCGGACTGTTGCCGACATACGAGGCGATCGGAGTCGCGGCTCCCATTCTCCTGGTGCTCCTGCGGCTGATACAAGGCATCTCCACGGGTGGCGAGAGTGGCGGCGCAATCACTTACATGAATGAGATGTCCCCAGCCGATCGCCGCGGGCTCTACTCCTCGGTCGTTCCCGCGACCGGAATGGGAACCGTCGGCATAGCGAGCCTGGTTGCGCTGAGCATTCAGTTGTCCCTGCCGGAAGACGCACTGCTCGCCTGGGGATGGCGCCTGCCGTTCCTAATTGCGGCACCGCTTTCGGTGATCGGTCTGTACATCCGGTTCAAGCTCGACGAGTCGCCAGTCTTCGAAGCTATGAAAGCTAGTGGCCAAGCGACGCTCGGAAACGCAAACCCCCGGCGATGGGGAGGAAAGAACATCGTCTTCGCGTTCTTCGTGTCGGGCATGGCCGGGGTCGGTTCGTATTACCTGGCCACCTACATGATCACGCACCTCACCACGACCGCCGGCTTCGACCGCACCCCCGCGCTGATCATCGTCTCAGTTGGGATGCTCTTAGGCGGCGCCATCTGCTGTCCGCTCGCCGGAGCTCTCTCTGATCGCATCGGGCGTCGCCCGACTATGGTGATCGGTTTGGTCGGGTGGTTGGTGCTGATCATCCCAGTGCTACTCCTGATGAACACCGGCGCACTGGTGTGGGCGATTATTGGCTTTGCGCTGTTGGCTATCAGTCACTCGATGGTTCAGACCACAACGTACGTCTCCATCGCCGAAGCGTTCCCGGGTTCTTCGCGCTCATCGGCGGTCGGCATCACGTTCAACACGGCGCAGGCTCTCATTGCCGGCCCTGGTCCCCTTGTGGCCGCGGCTCTCGTCGCGGGTACGGGAATCGCTCTCGCCGCATCGTGGTACCTGATCGCCGTTGCCGCCGTCACGTTGGTCATCGTTTTGGTGCTTATGCCAGAAACCCGCGGCAAAGTCCTCAGCTGACACTCAGTTATTCGACGCATAGGAGATCTCCATCAAGAAGTCAAAGAAGGTCATCATCAGCTGTGCTGTGACGGGGTCCGTGCACACGCCCAGCTTGTCGCCAGCCCTGCCTATCACCGCGGAAGAGATCGCGACGCAATCGATCGCTGCGGTCAAAGCTGGCGCTGCGGTACTGCACCTGCATGCCCGGAATCCAAAGGATGGGCGGCCCGACGCTCGGCCAGCAACATACCGACCCTTCGTTGAGGAGATTGCGGCGCGCACCGATGCCATCATCAACATCACGACCGGTGGCAGTACCGACATGACGGTAGAGGATCGGCTGGCCGCAGCGAAGGAACTGAGTCCCGAACTCGCGTCGCTGAACATGGGATCGATGAACTTTGTCTTTGAAGGCATCGCTGCCAAGCGCTCTGTGTGGGAGTACGACTGGGAAGAGCCGTACATCCGCGGGTCCTCGAGCCGCATCTTCGCGAACACATTCGATCAGATCGAGTACACCATGCGTGAACTAGGGGACGGCCACGGTACACGCTTCGAGTTCGAATGCTATGACGTCGGGCATCTGTACTCTCTTGCTCATTTTGTTGATCGCGGCCTCGTACGGCCGCCGTTCTTCATCCAGTCAGTCCTTGGTATTATCGGCGGCATAGGAGCCGACATGGCGAATCTCTCTCACATGATGACGATTGCGGACAAGCTTTTCGGGGAGGACTATTACCTTTCATGCTTCGCCGCGGGACGCAATCAGAAGTCGTTCGCCGCTCACTCTGTCGCCGCCGGAGCCCACGTCCGGGTTGGGCTGGAAGACAACTTGTACGCGGGCCGCGGTCGCCTTGCCACCGGGAACGACCAACAGGTCGAGTACGCCCGTGGCATCGTCCATGCACTCGATCGTGAGGTAGCAGCACCGGCCGACGTTCGCGACATGCTGGGACTCAAGGGCGCGGCGGCCACCGCGATCGGACGATCATGAGTCCGGTTGACCACTTGGCTATTCTGGATCTGTACGCGCGCTACTGCCACGCGGTCGACTCGCGAAGCTTCGACGCAATAGCCGAGTGCTTCACATCTAACGCGGTTTTCGGTGAGCGCGACGGTACGGAGTCCTATACCGCTGTAGAAATCGTCGAGCGGTTTCGCACTCACGGGCGGGCCGGGTACTTGCATCAGTGCACGAACGTGACAATCACTACGCCGCCGACCGGGACCCGGGTTCTGACGGGACGGGCGCACTTCACGATCGTCGGGCCGCACGGCATTGATTCGTTCGGCGAATACAAGGATCGGATTGCTCGTGATGATTCAGGAGCGTGGCGGTTCGAGGATCGCGTTGTGGAGTACTGGTGGAAGAATACGGCGCTGCAGGACGGGTCATCGCCCGAAGAAGGGGGCGCAATGCCCCTTGCACCGCGGGCTGAACGCCGCAAATTACCGCGTTCGTTGGCGCCGTGAGCAGCATGGCGTCTCCGCGGATGAACTCCTCGACGCAGGCCAGCCCATTCATCGCCGGGCTGCTGGAGAACGCCCAATGGGGTCGCTCCGGTTGAATCGGGTCTGGGGCGCTTCCGCGCGTCCGCTGCATCGCGTTGTGGCTGGCCGGCGAAAACCGAGAGCGGAGTTTGAACCAGAGGACAATAGCTCATCACGTCGCGCAGATGCCGCATGACTAGGAAAGCTCGTCGTGGAAGCAGCCGAAGCACTGAACGCACTCTTTTCGGCTGTCGCGGCTCCGGACCGACGCGCGACTCTGGAGATGCTGCTCCGCCGGGAGGTCGACAACCGGCCGATGCCTTCCATCACCGAAGTGGCGGACGAATTGGAGCTGTCGCGTTTCGCGGCGTCTCGCCACCTGGGTATCTTGCAGAGCACCGCCCTCGTGGAGCCCATTGCGTCTGGCTACAAAACGCTCCAGCGGCTCAATCGTTCACGTCTAATACTTCTCGAAGACTGGCTTGTACCGTTTCTCGATTTTGACGACACGACGCATCCGCAGTGACAGTCGCGCGGCAAGAGTGCACGGTCCTAGAACGGGCGCACGGAGGCACGCGCGGTACCCAGGGATCGTGCCGCGCAGCGGCATAGGCGTGAACAGTGGAACATGGCCAGCGTCCTGGATCGCGGCGAGCATCGCCCCCAACCCGTGGGCGGAATCACCCAGCACCTCCATGGGCGCGTCCCCGGTGCTGGTTTCCTCGGGGAGCCGTTCAAGTCGCAGGCGCCCTCGCTGGTGCCGGCCCCTAACGCCTTGGAGAGCACGGCTGCGGTGGCCAGGCGCGTGTCCGGCTCCGCGATCAGATGCGCCTTGAACCCGTCCAGTCGGCTCTGCCTCGATATATGCGCGTGCCGGGTGTCCGGGTCGACGGTCGAGATCACCCGATCCGGGGCGGACTGGCGGGCGATCCGCCACCGCACGTCAGAGCAGTCGAACTCGTCCGCCGGCTCCACGTCTTGACCGGCGACCGACGGGCGCAACGCGACGCGTCCTGCTGCCGCTCATCCAACAGGACACCCTCGAGCGCAGCCAAGACCGTGTTCGCGTCGGCCACGAGGCGTGAGACGAGCTCGTCACGGGCCGCCTGGTCCTCTTGCGCGATATCCGGCCTGCCCGGCTGCGGTAGCCATGACCCGGCAGTCCGGCCACGACCAGGCCGGCGACGCGGACCTCGCGGGGTGACCCGGCAGATCTGCGCGGTCAGCTGCGTGACGGTGTTCTGCGGCGCGACCGCGTCGTCCAGGATCGTCGAGTCCAGTGCCCGCCGCGGCTTGCCCGCGACCGCAGCGGTCTTCGGGATCACGTCACGCATCGCGTCGAGGATTCGATACGGCCGCTCGCGGGCCGCCAACCGGCGCCGTCAGTACGTAACGTCGAGGGGTGCAATCCGCCGGCGTCGATCGCGAGCCCAACACCCACGCTGCACATCGGTCGACAGCGAGGGCCGGCCCGCCCCGACGGGAACAAGTCTTCGAGAATGTCATCCGCGAACCGTCGGTGGCGGTGTTCCGCAAGGAACGCGTGCACTCCCCACCCGCAGCAGGTGCCCCGCGCACGAAGCACCTTTAGAAGATCACGCGAACGATGATCACGACCTGCATAATCCAAGTCTTAACCACCCGACCGCCGCGATCAGCGGGTGCGCCCTAACCCGCCAGATGTTCAGCAGCCTCCCAGTCGAGCGCTCACCCTGCGGGAAGTTTCAATCAACTTGTCACGCGCGTGCTCTATGAAGGCAAGGTCGCTGCCCGGCCGAAATCCGTGAAGGGTTAGGTGCAGCTCCGGCCCTCGCTCGCTTATTACTGGTGCCATGAGCGTCCGTACAGACCCGGCAGTCTGTGTCGTGAGCGCCGGCGGATTCGGCAGGGGCACCAACTGTCGACTGGCTTCCACGAGGGTACGGTGGAGTCGAGGTGTAAGCCCGTACGCAGCCATCATCTCCAACGCTTCAGCGGCCTGGTCTTCTGGTTCGCTTGCGTAGCTCAGGGTCCAACCTTGTTGACGAATTCTGTCGAGCTCCTCATCTAACAGCGCGCGCTGTTCCGCAGAAAGCTCAATAGGCGACGCCGCGAACCATGTCTCGCGGAGCTCTGGTGGCCCCCAGGCTGCAATAGTGATTCCAAACCTGGGCATGAAGGGCAGAACTACACCGACCCTGTCGGCGGGTCCTTCGTATCCTGTGGTGGCAACGATGGTTAAGTCGTTACCATCGAGCGCTGAAACCCGACATTCGAGGCCAACGTCGGCCGAAAGACCCTCGAGGTCTTCCCGCGCCTCGTCTGCAATGCGGGCGGACTCGTTGAGCCTTCCTCTCGTCGCCAGCACGAGTGATCGAAGTGTGAAAGTTCCGTAGCCCCCTTGAAAGTAAAGGAGAGGCAATCCTGGCCTTTCCACTTCGAGTGCGAGGACTCGACCGATCACGATGTGGTGATCGCCGCCGTCGTAGACCTTCTCGATCTCGCAGTCCACCCAGGCGAGAGCATCGCTCAGGATTGGTGAGCCGGTCCGCGGAGCGGGCTGCCAATTGACGTCCATGAAGCGGTCCAATTTCTTGGTCGCGAAGCTTTGGCTGAGGGCTTCCTGGCCTCCCGCGAGAATATTCACGCAGAACCGGCCAGCTTCTTGGATTGCAGGGAATGTAGAGGAAGAGCGAGTGGGTAGGAAGGCGACAAGAGGCGGTTGAAGCGAAACCGACGTAAAGGAGCCCACCGCCATGCCCACCGGCTCGCCTTCACGATCGATTGACGTGATTACGGCGACTCCGGTGGGGAAGTTGCCGAGCACGTCGCGAAAGTGTCTTTGAGTTATCTCGCTGGTCGGCGGCCGTGCGGTCATCGGGCGGCCCCAATGCGAGTCCAGCCCGATTCGACCTGCACTTGCGCGATGGGTGGGGTGTTCGGGCCACGAAACATTGCAAACCTCGACTTCTTCGTCGACCCCCTATCAGCAACTGCTAGGTAGAGGAATGGGGGCGGACGCTCACCCATGGCTTGGTCGATCGAGCTAATCCGAAACGTCGGAACGCTCAATCTTGTGCTCCGACGGCCGGGCTCCTATCGTTGGCCGGTCGTATAAAGCGTCTAGGAAGTCTGCGCGTCTGTCAAGGTGGGTTGCCGCCCTCCCGGAAACTGCGGCTGACATGGTCGGCGACGGTCCAATCTGACGCATTAGCGGCGGGCGAAAACGAGCCATTCGGACAGATTGGGTGGCACATCTTGGTGGACGCTTGGAAGCTTCCATCTCTGTCGAGTCGCCGGCGTCGGGTCGTGGAGGGGTACTGCCGCACGGATACGTGATTCTGAAGTGCCTGGGGTGCGTAGAGCGGAAGGAATTTCCGGCGGCCGATCCCCGGGTCGCCATTTCACCCTGCTAAGGGGCCGACCCGCACAGGCATAGGATCGGACCTCCAGTCCAGGCGCGCAAGGTTGGAGCTCAGCCACCCGAGGCGTCGGCCTGGAGCAGCCGGTCTTCCTTACCCCAGTGCGCGGGCTGCGTTCGTGCCTACACGGTGCCCACGAATGAACAAGAACGAGGACGACTGGGACAGGAGCAAGCGAGACGGTGGCAGCCTCGGATCCGCCAGATTCTGCGCATTCGACCACGTGAGGACCGAGCGTGATGGAGGAAGATTGTCGCCGACGCTGTTCAAATCCCTCCGGCTCGGCTCTGGGGTCGTTGTTGACGCCGGCGATGCTGGGGGCGTAGAACTGGGGAACTCGAGGCTGGCGGCGTCGGAGCGCAGCACTCGATCCTGATCTCCGGTGTGATCTATCAGGACATCCCTGACGGTTCCGAATCAATAGTTCTCTGACGCTTCGGTGTCGTTTGGTCCTGACACTTCTACCTCTATGTGTGAGGTATGAGCCGTGTCGAGCCTGTTGACCCCCGTGTCCGCCTCGCGATCGCACAGTGGCCGCCGGATGCGCCGCGTGGGTCGGTGACGACCTTCTGTTCGGAGCACGGAATCTCGAGGGAGACGTTCTACGCGATCCGGAGAAGAGCCGCGGCCGAGGGGCCAGCGGCGGCGTTGGAGCCGCGGTCGAGGCGTCCGAACCGCAACCCTGGCAAGCTGAGCGACGGGATCGCCGCGCATGCGGTTGCGGTGCGTGCGGCGTTGGAGCAGTCCGGTTTGGATCATCAGCCGATCAGCGTGCACGAGAAGATGCGGTCGCTCGGGATGGAGCCGTTCCGTCGACGGCGTCGTTGGCGCGGATCTTTCGGGACGCCGGGGTGGCAAAGATCGAGCCGCGGAAGAAGCCGAGGGCCGCGTTCCGCCGGTTCGTCTATCCCGCGCCGAACGCATGCTGGCAGCTCGACGCGACCGAATACGTCCTCACCGGCGGCCGCAAATGCGTGATCTTCCAGCTCATCGACGACCATTCGCGTCTCGCCGTCGCTTCCCACGTTGCGTGGGGTGAGACTTCCGAGGGCGCGATCGTTGTCATAAAGAAGGGCGTCGCGACCTGGGGGGTTCCGCAGCGGCTGCTCTCGGACAACGGCGCCGCGTTGAATCCATCCCGACGCGGCGTGCTCGGACAGCTCGTCGCCTACCTGCGATCCTTGGGCGTCGAGCCGATCACCGGAAAGCCGTACAAGCCGACTACCCAAGGCAAGAACGAGCGGTTCCACCAGACCCTGTTCCGCTACCTCGACAAGCAGCCACTCGCCGAGAACCTCGAACGGCTGCAGGCCCAGGTCGACGCGTTCGACGCCATCTATAACGTCGAGCGTCCTCACCAAGCACTCCCCGGACGGATCACGCCGCAGCAGGCGTGGGACGCGATACCCACCGTCGAGCCTCCTCGACCCGCGGCGCCGATTCCGCCTCCGGCCGTCACCGACGACATCCGGGTCAAGATCGTGCAAGACAGGCGACTCGGTCGAGTTCTGCGGCATCAAGTTCGGCATCGGCCGCGCACTCGGCGGGCACCGGGTCTGCGTCATGGACGCCGGAAAGACGGTGATGATCTTCGACCTGCAAGGCACCCTCATCATCGAGCACCCATGGCCCAAGCCCGGCGTCACCTACGTCAGCAACCGCCGACCCCCGCGGCCCTCGGACGAACCGATCGTCAGAGATGTCCTGATACATCGACTGTCAGAGATGTCCTGATGCAGATTCGTCAGGGATATCCTGATACATCACAGATCCTGATCTCCGGCGGCCACGAGGCCGTGCCCACATCCTGCCCACAAGTGGCGGCGATCGGGGCCGATCGAACCGAGTCCGGCCAAGCTTCCACCCGGCCCAGAATGGCGTGGTTCCGCGGTTTCCGACCGATCAGGAACGAGGAGGATCGAACCTCTCTGGGTTCAAATCCCACCGTCACCGCCACGAAAATACCTGATCAGCGCTACTTTCGAGTAGCGCTGATCTGCGTTTGTGAACAGATTTGTGAACAGATTTCGTTCCTGGGTTGTTCACGCTTCGCTCT
>NZ_JANJFE010000020.1:0-138732 GCF_024623505.1 Microbacterium sp. zg.B48
ACGGTGAGCTGCCCAGCGACGATCTTCAAGACCACGACCCGATGCTTCGACATGCATCGGACTGTGACCTATGACCCGAGACATGAGCGACACATCACCTGTGACATATGTCGTGAACCCAGGCACCTCACTCGCCACGGAACGAACAAAGCGCCCCCTTGTGGGGCGCTTTGTTCGTTGGTCGACGGAGCGGGATTCGAACCGCGCGCGGGCGCTGCGTAGCACTCGCCGGCGCCAGTGGCAACCCTGCCCATCCTCTCGAGGTGCCCGACGCCCTGCGACGTACGATGAGGCGATCTCACCGATCAAGGGAGCACGAAGATGTCCGATACGACCGGGAACGCCGCGGCGCAGGCCGCTCAGAACGCCGACCGTGCGAGCGATGCCGCCGCCGATGTGACCGCTTCTTCCGGCGTCGCTGTTGCGGGGATCGCACAGGACGCGTCCGCGACTGCGCCCGCAGCGACGGCGGGCTCGCGCAGTGCGGAGCAGGATGCGCCGGCTGCTGCCGGCCAGGCGAATGACACGATGACGGACACGCTCGGTGGTGCTGACGGCGAGGGTGGTGCTGACGGCCAGGGTGGTGCTGACGGCGATGACGGCGCGAAGGACTCGGCATCCGCTGCGGACGCGCACAACGGCGGCGCCGCTCCGGATGCGGCGACGGTCGTCCAGAACGCGGCATCCGATGCGAAAGCCGCCGCGGCCAAGGCCGCCGACGCGGCAGTGGGCGCCGTGAAGGCGGCCGGCGAGAAACTGAAGGGCGTGGCCGACGATGTCGACTTCGACGACATCGTCGCGCAGAGCCGCGCGCTCGCCGGCGGCTGGGGCGATCGGATCGCACAGGCCTATCGCGAACGCCCCGGCGTGGTGATCGGCGCAGCGGTGGGCGCCGTCGTCATCGTCGGTGCGATCATCCGCTCCGTCGGCCGGCGCTGAACCTCGCGCTGCCGGGGTGAGCCGGTCCGCTCCTCCCGGCAGCACCGGGCGTGCGCGCCGTCCACAGGAGTGGGTCCTTCCGCCGGCATGCGAGACCCGCATGTCAGGATGGGCCTGTGCGGCGCAGCCGCCGACGAAAGGACTGCCATGACCGTGCCGGACTCCCATGCCCCACAGGCCACGACCGACGCTCAAAGCTCCTCGCTGGTGCGCGCTGCGATCTGGGTCGCGATCGGGGCCCTGATCGCCGCGGCGATCGTGTGCGTGGTGTGGGTGCTGATCGGCACGCAGAACGGCATCGTCGGACGGGCATTCCTCACGATCCTGCTCCTGGCCGCGTTCGCGGGCGTGGCGATCATCGATGCGCACCTGGCGCCGAGACGGCCCGCGTGGTTCGCGCTGGCCAGCATGGCGACGTGGGTGGCCGCACTCCTGATCGGCGCCGTTCTGATCTGGCTGCCGGAACGCTATTCCTGGGGCGGGTTCAACCGGTTCGTCCAATTCCTGGTGATCGTGCTGATCCTGCAGCTCGCGCTTCTCCACGTCCGGCTGTACACCAAGGCGTACCTGCGCCACGTCACGGCATTCACCAAGGCCGTCGCCATCACCACGATCGTGCTCGTCGTTGCTCTGGCGGTGCTGCTGGTGACTCCGCTGGTGCTGAACGAGTGGGTGGACTTCGGGGACTTCTACTGGCGCGTCGTCGTCGCCGTCACGATCCTCGCCGCCGTCGGGACGGCGCTCATCCCGCTCGTGAACGCGCTGTTCGCTCCGAAGAAGCCGCGCCCGGACTATCTGAATCCGCCGCCGGCCGCCGCGGTGCCGCAGGCCTGGCCGACCTATGCCGACGGTGTGACACCGCTGCCGGTGATGCAGGACGGCACGCCGGACTGGAACGCGTACTACACCGGCTACCCGAGCAACATCGCGCAGGCCATCGCGCCCGTCGCGCCGGTGGCCGGGCCGGCACCCGAATGGCAGCACGAAGGCTATGCCGATGCCAGCGCCGAGTCTGCGGCGCAGGGCTACAACGCGCCCGGCCCGGCGGAGCAGAGCACGCAGCCGGTGCCCCCGCCCGGATACGAGGGGTTCCCGCCGCCGCCACCGCTGCCGCCGCGGCAATAGCCTCAGGCACGGGGAGGCCCGCGGTCGCGGCCGCCGGGTCCGGAGTCCAGCTCTCAGCCGCGGAGCATCTCCAGCGCCGCCATCGCCGCGTTGTGTCCGCCGATGCCGCTGACCGCGCCGCCGCGGCGTGCTCCGGAGCCGCAGAGCAGGATGCGGGCGTGATCGGTGGCGACACCCCAGCGCGCGGCGGGCGAGTCGATCGGGTCGTCATCCTCCGCCCACGGCCACGACAGGGCGCCGTGGAAGATGTCACCGCCCGGCATCCCGAGTGAGCGCTCGAGGTCCGCCGTCGTGCGGGCCTCGACACACGGCGAGCCGTCCGGCGCCACAGAGACGCAGTCGGCGATCGCCTCGGCCAGAACGGAGTCCAGTGAACGCTGTGCGGCCTCCAGCAGCGCCGACCGGACCGCATCGGGGTTCTGCCCGGCCACCAGGCGGTGCGGGACCTGCAGGCCGAAGAGGGTCAGAGTCTGCGCCCCCTGGGCCTGCAGCCGCAGACCCAGGATCGACGGGTCCGAGAGCGAATGGCAGTAGATCTCGGCCGGGAGCGGGTTCGGGATGCCGCCTCCCACCGCGACCGCGTGGGCGGCGTCCAGCTGTGTCAGCGCCTCGTTGACGTGGAACGTTCCGGCGAACGCCGCCTCCGGCGCCACCCGGTCATCGTGCAGGCGCGGCAGCCGAGTGAGCAGCATATTGACTTTGACCTGTGCACCCTCGGGCGCAGCCGCGCCGACGGCGGGGCCCGCGCCGCCCGCCGCAACCAGAGCGTCCAGCACGGACGGGGCGGCACCGCAGAGCACGAGCCGCGCCTGCAGCGTCCCGGGTTGATCGCCCGCGATCCGCACCTCTCCGTCCGGGGTGAGGGCGATGACCTCGGCATCGGTGCGCAGTTCGGCACCGGCATCCCGTGCCGCCCGCTCCAGCTCGGCGCTGATGCGGCCCATGCCGCCGACCGGCACGTCCCAGTCGCCGGTGCCGCCGCCGATGACGTGGTAGAGGAAGCAGCGGTTCTGGCGCAGGCTCTCGTCGTCGACTGACGAGAAAGTGCCGATCAGCCCGTCGGTCAGCGCGATTCCGCGCGCGAGATCCGTGGCGAGCGAGTCTCGCAGCATGCCGCCGAGGGGCGCCTCGACGACGGCGTGCCAGAGCGCGTCGTCGCCCAGCAGTGCGCGCACCGCGGCGCGGCGCGGCAGCGGCTCGGTCACCGTGGCGAACAGACGGCGCGCGAGCGGCGAGAGGCGCTCGTAGAACGCGGCGAAACGCTCGGCCTCGGCCGGGTCGCCGGTGGTGCGCAGGAAGGACGCGGCGGTGGCGGCGGCATCCTGCGTGTCCACCAGCACTCCGCGAGCGGGATCGGACGGGTCCGGGGTGTACGACGAGTACCGACGTCGCCGCAGGTCGATGCGCAGGCCGAGGTCGTCGATGATCCGTCGGGGCAGAAGACTCACCAGATACGAGTACCGCGAGAGCCGCGCATCGACACCGGTCCAGGGGCTCTCCGAGACGGCGGCTCCGCCGACGTGGGAGAGCCGCTCGAGCACGATGACCGTGCGACCCGCGCGGGCGAGATAGGCGGCGGCGACCAGCGCGTTGTGCCCGCCCCCGACGATCACGACGTCATACCTGTCGGCCTGCTGCATTCCTTCACGCTAACCGGCTGCCGCATCGGCGCAACGACTGCTGTGGATGCCGCGGCGATAGCGTGTAGTCATGTCATCGGCCCAGCATCTGGAGTCCCTCGCGATGGACATCGCCCGGGAGGCCGGTGAGCTCGCCCGGCGCCGGCGCCGCGAAGGGGTCGCGATCGCGGCGACGAAATCGGCGATCGCGGACATCGTCACCCACGCCGATCGCGAGGTCGAGGCGCTCATCCGGGCTCGCCTGAGCGCCGAACGCCCCGGCGACGGCTTCCTCGGTGAGGAATCCGGAGCCGAGCGCGGGTCCACCGACATCACGTGGGTCGTCGATCCGATCGACGGCACCGTCAACTACGCGTACGGCATCCCCGCGTACGCGGTGAGCATCGCCGCCGTCCGCGGCGAGCCCGCACCCGACCGGTGGGAAGCCCTCGCGGGGGCGGTGTTCACCCCTGTGACGAACGAGCTGTTCCACGCCGCCCGCGGAGCCGGCGCGTGGCTCTACGGCGCCCGGCTCGCGGTCAACGCCGAGCCGTCGCCGGCGGGGGCGATGCTGGCGACCGGGTTCGGATACGACGCGAGCACCCACGCCGGCGACCTGGCTCGGGTCGCCCGAGTGATGCCGATGGCTCGTGACCTGCGACGCATGGGCGCCGCATCGCTGGACCTCGCCTATGTCGCGGCAGGCAGGCTGGACGGCTACTTCGAACGCGGGCTGCAGCCCTGGGACCACGCCGCCGGCGCCCTGCTGGTGACCGAAGCGGGGGGACGGATCACGCGAGTCGAGCTGGACGACCAGCCGGGCAGAGCCCTGCTGGTGACCGCCGGCCCGGGACTTTTCGACCGGCTTCTGACCGCCGCGGTCGGTTCGTGAAAGGATTGCCTGCGAACCGCCCGGCCCGCCGGAGAATCCTGCACATCGCATTCTCAGGCGCATCCGGATAGTGTTTATCCAATCGTTACCGACGCTGCCCGTACGGCGAAGGTGATCACCCGCCCGACGTCCTCCCGTTGCCCCCCCGAGCGACACGATCCCGAGAGCCCTCTGCGCTTTGCCTTTCGACGCCTCCCAGGCTGAGTCTGCGCCCACGCGGCGTTCCAGCCGATCCTCCGCCATGCCGATTCCGGCGAGCGCGGACGCCCTGGCAGCGGCATCCCTGGCGGATGTCGCACCCCTCGCGGCCGTGGTGACCGCGATGGCGGCGGCCGCCACCGAAGCTCCGGTCGCAACCCGCCGCAGCCGCCGTGCCGGTCGCGTCGGCCAGACGCCGGCCCCCGCGGCCGCTCCCACCGAGCGGGCCGCCGGTCCGGCGCCGGTGCCTGCGACCGAACGGGGCTCGGCGGAGCCGTTCGAACTGCTCGAGCCCGACGTGGACGCCGTGTTCGACGTCGAGGACGAATCGGCGGACGCGCCCGATCCGCTCTTCGTATCGCCGGATGCGGCATCCCGTCTCACCGCCGAAGAGGCCGACGCGTTCGAGGCCGCCGCACGGCTGTTCTCCTTCACCGGGGAAACGCCGGTGCAGACACCGGCGGCGGGCGGATCCGGCACCTCGGACCACGCCGGCACCCCGCACATCGTCGCCTCCCGCCACCGCCGCGTTGTGTCCTTCAAGCGGCTGACCGCCACGTCCTTCTCGGTCGGGGTCATGGGAATCGTCGGTCTGCTCACCGTGTCCATGACCGTCCCCGCCGCTGCGGTGGCCGGAACCGGCACCGCGGACATCACCGCCTCGGTCGTCGCTCATGCGAACACGGACCACGAAGAGATCCAGGCCTATGTCGCTCCCTCCGGAATCCAGAGCGCTGCGATCGAGCGTCACGAGACCTACTCGACCGTGACGATGGCTCAGCTGGCCTCCGAGTCGGGCATCCGCAACTTCTCGAACTTCTTCGTCAACGACCCGAACTCGCCCATCCAGTGGCCCTTTGCCGTCGGTGTGCCGATCAGTTACGGCTTCGGCGTGCGCTCGGGCTCCATGCATGAGGGTGCGGACTTCACCCCCGGCGAGGGTTCACCGATCCAGGCGATCGCCGACGGCGTCGTTCGCGAGTCGACCGACTCGGGCGGAGCGTTCGGCGTGCACATCGTCATCGACCACATCATCGACGGGCAGCTCATCTCAAGCAGCTACTCGCACATGCTGTACGGCTCGCGGCAGGTGCAGGTCGGCGACCACGTCACCGTGGGCACCATCGTCGGGCACACCGGTGACACCGGTCGTTCGTTCGGCGCGCACACGCACTTCGAGATCCTCGTCAACGGCACGACCCCGATCGACCCCATCCCCTGGCTGCGGCAGCACGCCGGCGGCTGATCACGATTCAGGAGGATGCCGCCGCTCTGGTATTCTCTTCTAGTTGCCCAGGTTCACCTGGGTACGCCCCGATAGCTCAGTGGTAGAGCACTTCCATGGTAAGGAAGGGGTCGTCAGTTCAATCCTGACTCGGGGCTCGGACATCCGAATGCAGATCCGGATGCCGCGCGGCAGGGTAGCTCAGTTGGTGAGAGCGCACGACTCATAATCGTGAGGTCGAGAGTTCGAATCTCTCTCCTGCTACGAACGAAAAGGCCCCCGTGCGGGGCCTTTTGTGTCGGTGGCGTCGGCCATCGCCCGGGCGGCGCGACCGCGGGCCGGCTGACTGTGCCGCATCCGGATCCGGTGGCGGCGGCGCGGAGTAACCTGGCCGGATGAACGTCGCAACACCGACAACCGTCGAGTTGACCAGCCGGTTCGCCCGTGAGCTGCCGGAGCTGGCGGCGCCGTGGCAGGCGGAGCCGGCGCCGGGCGCGCGGCTTCTGGTGCTGAACGAGCCGCTGGCGGCCGAGCTGGGCATCGACCTCGGCTTTCTGCGCAGCGATGACGGGGTCAAGCTGCTGACCGGCAATCGGCTTCCCGCCGCGGCCGCACCGGTCGCCCAGGCCTATGCCGGGCACCAGTTCGGCACGTACTCGCCACGGCTGGGCGACGGCAGGGCGCTGCTGCTCGGGGAACTCGTCGATGCGCGCGGCGGTCTACGCGATCTGCACCTGAAGGGCTCCGGACCGACACCGTTCGCCCGCGGCGGCGATGGTTTCGCCGCCGTCGGGCCGATGCTGCGGGAATACCTCATCAGCGAAGCCATGCATGCCCTCGGCATCCCCACCACCCGCTCGCTGGCGGTCGTCGCCACCGGCCGAATGGTGCGGCGCGAGATGATGCTGCCCGGAGCGGTGCTCGCCCGGGTGGCCAGCAGTCACCTGCGCGTGGGCAGCTTCCAGTACGCCGCAGCCACCGGGGACGTGCCCCTGCTGCGGCGACTGGTGGCACACGCGATCGAGCGCCACTACCCCGACCTGACGGATGCCGAGAACCCGCCGCTCGCGCTGCTGCAGGCCGTGATCGGCGCGCAGGCCTCGCTGATCGCGCAATGGATGCTGGTGGGCTTCGTGCACGGGGTGATGAACACCGACAACATGACGATCTCGGGCGAGACGATCGACTACGGTCCGTGTGCCTTCATGGACGACTTCGACCCGCGGGCGGTCTACAGCTCCATCGACATCGGCGGGCGCTACGCGTTCGGCAGCCAGCCGCTGGTCGCCGAGTGGAACCTCGTGCGCTTCGCGGAGGCGCTGCTTCCCGCCCTCGACGACGACTCCGACCGCGCGGTGGCGCTGGCACAGGAGTGCCTGGGCGGATTCCGCCGGCAGTACAGCACCGCCTGGTCGGCGGGGATGGTCACGAAGCTGGGTCTGCGGGAGATCCGCGACGACGCGGTGACCTCGGCGCTGATAGCGGACCTGGTCGATCTGCTGCAGGCGAACCGCGTCGACTACACGTCGCTGTTCCGTCGGCTCAGCGGCGCGGCGCGTGATCGTTCAGGATCGGGGGAGGAGATCCCGCCCGCGTTCGACTCCTGGATGCAGCGGTGGACGGCGCTGGCTCCCGACCTGGATGCGATGGATGCCGCCAATCCGGCCTACATTCCACGCAACCACCTGGTCGAAGAGGCACTCGGCGCGGCCACCGAGGGTGACTTGGAGCCCTTCGAACGTCTGGTCGGGGTCGTGCGCGAACCCTACGCGTCGCGCCCCGGGCTGGAACGCTACGCGCAGCCTGCCCCTGAGGACTTCGGGCGGTACCGCACCTTCTGCGGCACGTGAATCGCCGACCGGAGGAGGCCCTCAATCCCACCTGCTGCGCCGTCGCGCAGTCCACAGCAGATAGCCGCTCAGGGTCGTGACCACCGCGACGCCGGCACCCATCAACCCGCTCTCCCACGAACGCCAGCGGTTGCCGCGGGCGACGATCTGGCCCACTGCGTTGATCAGGGCGGCCGTGACCACACCGGCGACGAGCCGGTTTCCGATCCGCTCCGTGCGAGCGACGAGGGGCTCCAGCTCGGCGGCGCGCAGGTGCACCTCGGCGCCGTTGCGGTCCAGGACGTCGAGCGCCTTCCGCAGCTGCGTAGGAAGCTCCAGCAACAGTGCACCGGCATCCGCGGATGCGCGGGCCACCCGTTTGGCGATCTCACTCGGCGAGAACCGCTGCTGGATCAGCGTGCGGGCGTATGGGGCCAGCACCGCGGTCAGATCGAAGTCCGGGTCCAGTTGCACCCCGATGCCCTGGATCACGATCAGGACCTTGAAGATGAGGGACACCTCGCGCGGCAGCTGCAGCCGTTGCTCGCGCACCACGACGAGCAACTCGGTCGCCAGTCGGGCGAAGTTCACCTCGCTGAGCGGGCGGTCCGCGTACAGCTCGATGAATGAGACCAGCGCGACGCGGAGCTGGTCCCGATCCACGCTGCCCCGTGTCAGCGAGACGTTCACCAGCGCATCGGCGAGGGCGTCAGCGTTTCTCAGGGTGAATGCGATGAGGAAGTCGGCGAACCGATCGCGCAGTTGTTCACTCAGCTCACCCACCATGCCGAAATCGATCAGCGCGATCCCCCCGTCCGGCTGCACGAACAGGTTCCCCGGGTGAGGGTCGGCATGAAAGAAGCGGAATTCGAAGATCATCCGCAGCATGACCTCAGCGCCCGCGCGGGCCAGCGCCGCCCGATCGACGCCGGCTGCTTCCAGACCCGCCAGGTCGTTGATCTTGATCCCTGACATCCGCTCGAGTGTCAGCACCCGCGAGGTCGTCCGGTCCCGGAACACCCGCGGGATCAGGACCGCGGGCTGGTCGGCGAACAGCTCGGCGAACCGCTCCGCGTTGCCCGCCTCGCGAAGATAGTCCAGCTCGGCGCGAAGCGTGCGGGAGAATTCCTGGACGATGCCCCGCACGTCGTACGTGCGGGCCGGCGCCCATAGCCGGGTCGCCCGGTAGGCGAGGTTGTTGAGGATCTCGAGGTCCTCCTGCACCTGCCGTACCGCATCCGGGCGGCGGATCTTCACCACCACCGAGGTGCCGTCCTGGAGTGTCGCCGCGTGCGCCTGACCGATCGACGCGGACGCCAGCGGCACCCAGTCGAAGGTCGCGAACAGCTGCTCCGGCTCAGCCCCGAGCTCCCGCCAGACGGCGTCACGGACCTGGTCCGGCGGTATCGGCGGGGCGCTGTCCTGCAGCTTGGACAGTTCCACGATGTACGCGGGGGGAAGCAGGTCCGGCCGCGTGGAGAGCAGCTGGCCGAGCTTGATGAAGGTCGGACCCAGCTCCTCCAGCGCGATGCGGACCCGTTGCGGGACGGTGTACGGGGGGTCCTGGGGCCGCTCCCGGCCGGCGCGGCGGGGAGCCACCCACCGGCCGGCGCCGATCGCCCCGACCAGGAAGCCGAGGCCGTGGCGCGCGAGCGTGTCCGCGATCTCCTGGTACCTGCTGAATCGGGCCCTCACGTCAGCGAGCAACCACGGCGCGGAGAAGTCGGTGTGATCGCCGCGAGGGCGGGTCGAGCGTCAGTGCGCGCTCCGCGCGGTGCGTCACAGCCGGGTCGGGGCGTCGCCCGGTGAGGATGGTGCTGCCGCGCTCTGGCTCCATCGCTTTATTGTCGCCGACCCCGTCCCGCCCCGACAAGGGCAACCGTACGACGGTGGTCAGCTTGCGTATTCGGCGGCGAGACGACCGAGGCCTTCGTCGATCGTCACCTGCGGCGACCAGGCGAGCGCACGACGGGTCTGCCGCTGGTCGAACCAGTGCGCGGTGGACAGCTGCTCGGCGAGGAAGCGCGTCATGGGCGGCTCGTCGGTCCTGCCCGAGACCGCCCACAGCCCTTCGATCACGGAGCCGGCCGCGCGCCCGAGCCCGGCCGGGAGACTCCAACGCGGCGGCCGCACCCCTGCCGCGAGGCAGATGCCGGCGAGCAGCTCGCCCACGGGCCGAGGTTCGCCGTTGGTGAGCACGTAGGCGCGGCCATGCGCTGTCGGGGCGCGGTGCAGCGCGGCGGAGATTCCGCTGGCGGCGTTGTCGATGTAGGTGGTGTCGATCAGAGCGGTTCCGCCGTTGAGCAGCGGAAGCGTGCCGCGGCGGGCACGCGACACGATCCGCGCGATCAGCTGGGTGTCTCCGGGGCCCCACACCAGGTGAGGACGGACGGCCACCACGTTCATCGCCGCGGAGTCCCGACCGAGAGCGATCAGTTCGGCGTGCGCCTTCGTGCGGGCGTAGTGGCCGCGCGCACGCGCGGGATCGGCAGGCTCGGCGCCGACGCCCGCAAGCGCGGAACCGGCATACGCGACCGACGGCGACGATACCTGGACGAATCGCGACACTCCCGCGGCTTCCGCGGCGTCCAGCAGCAACCGGGTGCCTTCCACATTCACCTCGCGGAACTGGTCCGCGGGGCCGGTGAGGGAGACTTTCGCGGCGAGGTGAACGACCCCTTCAGCCCCGTCGATCGCGTGCGCGACCGTCGTCGGGGCCGTGATCGAACCGAGCACGTCGGTTGCACCCTCGACACCCGAGGGGCGGCGCTGCAGGGTGCGCACCCGGTGCCCGGCTGCGACCAGGTCGGCGACGACCGCCCGGCCGAGGAACCCGGAGGCGCCGGTGACCAGCACGATCACGGCGCAACCGGTCTGGTGCCGGCCAGGGTGCGCTCTGCCCACGCGGACAGCCGCGATCGATCGATCTTCGAGTTGTGCCGGATGTCGGTGGGCAGTCGCGGAACGACGAGCACAGCGACGAGGGGAACGGCGCTGCTTGCGCGCACGGCACGGCTCAGGTCCGCGGACGCGAGGCCGGCACGCGCCGCCGCGGGCACCGTCTCGAGGACCGCCACGGTCTGCCGCAGACCCTCGGGGCCCACGCCCACGACGGCCGCTCGGCGCACCCCGTCCACGCGCTCCACCTGCTGCTCCGGGCCCACCGGCGCGAGAGGCCCGTCTGCGGTGACGATGAGGTGCGGGAGCCGCCCTTCGATCCAGAGCCGGCCGCTCGCGTCGAGGTGACCGACGTCTCCGGTCCGGTGCCAGCGCACCGCGGGATCGGAGGATTCGAGCCTCTCGGTGTGACGCGCGGCAGCCTGATCGGTGATCCACAGCCGGTCGTAATGGGCTTTGAGGTGGGATGCCGACACGACGATCTCGCCGAGCACTCCCGGCTCCGCGGTCGGCGCCCCGCTCGCACGCCCATCCGGGTCCAGAGCGCTGATCAGGACCCGGTTGGATCCGATCGGCGATCCGACGCAGACCCCCGCGTCGGGGGCGTCAGCGGCGGCATGCACACCGGCCAGGGTGATGTCCGTAACCAGGAGGCACTCCGTCATCCCGTACGGCGTGTGCGGCGTCGCGTTGGGCATGAGCTGCGCGGCCGCCTCGAGCAGTTGCGCGCTGATGGGAGCACCGGTGGACAGGAACGTGCGCACCCGGCCGAGCGCGACGCGGTCTTCTGCGGTGAGTGCCGCGGCGGTGTCGACCACGTTGAGGATCGCGGCGGGGGAGAGGAACACGATGCGCGCGTCGGACTCGCGCACGGCATCGGCGACGGCTTTCGCGGTGAGCGTGCGCGGCGATGACACGTCCATGTCGGGCGTCACGGATCGAGCGCCCAACGCCGGACCCAGCAGAGCGAAGGGTGCGAACCCCGTGACCAGGCCGGTCTCCGAGCTCACCTCGAAGTGGGACGCGAGCACGTCGCGCAGGGCGGAAAGCTGTGCGTGGGTGTAGGCGACGCCCTTGGCGGGTCCGGTGGATCCGGACGTGAACAGGATGGCGGCCTCGTCGGCCGGTCCGGGCGGGATCGGAAGCGAGCCGCCGTCACCGAGTCGGAGGATGTCCTGGAGGGAGTAGGACACCCCGAGCGCCTTCGCCGCAACGGCCGGCAGAGGAGCCGCCGATATGCGCGTTCCCGGCCACCCGAGCGCCCGCGCGGCGGTGAGGCCCGGAACTTCGCCGATGATCACGTCCGGCCAGGAGCCACGGACGGCGCGGGTGAGGCCCCGGATGCCGAGCCCGGCGTCCGCGACGACGACGACCGCGCCGATGCGCAGGCACGCGTAGACGACAGCCGACAGGGTCGGGCCGGGCTGAATCAGCAGGGAGACACGGTCACCCCTGCGCACCCCCGCGGCATGAAGCCCCGCGGCGAGGCGCCGGACCCGATCGTCCAGCTGCCGCCAGCTGACCCGACGCATCGGTCGCGCTCCGCGGGAGGACATGTCCACGATGGCGATGTCCTCATCGGCGTGTCGGCGGTCCAGACCGTGCCAGATCGGCACGAATGGCGGGTCGGCGGTGTCGGTCGGCGATGTCGCGGCCGGAGGCTGCCGCGCGGATGTGTGATCGTCGCCGGTGAGGCGATCACTGTTGCGGCCGAGCCATGCCAGCAGGGCATCCGCATACGGTCGATCCTCGGCGACGAGGTGGCTCGCGCCCTCGAATCGGTGCACGTCGGCGTGCGGCAGTCGGTCGACGAGGTCGTCGAGATACCGGTCGCTGAAGATCGGGTCGTTCGGGCCCCACAGCATCAGGGCGGGAACGTCCAGCCGCGCCACGCCTGACGCGATCCGTTCCAGCTCCGCATGGCTGCGGTGATTGCCGGAGGCGGGGATTTCGGCGACGAACCCGCCGATCGCGCGGCGCCGGGCGGCGGAGCGGTACGGCGCCCGGTAGGCGTCTTTCGTCGCCGCATCCAGCGCAGGAGAGGCCAGCGCGAGCGTCGTGTCCAGGAACGCGGTGGTCGCCACCGTCGAGGCGGCGAGCACGCCACGGGCTCCGGCCAGCCGCAGCAGGCCCGGCACCGGGGCACCGTCGGGCTGGTGCACCGCGGTGTTCAGGAGCATGATCCCCGCGAGGGACTCCGGATGATCGACCGCCCAGCCGAGCGAGACCACCCCTCCCCAATCGTGGCCGAGGGTCACGACGGGCCCGTCGAGGGCGAGCGCATCCGTGAAGGCACCGAGGTCGGCCACGCGCTGCGCGAGCGTGCGATCCACACCTGTGCGCTCGGAAAAGCCCATGTCCAGCTGATCGACCGCGACAACCCGCCACGCGGATGCGCCCTCCGCCGCCGCTCGTACCGACGCGGTGAGCAGATGTCGCCACAGATACGACCAGGTCGGGTTGCCGTGCACGGCAACGATCGTGCCGGCGATCGGGGCGCCGAGCTGCGCCAGTTGCGCACCGGTGTCCAGACAGTGCCACTCGCGGACCAGCCCTGCGTCCGCGCCTGCACCGGGCACGGCGACGATCCGACTGAATCGGGCGTCCAGTCCGGGCAGGCGCGGAGGGGCGAGCGCGGCGCGTTCGCTCACCAGGCGAGCTCCATCATGGCGGTGTTCAGACCCGACCCGACCCCCATCAGCAGCACGCGGTGCCCCTTCTCGAGGGACGGGCCCTGCTCGACGAGCGTGATCGGGATGGAGGCCGGCCCGACGTTGCCGTACTTCGGGAACGTCACGGGAACGCGAGCGCGGTCGAGCCTGGCCGCTTTGACGATGGCGCCGGTGTGCACCGAGGACACCTGGTGCGTGATGTAGTGATCCATCGCCGACCAGTCCCACTCCGAGGACGCCTCTTTCCAGGCGGAGACCACGAGGTCCAGACCGCCCTTCAGAAGAGCCTTCGCATCGGTGAACATGCCGTCGACACTGCCGACGCAGAGCTCGTGGAACTGCGTCGCGGCACGTGTGACACCGCCCAGAATGCGATGACCCGCCGGGTGCTCGTCGGCACGGCCCAACACAGCCGCAGCCGAACCGGAGCCGAGCGTGAGCGATGCGAACTCGCTCATGAAGCCGTCGCGGCCGACGTCGGCGCGCAGCAACCGGCGAATCGTGTTGTCCTGGATCTCATCGGCATCCTCACCGTTGACCACCATGGCGTAGCGGATCTGCCCCGCCTCGATCATGTTCGCGGCGAGGCTCATGCCGCTGACGAAACCCAGGCAGGCATTGGCGACGTCGAAGTTGATCGCCGAGCTGGGCAGCCCGAGTCCGTGGTGCAGGCGCACCGCCACGGACGGCTCGAGGTGCTTGCGGGTCACCGACGTGTTGATCAGAAGACCGACGTCGCCGGGGTCGACCGCCGCCTCGGCCAGGGCCTGCCGGCCGGCTTCGACCGTGGCCTCATCCGAGGATTCGCCGGTCGCCCAGTTGCGTCGTTCCAGCACCCCGGCGACGCGCTGCAGGAGTCCGCCCGGCAGCCGCAGCCGCGACAGTGCCGTCGCGAGACGATCCTCGATCTCGTCCGACGTCGTCACGCGACTGGGTAGAGTGCTCGCAACCGACAACAGTGAGACGTTGTCGAAGCGAGTGGTCGCATTTCCGGCCACGGGACCTCCGATTGAACGGGCCCGTCAGGCTCTGTTCTTCCAAGACGGCCACTTTACGCCGATTCGCGAGCCGATTCAGCGGCGCGGCCTGCCCGCTATAATGCGCGCACGGTCGGGGCAGTGGATCATGTGCGCCGCCATTGTGTCTAGCGTGGAGGCATGACAGATACGATTCCCGCAGCCGCGATCCCGACCGTCACCCTCAACAACGGGGTGCAGATGCCCATCCTGGGATTCGGCGTCTACCAGGTCGGGCCGGAAGAAGCCGAGAGCGCCGTCAGCGCCGCGCTCGCCGCGGGATACCGCCTCATCGACACCGCCGCCGCGTACCGCAACGAAGAAGCCGTCGGCGCCGCCATCGCCAAGAGCGGCATCCCTCGCGAGGAACTGTTCATCACCACCAAACTGTGGGTGCAGGATCGCGGTGAGCAGAACACGATCCGTGCCTTCGAGGACTCGCTGACCAGACTCGGTCTGCGCTACGTCGACCTCTACCTGATCCACCAGCCGTTCGGGGACTACTACACCCAATGGCGGGCGATGGAGCAGTTCAACAAAGACGGCCGCGCCCGGGCCATCGGCGTATCGAATTTCGCCGCCGACCGGCTCCTGGACCTGATCATCAACAACGAGATCACCCCGGCGGTGAACCAGATCGAAACCAATCCCTTCTACCAGCAGAGCCAGTACCAGCAGCTGATGCGGGACGAGGGGGTTCAGATCGAGTCCTGGGGTCCGTTCGCCGAGGGCAAGAACGGGCTGTTCACCAATCCGCTGCTCAGCGAGATCGGCGCCGGGCACGGGAAATCGGTGGCGCAGGTCGTGCTGCGCTGGCTCATTCAGCGGGACGTGGTGGTCATTCCCAAGACCGTCAGCCCGGAGCGGATGGCGCAGAACCTCGACGTGTTCGATTTCACGCTTTCGGAGCAGGACATGGCCGCGATCGGCACCCTCGATGAGGCGGCCTCGCAGTTCTTCGACCACCGCGACCCGGAGATGGTGCGCCGGCTCAGCGCCAGCCGTCTGGGCTGAGACCACTCCGACGACCGGCCCCGACCTCGGACCGGCGGCGCGGGCGCCGGATCGCACTGCCGCCGGCGCGGTACACCCTGGTGGCGGTGCGGTGCAAGTGGCAGTTGTCGCAGCTGTGCGAGGCCTACGCTCTGGGAAAGGCAACGAACGCAACGAGGGGAACGACGATGACGGACACACCGATCCCGCGGCTGTCGCCCGAGAGCGGCAACCCGGCCAGCGACTTGAAGACCGACGTGATCAAGGATGTCGAGCGCGAGCACGAGATCACCTCGGAGCAGTCCTCGGCGGACAGCGACGAGGACTCCGAGCCGAGGTAGCGGCACTCCGACGGCGCGCCGGATCAGTGCGGCGGGGAGATGGACTCCAGCGCGAACTGACGGACCGGTGCGGGACGGGTGGCCGAGCACGTGCTCAGCAGCGGTGCGGACATCGTCTCGCGCAGCAGCACCGTGACGATGCCGCCGTCCTGAGCGAGGTCGACGCGCCAACCGTCCACGGTCCTCTCCTCCCGCAGCGGCGCGAAGGAGTCGATGCGGTCATCTCCGCTGGATGCGCGCGCGAAGGACTGCGCCGCCTGTGCCACGTTGCTCAGTGAACTGCGCCCGCGGAAGTGTTCTTCGACGACCTCGCCCCGCAGGTAGCGCTCCACGATGGATGCGGCATCCGACGTCGCAACGCGCCCATAGTAGAGCCCGTGCGGCAGCAGGAGCATCGTGGCGGCGAAGCGGTCGCCGCCCAGGTGCGAGCTCTCCCAGGTCTCATCCGGAAACGCCTCGGCGAGGGCACGCGCCACCGGGCGACCGCGCACCGCGCAGCACTGGTCGTGCCGGGCGTGTGTGCACACCAGCAGAACCGGGCGGTCGGAGGCGGTGCCGGCGGTCCCGTCCAGGGGCACGTCGGCCAGCGCAGCCGGGTCATCGACGACCCCCCATCGCACGGTTTCGAGTCCGGGGCGCGCATCGGCCAGTGCCCAGCGCCAGGACTTCTGCCCGCGGCGTTCATCCGCACGCCGGCCGTAGCGGCGGATCGCCACCGGGCGGATGCCGGCGGCTTCGGCTCGCCGCACCAGCGTGCGGCCGAGCGCAGGATCGATCCGGGACTGGAAGAACGCGTGCGCGCCCCACGCCCCGTCGATCTCGATCAGAAGCCACCGAGCACCGAACCCTCCGGTGCCGGCGAGGGGATCGCCGCGTTCGAGGGAGCGATCGCTGCACGGCTCCCACGGCTCCACCGGCTCGAACCCGGAGGGCAGGGCTGTCGCGCTCACGATCCGCCGTTCATCTCGGGGTCAGCACGCCTTCCCGCAGCAGCCGCCGGGACACGACCAGAGAGGAATCCGGGTCCAGCCCCGGTAGGCGGCCGGCCGGATGCGGCTGTTCCCGCAGTGCGTGCACGGCGGTGGATGCTTCGCCGGGCAGCGCGATGGTCTTACCGGACAGCACGATGCGCACCATCCCGTCCGCCTCGCCGACGCCCGCGCGCAGGCCCTCGCGCCATCCCAGGATCACCCCGGGATGCAGGCCCGCGATCAGGTCGACCGTCGCGAGCGGCCGCACCGGTGCGGGGCGGACGGCATCCTGGAAGGTCCGCCGCATCGCGGCGCCGATCGCGTCGTCGCCGGACGAGCGTTCGAGGAGGCTGCGCGCGGCGGTGATCGTGGCCGCGAGGTCGTCGGCGTAGGTGGCGGCGTCCGTGAAGTCCACGCCCACGGGCAGCTGCCGCCGCAGCGACGGGTCCTCGCCGGCGGCGGCGAGCAGCTGCACGAGCAGATCCCGCCGGGTTGCGGCACGGACTCCGATCGTCAGGTGGATCGATGTTCCACCCTGAGCCACGGCGGAGTGGATCCATCCGCGGGGCAGGTACAGCACATCTCCGGGCTCGAAGACCGCCTCGATCCGGGGGCTCGTCCGGGCCTGTTCGGCGACGGCCGCGGAGTGATCGGTCCAGGGCTGGTCGGGCAGCGGATGCCGGTGGACGGGCTGATGGATGGTCCAGCGTTTCGCGCCGGCGATCTGGACGACGAACACGTCGTGGGTGTCGTAGTGCGGGTCGAACCCGCGGGACGAGGCGGGCGTGATGTACGCATTGACCTGGGCGGGGTGCCCGAGGTCCCGGACCAGCTGCCGGGTGAAGGTGGCGATGGGCTCCCAATTGCGGTGCAGGCCCTGCAGGACGATCGTCGCTCCGCCGGCGAACTGCTCCAGGACTTTCGCCGAGTCGATCTGGTCGGCCACTTCTGCGCCGAAACCCCCGGAAGAGGCGAACCGCGCCGCCGGCAGAACCGTCCCCTCCACGGCCATCCGCATGAACGGGGTCCGCGTCCCGCGGTCCGCGATCAGGTCGTCGACGGCGCTGGCAGTGAACAGATCCTCGAAACCGTCGCTCTTATGCGTGACGAGGGGCTCCTGGTCCCAGTGATCCCGAGCGAAGTCGGCGAAGGGGACGTCGATGAGACGCGCGAGCGCGGGCCGGTCCACCGGTCCGCGCTCGACGCCCGTGCTCAAGCCGATCCGTCGGCGCCGCCGTCGTGGCCGCCGGGGTTGGCGCCGCCGTCCGCGGTGCCTTCGCCTTCGTCTGCGGATCCGTCGGCGCCGCCGTCGTGGCCGCCGGGGTTGGCGCCGCCGTCCGCGGTGCCTTCGCCTTCGTCTGCGGATCCGTCCGCGCCGCCATCGTGGCCGCTGGGGTCGGCCCCGCCGTCGGCCGGGCCTTCGCCGGGCGTATTGGTCGTCGTGATGTCGTCGTCATTGATGCTCATGTGCAACCTCCAGCAGAGTGGGTGTGGCGCGGTCGGGCCGGTGCCGACATTACTCGGCTCGTCCGAAGCGGACGAGACCTTGACAGGATGCGTCCGCGGCGCCCGTCATCGCGGTGATCGCGTGCGTCCCTTCCCTCGTGGCAGCGGCCCGGGAGGGACTCGTCAGTCCCGGCCGATCTCGTCCAGAAGGCGTCGCGCGGCCCCGACGGCGTCCGCATAGGCGTCGCGGGTCGCGGTGTGGTCGGGGGCCGCGGGGCTGCGCAGCTGCCGATTCCCGGCATCGGGCGCACCGGCGTCGGTTCCGTGGGTGCTGCGCAGCGCCGCAGCCACCGTCTGGTCGACGGTGGCGTTGTGTTCGCCCAGCGCCTGCACCGCGGCGAACGTGGAGGTCAGTGCCCGCCGGGTGCGGGCGTCTGCGGACAGCGCGCGACCGGCCTTGCGGTAGCTGAGGAAGCTGATGATGAGGGCCCCCAGGCCTGCCAGGCCGCCCACGAGCGCGGCGATGCTGGAGATCCAGTCGGTCACAGTCGGCATGGCGCCAGGGTACTGATCGTGCAGACGCCCGGGTCGATTGTGCGTGCGCTTTCCCCATCCTGGGCGCCTGGCATGGTCGGCGGCAGCACGTCGGCTCCGCGTGCCGCACCCGTTCAGGCGCCGACCGCGGGTACGTACTTCGGCAGGTCCGGGGGAATGTCGGTGGGCTCCTGGCCGACCGGAGGGCTCGGGTGCTGGGTGTCCTCCCGTTGCCACGACATGCCCTCGGCGTCGATGATGTCCTCGGCGCTGTCGACGTCGACGACCTTCCACCACGTGGCTGAGACGAGCACAACTTGCGTCATGGACGTGACGATACAGCGCTTCGGCCGTGGCGTTCACGGATCGCCGGCTGCCGCATTTCCCGTAGGGTGGTGCGGCGCTGTTCGGCGCCTCGGCGGTGCCGGCGCGTCCACTCGCCCGCGGCGCGACGCCGCCTCGCCGCTCGCGGCCTCTTCCCTCGCTTTCCTCGGAGAGCCCGCTCCCCAAGGAGTCTCATGTCCGCCGTGGTCCCCCCGCCGGAGCGACCGAGCAGGTACCGTATCGAGCCGACTGTGCTGCAGGCGCTGCGCAGTCCGCGCATCTTGACGCGGGAAGTGCTCGCCGGGCTGGTGGTGGCGATCGCGCTGATCCCCGAGGCGATCGCCTTCTCGGTCATCGCCGGAGTCGACCCGCGCCTGGGCCTGTTCTCGTCCTTCGTGATGGCCGTCGCGATCTCGTTCCTCGGCGGCCGACCCGCCATGATCACCGCCGCGACAGCCGCCGTGGCGCTGGTGATCGCCCCGGTCGCCCGCGATCACGGCATCGACTACTTCATCGCCACCGTTCTGCTGGGCGGGCTGATCCAGATCGTGCTGGCGGCCGTGGGCGTGGCGAAGCTGATGCGGTTCATCCCGCGCAGTGTCATGGTCGGGTTCGTCAACGCGCTGGCCATCCTCGTGTTCGCCTCGCAGCTGCCGCAGCTGATCGGCGTGCCGGGGCTGGTCTACCCGCTGGTGGCCGTCGGCCTGCTGATCATCTATCTGATGCCGCGGATCACCAAGGTCATCCCGCCGCCGCTGGTGGCCATCGTCCTGCTCACCGCGGCCGCCGTCGTGTTCGCCCTGAACGTGCCCACGGTGGGCGATCAGGGTGATCTGCCGCAGAGCCTGCCCGAGCTGTTCCTGCCGGAGGTGCCCCTGACCTGGGAGACGCTGGGCATCATCGCGCCGTATGCGGCGGCCATGGCGATCGTCGGACTGCTGGAGTCGCTGCTGACGGCGAAGCTCGTCGACGACATCACCGACACGCACTCCCGCAAGACCCGCGAGGCGTTCGGCCAGGGCGCGGCGAACATCCTCTCCGGGCTGTTCGGCGGCATGGGGGGCTGCGCGATGATCGGCCAGACCATGATCAACGTCAAGTCCTCGGGGGCGCGCACCCGGATCTCGACGTTCCTCGCCGGAGTGTTCCTGCTGGTGCTGGTGGTCGTGCTCGGCGATGTCGTCGCGATCATCCCGATGGCGGCGCTCGTGGCCGTGATGATCGTCGTGGCGGTGGCGACCTTCGACTGGCACAGCATCCGTCCGTCCACCCTCGCGCGTATGCCCAAGAGCGAGACGTTCGTCATGGTCCTGACCGTGGTGGTCACCGTCTGGAGTCACAACCTGGCGGTGGGGGTGGGCGCCGGCGTCGTCGCGGCGATGATCCTGTTCACGCGCCGTGTCGCGCACTTCGTCACCGTCACCCGCCAGAGCGCGCCGACCGCGACGGGACCCGCCGTGCGCTACACCGTCGAAGGGGAGCTGTTCTTCGCCTCCAGCAACGACCTGACCACGCAGTTCGAGTACGCGCAGGATCCGAGCACGGTCGTCATCGACCTCTCCCGCGCGCGCGTGTGGGACGCCTCGACCGTCGTGGCACTGGACGCGGTTCTGACGAAGTACGAGCGCCACGGCGCCTCAGTGACGCTCGAGGGCATGGACGCGCTGTCAGCCGAATTCCACCGACGGCTCACCGCCCGGGCACCGGGCGGCGTCTCGGCTCAGCCGACCGCGTCCACGGCTGCCTGAATCGCGGCGAGCACCACATCCGGGTGCGACACCATCGAGACGTGCGAGGCGTCCACCTCGGTGATCGTGGCGCCGGCGCGCTCAGCCATGCGGCGCTGCACGTCGATCGGTATCACCCGATCCTGCGTGCCCAGGACCGCCCAGCTCGGGATGGACCTCCACGCCGGGACGCCGGTCGGCTCGACGTTGGCCAGGAGAGAGATCGGACGCTGCGTGGCCACGATGACCGAGCGGTCCGCCTCGGGAAGATCCTGCGCGAAGGAGGCATGGACGGTGTCCGGTTTGAGGAAGACGTCGGCGACCCCTTCCGGGGCACCCGGGTAGCCGGCGACGTCCAGGACGGTCGTCGGGTCCGCGACGGCGAGGGCGGAGGTCGACCCGTCGAGGATCGTGACGACGTTCTCACCCTCGTCCGGAATGAACGCGTCGACGTACACCAGCGCCCGCACATCGCCTCCCTGTGCGCCGGCGTTGGTGATCACCACGCCTCCGTAGGAGTGGCCGACCAGCACGACGGGCCCGGACGTGCGCTGCGCCAGGAACGACGCGATGTACGCGGCATCCGAGGTGACACCGCGCAGCTCGTTCGGAGGGGCGAGGACTTCGTACCCCTGAGCCTGCAGGGGGACGGTCACCGCGTTCCAACTGGACGCATCGGCCCATGCGCCGTGGACGAGGACGATCGTGGGGGCGGTGTTCTCTGGCATCGGGCATCCATTCAGGCGGGCGCCGAGGAACGGCGCTTTCGGTCGGGTCTGCGCCCGCGCGGTGCCAGACGCTCATCGCACACGATAGGACTCCGGCAGGCGACCCACCAGGGGGCCCGCGATCGGGGGCGGGCCGGCTCGTGAGCCGGGTTCGGCTCACCGGTTCTCGCGGAGAATCTGCGCGAGAACCGCGGCCGGGCCTTCTGCCTGCTGAGGCCGCGCGGCCACAGACGATCCACCGGGACGGAGTCCCACGAACGCCGCCCGGCATCCAGGGCGCCCCGGGCGAACCGGGCTGCGGGGATCCGCGGTTCAGGACGGGGTTGGCGAACCACATACCTTGTGGTTCTATGTACCTGACAGCTCTATGTATGGCGGAGGAGACCCGATGCGCATCGGCAAAGACCTGGTGGCCGCGGCAGCCACCCCCCTCGTCCTGGGCATCCTGGCGGAGGGTGAGTCCTACGGGTACGCGATCCTGCAGCGGGTCGAGCAGCTCTCGGACGGTGAGCTGTCCTGGAGCGACGGGATGCTCTACCCCCTGCTGCATCGGCTGGAGCGGCTGGGCTATGTCGAATCGGCCTGGCACGCCGCGCCTTCCGGACGGCGTCGCAAGCACTATCTGCTGAGCGCCGACGGTCGCGCCGTGCTGGCCGAGCAGCGCCGTCAGTGGTCCACCGTCAGCAAAGCACTCGAGAAGGTGTGGACGCCCTCATCCGACGGTCCGCGCCGGCTCGCCGTCAGCCCGGCGGGGGCATGAGCGTGGATAGCGAATCGCGTCTGGAGGCTCAGATCGCGTCATGGACGCAGTACGTGCGGCGTCGGCGTGCCGTCGCCGGCGCCGATGTGGACGAACTGGAGGGACACCTCCGCGACCAGGTCGATGACCTCGTCCGTGCCGGTCTGAGCGAGGAGGAGTCGTTCCTGGTCGCGATCCGGCGCATCGGGAGCCTGGACGACGTGTCGCGGGAGTACGCGCGGGAGCATTCCGATCGGCTGTGGAAGCAGCTGGTGATAGAGGACCCGGCCGGACCGGAACGGCGACGGCGTCCGATTCTCCTGGTCGTCGCGCTGGCCGTCGGTGCCGGACTCGCAGTGAAGCTGCCCTCGCTGTTCGGTGTGACGATCGGCGCAGACCCGGAGTTCTACCTCCGCAACGCGGGCATTCTGGTGCTGCCCTTCCTGGCCGCCTTCTTCCTGTGGACCCGGCGGGCCGCCACGGCGGTGACCATCGTCGTCGCGGCGGCGTTCGCCATGACGGCGGTCATCCTGAACGTCTATCCCTTCGTCCCGGACGGGATGACGGTGTTCCTCGCCTCCGGTCACGCGCTGATCGTCCTGTGGCTGGCGGTAGGGCTGGCGTACACGGGCGGGGTGTGGCGATCCGACACGCTGCGCATGGACTTCATCCGGTTCACCGGGGAGTGGGTCGTCTACTACACCCTCATCGCGCTCGGCGGCGCCGTGCTGATCGCGTTGACGCTCGGCGTCTTCGGTGCGATCGGCGTGGACGCCGGCGGAGTCATCCAGGATTGGATCCTTCCGTGCGGCGCAGCCGGGGCGGTGATCGTCGCGGCCGGTCTGGTCGAGGCCAAGCAGAGCGTCATCGAGAACATCGCCCCGGTGCTGACCAAGCTGTTCACCCCGCTGTTCACGCTCATGCTGCTGGCCCTCGTGGTGGCGGCGGTCATGCAGCGCGATCTGCTCGAGACCAGCCGTGACCTGCTCATCCTCTTCGACGTGGTTCTGATCGTCGTGCTGGGGCTGCTGCTGTACTCGCTGTCGGCGCGCGACCCCGAGGCCAGACCGGGATGGTTCGAACGGCTGCAGCTGGTGATGGTATCCAGCGCCATCGTCGTGGACCTGCTCGTCCTGACCGCCATGGTGGCCAGGATCGGTGCGTTCGGGTTCAGTGCCAACAAGGTCGCCTCGCTCGGGCTCAATGTCCTCCTGCTGGTCAACCTCGCGTGGTCGGCCTACCTCCTCACCGGCATCCTCCGCGGCACCGTCCGCCCCGCCCGGCTGGAGAGATGGCAGACCCGGTACCTGCCGGTGTACCTGGGCTGGGCCCTGATCGTCGTGATCGTCTTCCCGCCGGTCTTCGCGTTCGCCTGAGACCCGCCGGCTCCCGGGTGGGGGCGCGCGATTGGCCTCGGTTAGGCTCGACGCACGACCCGAAACCGCACAGGTGACGGCGTGAGAGGGACAAGCGCATGGCCACGACACCACCCGGCTGGTACGACGACGAACGCGGCGCGCTGCGCTGGTGGGACGGCGCCCAGTGGACCGAGCACGTACAGACCCCGGATGCCGACCCCACGGCCGCGCCGGACGCCGCCGCCGACGAGCCGGCGCCGGTCAGCTCGGAGAGCACCGAGGGCGCGCGGACTGCGGGGGAGCGGCCCCAGACAATGGACACCCTGCTCGCCCCCGCGGTGGATGCGGGCGCGCCGGCGGACTCCGTCACGCCGGCCGCGCCGACGCTGGACGATGCCCAGCGCACGTCGGCGCCGGCTTCGGCCAGCTGGTTCGATGTGCCCGAGAGCGGCGATCCCGCCGCGACGCCTCCCGGGTACCCGAGCGGTTTCCCGGGCGGTCGGGCGCCCTCAGGCGCGTTCATCGCAGCGACCGAGCCCAGGAAATCCAAGCTCTGGATCCTCTGGGTGGCGCTTGGTGTCGTGCTCCTGGGCGTCGTCGTCCTCGCCGCGGTGCTCATCCCGATGGTGATGGGCAACCTCGCGAGCGGCGGCGCCAGCCAGGACGAGGCGGCCGCGGTGGCGGCCGTCGAGCAGTACGACGAGGCGTGGCGCACCGATGACTGCGAGAAGTTCACAGGGGCGACGACCGAAAGCCTGCGGACGGCGCTGGAGCTTCCGGACTGCGCGGCCTTCTCCGAGGCCTCCCAGGGGTTCATCGCCTCCGTCCAGGACTACGAGCTGCAGGTCACGTCGGTCCAGTCCCAGGACGAGCAGATCCGCGTCGAGACCACGGAGACCTACTCGAGCCTCGTCGATGCCGAGGGCAACCCGACCGACCAGCCCGTCGAGTACGAGGATCGCTACGCGTACATCGTCGTCCCCGACGGCGACGGCTGGGCGATCAACGAGGCCGTGGCCAACGAGTGAGCGATGCGATCAGGCGCTGCCGGACTCGGCGGCGCCTGAGTCGCTGACGGGCGGCCGCAGCGGTGTCACCGTGCCGGCAGCGCGCGCCGGATCGATTCCGAAGACGGCCGCCAACCCCGCCTCGAACTGACCGAGCTGCCCGCGGGCGGCCAGCTCACGTGCGCGCTGGGTGGGGTCGTGCAGCAGCGCGCCGGCGAAGTGGCGCAGCGCCTGCGTGACGGCCGCGGCGTGCTCGGGCGCAACGGATCTCGACGCCAGCCTGGCCAGTTCGCTGTCGAGCGCGTCGAAGACGTGCGAGCGCAGCGCGACGATGGCCGGTGCCGCCGTCTGCTCGGCGGCGAACGCGTCGGCCGCTGAGGACACGAGCTGCCGCGCCGTCGCGTCGGGCGCGAGCTTGGGCAGTCGCGCATGCGTGGCGATCAGCTCCAGGTCCATCAGATCGATCCCCGGAAGCCGGCCCACCGCGGGATCGACGTTGCGGGGCAGCCCCAGGTCGATGATCGTGCGGCGTGAGTCGTCGGGGATCTCCTCGACGCTCAGCGAGTAGGTGTTGGTGCACGTGATGACCACATCCGCGTCGGCGACGGCATCCCGCAGCCCGCGTTCCGGGCGGACGCCGTAGCGATCCGCGAACATCTCGGCGCGGCCGGTCAGCGAGTACACGGACAGCCGGGAGACCCCGAGTGTCCGCAGCGCCGCGACAGTGGTCGCGGCGTAGTTGCCGGTTCCGACGATCAGCACCCGCGTCTGACGCCAGTCGGTCAAGCGCGTGCCCGCCAGCTGCAGGGCGAACTGGACGAGCGAACGCCCGGCCTTGCCGAGCGCGGTCGCCGAGCGCACATCGCGGGACACCTTCGCCGCACGCTGGAACGCGGTGTCCAGCTCCGGAGTCGTCGAGCTGGACTCCCGGGCAGCCTCGTAGGCGCGGCGCACCTGGCCCGCGATCTCCTCCTCGCCCACGGCGAGGGACTCCAGCCCCGACGTCACGGCGAACAGGTGGTGCAGCGCCGGCGCTCCGGCCAGCACCTGTGCGCCCTCGCGCAACACGTCATGGGGCAGGTCCGCGGTTGCGGCCAGCGTGCGCAGCGTGGCCTCGGCCACACTTGTGTCCGCTCCCGGCACGACATCAAGGTAAGCCTCGACGCGGTTGCAGGTGGAGACCAGGACGGCACCTCGCGCGCGTCCGTCGGCCAGCAGGGTGGTCGCCGCACCCGCGGTCGCGCCTTCGGAGAGGCGACCGAGCAGATCGAAGTCTGCTGTTCGATGGGACACGGAGACGCAGAGCAGCACTCTCCCATGGTACGGAATGCAGCAGTGAGGTCGCCGACAAGGCCGCCCGCGCGGCCTCCGGCGGACCGCGCGGTGCGCGAGCGGTGGGAGGATAGAGGATATGTCTTCCTCCGCGTCGCATCCCCTCCGTGACGGCCGAACCGGCACATCCGCGCTGATCACCGCCCTCCGCGGTCAGCGTCCCGATCGCACCCCGGTGTGGTTCATGCGCCAGGCCGGGCGCAGCCTCCCCGAGTACCGGGAGCTGCGAGTGGGCACCGCCATGCTCGATGCGTGCCTGAACCCCGAGCTGGCCAGCGAGATCACCCTGCAGCCGGTGCGCCGTCACGGGGTGGATGCGGCGGTCTTCTTCAGCGACATCGTGATTCCGCTTCGACTCGCCGGAGTGGATGTCGAGATCGTGCCGGGCCGCGGCCCCGTCCTGGAATCGCCGATCCGCTCGGCCTCGGACATCCTGCGCCTCCGGCCCATCGATCCGGATGCGCTCGCCCCCATTCGCGAGGGCGTCGCCCGCACGGTCGCCGAGCTGGGCAGCACCCCCCTGGTCGGCTTCGCCGGCGCACCCTTCACCCTGGCTTCGTACCTCGTGGAAGGCGGACCGTCCAAGGACCAGCTGCGCGCACGCAGCCTGATGGTCTCGGACCCCTCCGCATGGGCACAGCTTCTGAACTGGTGCGCGGACGTATCCGGGGCCTTCCTGCGCGCGCAGGTCGAGGCAGGCGCCAGCGCCGTGCAGCTGTTCGACTCCTGGGTCGGCTCGCTGTCGCGAAGCGACTACCAGCGTCGCGTCGCGCCGCACTCCCGGCGGACCCTCTCCGCCCTGCGTGGGCTGGACATGCCCATCATCCACTTCGGGGTGGGAAGCGGCGACGTTCTGGACCTGATGGCCGGAATCGGCGCGGATGCGGTGGGCGTGGACTGGCGGCTTCCGCTGGACGAGGCCTCGCGCCGGCTCGGCGGCGACGTGGTGCTGCAGGGGAACATCGATCCGGCGTTCCTGACGGCGCCGTGGGAGTCGTTGCGCGCGCACGTGCTGGACGTGCTGGAGCGCGGCCGGTCCGCTCCGGCGCACGTGGTCAACCTGGGCCACGGCGTTCCCCCCGAGACCGATCCCGACGTGCTCACGCGCATCGTCGGCCTGGTGCACGAAGCCTCGGTCGGCGCCGTCCCGGTCTGAGATGAGCCAATCTCCGTTGCAGCCGGTCTCCCCACGCGTGCGCTCGACGGCGCGGTCCTCGCCGGTCCGTGTCCTCGTGCTCGGTGCCGGCGTCGCGGGACTCGTCCTCGCGCGCGATCTTGCCCGCGCCGGCGTCCCGGTCACGGTGTTCGACCCGGCCGCCCGCGTCGGCGGGCAGCTCGCCGACATCGTCCTGGCCGGCGTCCGCCTGGACGCCGCCGCCGAATCGTTCGCCACGCGCGGCGGCGCGGTCGCCGAGCTGGCCTCCGAACTCGGGCTGGACGATGACCTGGTCCTGCCGCGCGAATCGCCCGCATGGCTGATCGGACGGCACGGCGCTGCACATCCGCTGCCGGCCGCGAGCGTGCTCGGGGTCCCCGCGGATCCGCGCGCGGCAGCCGTCCTCGATGCCCTCGGCCGGTGGGGTTCCTGGCGCGCGCGATGGGACTCGATCGTGCCGCTGCGCAGGCCCGAGGCCTACCGCTCGTTCGGCGATCTGGTGCGCCGCCGCATGGGTCCGCGGGTCGTCCGCGGGCTGGTCGGGCCAGTCGTGCGGGGCGTCTACTCCACCGTGCCCGATGCGCTGTCCCTGGCCCAGGCCTCGCCCGGTCTGCCCGAGGCGCTGCGCGCCAGCCGCTCGCTGGGCGCCGCAGTCACCCGGTTGCGGGCGGCCAGCCCCGCCGGTTCGCAGGTCGGCGGTCTGCGCGGCGGCGTGCACCGGCTCGCGGCCGCGCTCGAACAGGATGCCCGAGCCGCCGGGGCCCAGTTCGTCCTCAACGCCCGGATCCGCAGCGTCGATGCGAGCGGTGTGAGACTGGACGGCGGTGAGCACCTCCCGGGCCGGGTGGTCCTGGCAAGCGCCGCCGCCGCCGGACCCGCGGTGCGCACGCGCTCGATCACCCTTGCGACGGCCGTGGTGGATGCGGCGGACCTCGATGCCGGCCCGCGCGGTACCGGCGCGCTGGTCGAGGCCGGTGCGAGCGGGGTCACGGCGCGCGCCCTGACGCATTCGTCGGCGAAATGGCAGTGGCTCGCCGACCAACTGCCCGCGCACCGCCACGTGGTGCGCCTGTCCTACGACGAGATGCCCGACGATGCGGAGGCGACCGTCAGCGCCGACCTCCGTGCGATCACGGGTGCCCGGATCGAGCGGCTCCTCGAGCTGAACGTGCACACCTGGACGCGCACCCTGGAAGCCGCGCCGAGCCCGCACGGGGTCGAGACGGTGGGGGAGGCGGCATCCCTGACCGGGCTCGCCTCGATCGTGCCCGCGGCCCGAGCCGCTGCCGAACGGATCACAGCCGACGTGAGCGCCGCCCCTCAGGGCGGCGCGGAAGGATGACGATGACCAACGACACGCAGAACCGAGTGGGCTACACACTGTGGGCGGTCTACGCGCGCCCGGACGACGGCGCGTCCGCCGAACCCGGCACGGCGGCCCTCGCCACCGCGGTGGCGGCGATCACCGAGACGGGTGTGACGCTCCGCGGCGTCTACGACGTGTCCGGCCTGCGCGCGGATGCCGACGTGATGCTCTGGCTGACCGGCGACGACCCGCAGCGGCTGCAGGCCGCGCTGCGCACGCTGCGGCGGGCCGCGCCGCTGGCCGCGCTGACGCCACGCTGGAACGCCATGGGCGTGCACCGCGACGCCGAGTTCGCCCGCGACCACGCGCCGTCGTTCATGCGCGGTCTCGGGCCGAAGGACTGGGTCACCGTGTACCCGTTCGTGCGCAGCCTGGACTGGTACATCCTCCCGGAGGAGGAGCGCAGGGGCATGCTCGGCGAGCACGGGCGCATGGGCCGGGAGTTCCCCCAGGTGCAGGCCAACACGGTCGCGTCCTTCGCCCTCGGCGACTACGAGTGGATCCTCGCGCTCGAAGCCGACGACCCGATCGACCTCGTCGACCTGATGCGCCACCTGCGGGCGACCGAAGCGCGCCGGCACGTGCGCGAGGAGGTCCCGTTCTTCACGGGCCGCCGGATCGAGCTGGACGAGCTGCCCGAGGTCCTCTCATGAGCGGCATCACCGTCCTGGGCGCAAGTCCCGCCGCCGCGGCCGGACCGGAGCACGTCGAAACCGCGGTCGCCTACGACGGCATCCTGCTCGCCGGCTTCGGTGGTCCGGAGGGGCAGGAGGACGTGATCCCCTTCCTGCGCAACGTGACACGCGGCCGCGGCATCCCGGACGAGCGGCTCGAAGAGGTCGCCCACCATTACCGTCACTTCGGCGGAGTGAGCCCCATCAACGCGCAGAACCGCGCCCTGAAGGCCGCTCTGGAAACCGAGCTGGCCGCGCGCGGCATCGACCTGCCGGTGTATTGGGGAAACCGCAACTGGGCGCCCTTCCTGGAGCAGGCCGTTCAGGAGGCCGCGGCCGACGGGCGCACGACCCTGCTTGCGATCGCCACCAGCGCGTACAGCTCGTACTCCAGCTGCCGGCAATATCGCGAGGACCTGGCGCGGGCGCTGGATGCCGCGGAGCGGGGCGGGCTCGCCGCCGGGACCATCACCATCGACAAGGTGCGCCAGTTCTTCGACCACCCCGGGTTCGTGCACGCCTTCACCGAGGGCGTCACCACGGCGGTGCGGGACCTGATCGGCGACGGGATCCCCGCCGCCGGCATCCGCGTCCTGTTCTCCACGCACAGCATCCCCACCTCGGACGCGCAGCGCTCCGGGCCGCGTGATCGGGACTTCGGCGCGGGCGGCGCGTACGCCGCACAGCACGAGGCGGTCGCGGCGACCGTGATGTCGCAGGTCGCCGAAGCGATCCCCGCGGCGGGTGAGACCGGCTGGGAGCTGGTGTACCAGTCCCGCTCCGGACCGCCCACGCAGCCGTGGCTCGAGCCGGACGTGAACGATGTCATCGGCGAACTGCCGGGACGCGGGATCGCGGCGGTCGTGATCGTCCCGCTCGGCTTCGTCAGCGACCACATGGAAGTGCTGTGGGATCTGGACACCGAGGCGATGGAAGCGGCTGAGGCCGCCGGCATCCGCGCCGTGCGCACACCGACTCCCGGTGTCGATCCGGCCTTCGTCAGCGGTCTGGTCGACCTTGTCCTGGAGCGTCGCGACGGCACCCCCGCCGCCGACCGCCCCCACCTGACACCTCTCGGTCCGTGGTTCGACGTGTGTCGCCCCGCGTGCTGCGAGAACGTCCGCGCCGGGTTCAAACCCGCCCTCTCTGGAGTCGCCCCATGACCGCCCTGTTCAAGCCCGGCGCGCCGCTGCGCATCGGCACCCGCGCCAGCGCGCTCGCCGTCGGTCAGACATCTGCCACCGCCGCCCACCTCGGCCCGCACGAACTGGTCACCATCACCTCGGAGGGCGACCGGTCCAGCGCCCCGCTCGCGTCCCTCGGCGGAGCCGGTGTGTTCGTGTCCGCCCTTCGCGACGCGCTCCTGGCCGGCGAGGTCGATCTGGTCGTGCACTCGTACAAGGACCTTCCGACTGCGCCGGCGGACGGTATCCGCCTCGCCGCCGTGCCGCAGCGCGCGGACCCCCGCGACGCCCTCGCGACGCGCGACGGCGTGACGCTCGCGCGTCTGCCGCTCGGATCGCGGGTGGGAACGGGGTCACCGCGACGGCGCGCGCAGCTGCTGTCGGCCCGCCCCGACCTGGACGTCGTAGGCATCCGCGGCAACGTCGACTCCCGGCTCGGGCGGCTGTACCATGCCGACGACGACCGTCGCGTCGACGGGCTGGTGCTGGCTGCGGCGGGGCTCGAGCGGCTCGGGAGACTGGGCGAGGCATCCGAACTGCTCGATCTGGACCTGTGGCCCACCGCCCCCGCCCAGGGCGCGCTGGCCCTGGAGGTGCGCGCGGACGCCGCGGATGCGCTCATCGAACGGGTCGCGTCGGTGGACCACGCCCCCACGCGCCTCGCCGCCACCGCCGAACGCGGCGTACTGGCACACCTCGAAGCGGGGTGCTCGGCGCCGATCGCCGCGTCCGCTCGGCTCGCCGACGGCATGCTCACCCTCACCGCAACGGTCTACGCGGTCGACGGCGGCGACCGGCTCACCGGCTCCGGCACCGAAGCGATCGATCCGGACGCGGCCGGTCCGGCGGAGCTGGATCGCGCCGCGCACGCGCTGGCCGACCGGGTCGCCGCCGAACTGCTCGAGCGCGGGGCCGCCACGCTCGCACCACTCGGCGGGGCACGATGACGAAGGAAGCACGCATGAGTTCTGCGAACGGGCCGGTGCCCACGATCCGCCCGCGCCGGGTGCGCGGCAGCGCCGCCTGGCGACGACTGGTCGCCCAGACGCGCCTGAACCCGGCCGACCTGATCCTGCCGATGTTCGTCCGCGAGGGCGTCACCGCGCCGGTTCCGATCTCCTCGATGCCCGGGGTGGTCCAGCACACGCTGGACTCGCTGAAGCCCGCGCTGCAGGATGCCGCCGACGCCGGGATCGGCGGCGTGATGCTGTTCGGCGTGCCCGAGCACAAGGACGCCATCGGCTCGGGCGCCGACGACCCGGACGGCATCCTGAACGTCGCCACCAGGGTCGCGGTCGCCGAGGTCGGGGACGCCCTCGTGGTCCAGACCGACCTGTGCCTGGACGAGTTCACCGACCACGGCCACTGCGGTGTCCTGGACGCACAGGGCCGGGTGGACAACGACGCGAGCCTGGAGCGCTACCGCGCGATGGCTCTCGCCCAGGCCTCGTCCGGCTCGGCGCTGCTCGGACTGTCCGGCATGATGGACGGCCAGGTGCGGGCAGTGCGCGACGTGCTGGACGCGCACGGACACCAGGATGCCGCGATCCTCGGCTACGCCGCCAAATACGCCTCCGCCCTCTACGGCCCGTTCCGCGAAGCGGTCCAGTCCTCACTCGAGGGGGACCGCCGGACCTACCAGCTCGACCCGGCCAACGCCCGCGAAGGCGAGCGCGAGGCCGCGATCGACGTGGCGGAGGGCGCCGACATCGTCATGGTCAAACCCGCCTCCCTCTACCTGGACGTGCTGTCGCGGGTGGCGGCGGCATCCCCCGTCCCGGTCTGGGCGTACCAGGTCAGTGGCGAGTACGCCATGATCGAGGCCGCCGCCGCCCACGGGTGGATCGACCGCGAACGCGCCGTCCTCGAGTCGCTGGTCTCCATCCGCCGCGCGGGTGGAGACGCGATCCTCACCTACTGGGCCGTCGAGGCGGCCCGCCTGATCCGGGAACGGACGCACGCATGACCAACGAGACCGAGTTCTCCCGCGCCCGCGCCGTCATCCCCGGCGGGGTCAACTCGCCCGTGCGCGCCTACCGTTCCGTCGGCGGGACCCCCCGGTTCCTCGTCTCGGCGCGCGGCCCGTACGTCACCGACGTCGAAGGACGCGAATACGTCGACCTCGTCGGCTCGTGGGGACCCGCGCTGCTCGGACACGCCCATCCCGACGTGGTCGCAGCTGTGCAGGATGCCGCCTCCCGCGGTCTCTCCTTCGGGGCGACCACGCCCGGCGAGGCCGAGCTGGCCGAACTGCTGCGCGAACGCACCACCGTCCGTGGGACGCGTCTGTTCGACAGCATCCGCCTGGTCTCCACCGGGACCGAAGCGACGATGACCGCCGTGCGCCTGGCACGCGGCGCGACCGGCCGTGACATCGTGCTGAAGTTCGCCGGTCACTACCACGGACACTCGGACGGGCTGCTGGCCGAGTCCGGCTCGGGCGTGGCGACGCTCGGCCTGCCCGGTTCGGCGGGGGTCCCCGCCGACGTCGCGGCGCTGACCGTCGTGCTGCCCTACAACGACCTGGCCGCGGTCGAGGCGGCCTTCGCCGCGCATCCCGGCCGGATCGCCGCGATCATCACCGAGGCCTCCGGCGCCAACGCCGGGGTGCTCGTGCCCGATGACGGGTACAACCGCGCGCTGGCCGAGCTCGCGCACCGCGAGGGCGCACTGCTGATCCTCGACGAGGTGCTCACCGGCTTCCGCGTCGGGCCGGCCGGGTGGTGGGGGCTGGAGGCCGAGCGCGCTGAGGGCGAGATGTGGAAGCCGGACCTGGTGACCTTCGGCAAGATCGTCGGCGGTGGGCTCCCGCTCGCCGCCGTCGCCGGCCGCCGCGACGTCATGGAGCTTCTCGCACCGCTGGGCCCGGTCTACCAGGCCGGCACACTCAGCGGCAATCCGCTCGCGGTCGCCGCGGGACTGGCCACCCTTCGGGGTGCCGACGCCGCGGTCTACGCGCGCATCGACCGCTCGGCGGCGCTGCTGTCGGCGGCCGTCGAAGACGCCTTCGCGTCGGAGGGTCTGCCGGTCACCGTCTCGCGCGCCGGCAACCTCTTCTCACTCGCGTTCCGGGAGCATCCGGTGCGCACCTACGACGAGGCGAAGGACCAGGACGCATGGCGCTACCCGGCCTTCTTCACCGCCATGCTCGAGGCAGGGGTGAGCCTTCCGCCGAGCGTGTTCGAGGCGTGGTTCCTCTCCGCCGCGCACACCGATCTCGAATTGGAGCTCATCACCGCCGCCCTTCCGGCCGCGGTCCGTGCCGCTGTCCGGGCGCCGCGCCCGGACGCGGCAGGATAGAACGCATGCCCGAAACCGACGCGCCCGGCACCGATCGGCCCCGGGGGGCGAAGTACATCCTGAGCTGCCTCGGGATCGGTCTGCTGGCAGGGCTGCTTTCCGGGCTGTTCGGCGTCGGCGGCGGGACGGTCATCGTCCCGCTGCTGGTGCTCATGCTCGCCTACAACCAGCGGCTCGCGGCCGGCACCTCGCTGGCGGCGATCGTTCCCACGGCATCCGTCGGGGTCATCTCCTACGCCCTGAACGACTCGGTGGCGTGGATCCCCGGGCTGCTCCTGGCGGCCGGCGCCGTCGTCGGCGCGCAGATCGGCACCTGGTTACTGCCCCGCGTGCCCCTGGCGGTGCTGCGGTGGAGCTTCATCGGCTTCCTCGCCGCGGTCGTCGTCAGCCTCTTCCTCGTCATCCCCTCCCGCGACGCGGGTCTGCCGCTGACGGCACTGTCGATCACCGGGCTGGTGGTGCTGGGCGTGGCGACCGGAATCGTCGCCGGGCTCATCGGCGTGGGCGGCGGCATCATCGTCGTGCCCGCGCTGCTGCTGCTGTTCGGCACCAGCGATCTCATCGCGAAGGGCACGTCGCTGCTGATGATGATCCCCACGGCCATCTCGGGCACCATCGGAAACCTCCGGCGCAGCAACGTCGACCTCCCCGCTGCCGCGCTCATCGGCGTCGCGGCATGCACCACGACTGCGCTGGGGGCGTGGTGCGCCACGCTCGTGGACCCGTTCTGGGGCAACGTGCTGTTCGCGGCGTTCATCACCTTCATCGCGATCCAACTGGCCGTGCGCACGCTGCGCATGCGCCGCCGCTGAGCCGCACCGCCTCGGACACCGCTCGGTAGGATGGCACGGTGCCAGTGAACCCCGAGCTCGTCGGGCGCGTCTTCCCCCCTACAGCGCCCTACCTTGTCGGCCGCGAGAAGGTGCGCGAGTTCGCTCGCGCCGTCTTCGCCGACGACCCGCAGCATCTCGACCCGGCCGCCGCGCAAGAGCGCGGCTATCCCGACGTCGTCGCGCCGCCCACCTTCGCGATGGTCGTCCAAGACCAGACCCTGCAGCAGCTGCTCGCCGAGCCGGACTCCGGCATCGAGCTGTCCCGCGTGCTGCATGCGGAGCAGCGCTTCCGGTACACGCGTCCGATCGTCGCCGGAGACGAGTTGACCGGAATCCTCTCCGTCACCGGTGTGCGTGCCATCGGCGGCAACGCGATGGTCACCAGCGAGGCGGAGATCACGGATGCCGCGGGCGCGCATGTGGTGACCGCGACGTCCGTGCTGCTGGTCGGCGAGGGCGAGCAGTGATCGCCGTCGGCGACCTGGTCGCAGAGCGCTCCGTCCACCTCACACGCGAATCGCTCGTGCGCTATGCCGGCGCATCCGGCGACTTCAATCCCATCCATTACCGCGATGACGTCGCGAACGCCGTCGGCCTGCCGGGCGTGCTCGCCCACGGCATGCTCACCATGGGTCTCGCGGTCGAGACGATCGTGCCCTGGCTCGGGGACGCCGGCCGGATCCTCGAATACGGCGTGCGCTTCACGCGCCCCGTCGTGGTCGACCCGGACGCGGGCGCATGGCTGCAGATCGTCGCGAAGGTCGGCGCGGTCGACGCGGACGGCGCCCGCATCGACCTCACCGTCACCCACCAGGAGCGGACGGTGCTCGGCAAGGCGCAGGTCCGGGTCCGTCACGTCTAGCCGATGCCAGAGATCCCCCCGATCCCGCTCGCGGAGCTGACGACGCTGCGCACCGGCGGCGTCCCCGAGCGCATGTTCGCCGCGCACACGAGCGACGAACTCGTTGCCGCCCTTCGCGACGCATGGGCATCGGGGGAGCCGCTGCTGGTCCTCGGGGGCGGGTCGAATCTCTTCGTCGGGGACGAGCCGCTCGAGGGCACCGTCATCCGCGTGCTCACCACCGGCATCGAGATGCTGCCCTCGCCGCGCGCAGGGTTCGCGCGTCTTCGCGTGCAGGCCGGGCACGACTGGGACGCGCTGGTCGCCTTCGCCGTCGGGCGGGGCCTGGGCGGTATCGAGGCGATGTCCGGAATCCCCGGCACCGTCGGGGCCGCCCCTGTCCAGAACATCGGCGCGTACGGTCAGGAGATCGTTCAGACGCTCGTCGAGGTCGAGCTGATCGACGAGCTGACCGGCGAGATCGCCACCGTGCCCGCCGCCGACCTGGGGCTGGGTTTCCGGACCTCCGTGCTCAAGCATCACTACGGCTTCGTGCCGGAGCGCCCGGCGGTCATCCTGACCGTGACGCTCGAACTGGAAGAGGTCGGGTCGGACGCGCGCCCGGTCGGTGGAGAGCAGCTTCGCACCGCCCTGGGACTGGAGCCGACGGCATCCGTGTCCATCGCATGGGTGCGCGAACAGGTCCTGGCCACCCGTCGGCGCAAGGGCATGGTGCTGGAGGATGCGGACCCCGATACGCACAGCGCCGGATCCTTCTTCCAGAACGCGATCGTGTCCGCGTCGTTCGCGCGCACGCTGCCGCCGGAGTGCCCGCGGTGGCCGGTCACCCCGGACCTCGACTCCGCCCTGGTCATCCCGCTCGCCGCCTACGCGGGCTACGTCCCGCCGACTGCGAGTCAGGAGTCCGATGTCAAGGTCAGCGCCGCGTGGCTGATCGAACATTCCGGGCTCCGCAAGGGCTTCCGGCTGCCCAGGTCCCGGGCCGCGCTGTCGACCAAGCACGCGCTCGCGCTGACCAATCGCGGCGGAGCATCCGCTGAGGAGATCGCACAGCTGGCGCGCTTCATCCAGGGCCGCGTGCAGGCGGAGTTCGGGCTGGTCCTGCAACCCGAGCCGGTGCTCGTGGGCGTCGAGCTGTAGGGCTATCCTTCCCCCCGAGGGGGTGCGGCGTGAGGAATCGGACGCCCGCTGGGATCCTGCTGGTCGGTGTGCTGGCGCTCGCGGCCTGCACCGCGGGAACGCCCGAGCCTGCGCCGACCGCGTCCACAGCCGACGGCGGTGTGGGACTGCCGGCGCCGGCGCCCCCGGTGCCGCTCGAGGAGATCGCCGCGTTCAGCGGCGTCGCGGCACTGCGTGCCGGGTCGGATTGCACGGGCACCCTGATCCAGACCGGTGTCGCTGACGGTCCGGCCTATCTGCTGACCACGGCCCGGTGCGCCGGAGGCGCGGGTCGATCCGCTCAGGAGACCACTCTGGCGGCCGCGTGGACGGGCACGGCCGAGTTCTTCCGCGCGGCGGGCGCCCTGGATGCGACCGTGACGGTCGAGGTCGCCGAGCTCGCCTACGCGACGATGCGGCACACGGACGCGGCGGTGGTGCGGCTGGACGCCGGCCTCGGCGAGCTCGAGCGTCTCGGGGCGCGCGCGGTGCCGATCGCGGACCGGGCATCGGGTGCCGGAGATGCCGTCCTGCAGGTGAGCGTGCCCACCGGTTCGCTCGAACCGGACGCGGTGGTGATGCGTCGCAGCGTCTGCGATCTCGGCGCGCCGCAGACGCTCATCGAGTCCGCGTGGCTCTGGTTCGACGTCTTCCCGAACGACTGCCCCGGCATCGGCGAGGGCTCCTTCGGATCACCCCTGTTCACCGCCGACGAGGAGGGACGGCCGAAGGAGATCGCCGCCGTCGTGAGCACGTCGGTGGCAGCCCCCGGCGGCGCCGACGGCGGCGCGTGCTCCGAGGGCCGCCCGTGTCGGCTGACGGACGCCGGTGCGCAGGCCGGCGAAGAGGCCGGTTATGCGCAGAACGTGGCCGGCGTCGGACGCTGCTTCGACGCGGCCACCGGGGAGTTCTCGCTCGGCGCCGACTGCCCGCTGCCGGTCTCGGACGTCTGGTCCGAACGGGGAGGCGGGTCGTTCCGTGGCGCCGGCCAGCCGGATGCGGCGGGGCAGCTGCCCGAGGCGAGCTTCGTCGGGACCGCGGTCGGGATCGTGCGGACGACGCTGGTGCCGCTCGGCGACGGGACGGCCTGCACCGAGGAGGAGACGTACCGCGATGCGCGGACGGTGCGGCTGCCCCGTGCCGGCCAGCCGTGGGAGGTGGTCGGCGTCGTCGTCCCGGCGCCGCTGCCCGAACAGGAGGGACGCTTCCTGATGTGCGCGGTGCGCGGTGAGCGATACGCCGGCGCGGCATCCGTCCTGTTCCAGGTGGACCGGACCCCGCCGGTCTACGCCGCCGACGCGCGGGTCGAGCCGCTGAGCGACGGCGGCGTGGTGATCCGCCCTTCCCTGCACCCGCCCGAGCTGACATCGCTGCGGTGGCGGTGGGGCGCGGCGGGGTCCGTGGACTGTGACGACAGCGCGGCCATCACCGACTCCGCCGTCGCGCCGCTGCGTCTGCAGGCCGGTGACCTGCCGGCGGTGTACTGCGTGTACGGCCTGGATGCCGCGGGCAATCGCACCCCGGTCACCCGGATCGACATCCCCGCGCCCTGAGACCGGCGCCGCTTCAGCGCCTGTTCAGCGCTGATGGGCCACGATGGAGCGATGCGACTCCGACCGCGGCGACGGCGAGGATGTCGCGGTCGAACTGGACGGGGATTTCGCCGTCGTACAGACCGAATGAGCCCGGGCGGTCAGGCCTCGATCGTGAAGCGCTCCAGCGACGGCCGCTCGGCGATGACCTCGGCCAGGCCGGCGACTCCGCCCTCGGGCGTCGCCCGGAACGAGCGATAGGCCTGCTCCGACGCATCGTCGGACCAGATCTCGTAGAGCGTCCACAGGCCGGGGCGCTCCGGATCGCGGAGGATGTCCAGCTGCTCGAGCCCCGCGAAGGTGCGGGTCGTGTCGAGCATGTCCTTCACGATCGCCGGAACGCGCTCCAGCGCATCCTCGCGGAAGGTGAACCGCACCAGGGCGGCGATCCGCTCACTCACGGATCAGTGTTCTTCGGGGTACTCGAGCGTGATCTGCTCGGCCGGCACGTCCAGCGCCTGGGCGAGCAGTCCGGTCATGACGACCTTGGGCACCAGGCAGTCCTCGCAGATGCCTTCGCCCGCGGAGATGACAGCCTTGGTCTTGCCGTCGGCGGTCTCGACCGAGAGCGAGTAGCCGTCCACGGAGAGCATTGTCTGCAGTTCATCGAGTGTTGCCATCGGTCTCACGCTTCCTGGGTCGGTTCGAGGCGGCGTCGGCCGCACCTCTATTGAGCGCCATCGATCCCCGCTTTTCGATGCACCTTTCCGCTCAGCGGAAGACCGGCGCGGCGGTCCGACACGATTGCGGGGACCAGTGCGCGGAAGCTGCGTCGCCTCAGACAGCCCAGCCACACCCCGGTTCCGTAGGCGATGTCATCCAGCCGGCGGGCGAGCAGAAAGCGGACCGGATCCAGACCGCGGCGCAGGCGGCTGTATTCCACCAGCCCGTCGGCCAGGGCCATGATGCCGATGATCCAGCGTGCGCGTCGCGAGCAGAGCACGGCCACGGCGCCGATCGGCCACCAGTGCCGCAACGCCAGGGCCGACGCCTGGGTGAGCGCGGCGACCACTCCGCCGCCGACCAGGCGCACGGCCAGAGCGCGGGAGCGGGTGGTCGAGCTCAGCCGGCGGTGCACGCGCCACGCCGCGACGCCGCTCACCGCAGCCGCGGCCGGAAGCGACCACCGGCGGGCGGCGAGCAGGCACAGCAGCACCGCAATGGTCCACGGTCGCAGAATCGCCGGCGGGATCGCGGCCGGATGCACGGGTGCCAGGTCGGCGGCCCCCGTGCCGTAGAACAGCTTGCGGCGAAACCACGGGCCGAAGCGCTGCCGATGCTCGTGCTCGACGACGACCCGGGGCTCGTACCGCACCCGCCAGCCCTGCTCGCAGAGCCGCCAGACCAGGTCCACGTCCTCCGCCACGCGCATCCCGGCGGTGAAGCCCGCCGCCAGCACCTCGCGACGGCCGATCAGACAGGTGCTCGACATCCACGAGACCGCAGAGCGCGGCCGCACCAGCGCCGGACGGATGCCGAGATCGACCGACGCCCGTGAGTTCTCGTAGCGCGCGATCCAGGTCTGCGGGTGCGGCGTGCCCACCACCCGGGGGCCCACCAGCGCCAGCTCCGGGTCGGCGAAGTGGCGCAGCATCCGCTCCAGGGCATCCGCGGTGACGACCACGTCCGAGTCGACGAACGCCACGAACGGGGTCTCGGCCTGCCCCAGCCCGGCATTGCGGGCGCTCGCCGGTCCCACGTTGCGGTCCAGGCGCAGCAGTTCGGCCCCGGCGCTGGCCACGACCTGGTGCAGGGCGGTCGCCGCCGGCTCCGGCGTGCCGTCGTCGACGACGAGCACGCGCACGCCCTGCAATCCGGACAGCAGCCGCTGCAGAGCGGCCGACCTACCGAGCACGGGAATGACGACGGTGAGCTGGTCCAGCGCGACTGCAGGCAGGGTCTCGGGGTCGGGGTGCGCGAGTCCGGCCTCCAGCAGCCGCGCGGCAAGCTGCCGGGAGGTGGGATCGCAGGCCGCGACCCGCGAGTCGCGCACGAACTCGAAGGCCCGTGGGCTCAGCCGCAGGACACGCGTGGGCGCCCCGCCGACCAGCACCCGCCCCCCGTCATAGCGCCACACCTCGGCGCCCACCACCACGTCCAATCCTTCGGGCGCGAGCTTCACGGCTGCTGCCTCGCGGCGGGGGACCCGCTCAGGGCTGCCCCCGTCGTGACCGTGCCGGTGCCCGCGACCGATTCGGCGACCTCGCGGATCATGCGGTCCAGGATGGCGGCGCCTTCGGCCGCGGTCGCCCCGCGCGGATCGCCCAGGACCCCGTTCGCGCTCACTGCATCCACGCCCCCGCGCCGCAGGCGGGGGAGCAGCTCGGGAACGGATGCCGTGACACCCGGCTCCGCGGCATCCATCAGCACCCGGTGTGGAGCAAGGTGGAGCATGATGCTGGTCTCCGGCCTGCCCGCGTGCACATCGCCGTGCCGGCAGGGGTGCCAGCTCACGGCGGTCGCCTCCTGGGCGAGGGTGGCCATCGCGGCGGTCAAGGCATCGGTGTTCCCGCCGTGGCCGTTGACGAAGACGATCCGTCCGGCCCACCCCCGCGCGGACCGGCAGAACTCCACGAGCGTCCGCGTGAGCGCATCCGTCCCGACCGAGACGGTGCCGGCGAAGCGCTGATGCTCGCCGCTGGCTCCGTATGCGATCGCGGGGGCGATCACAGTGGGCTGCGCGAGACGGCGGGCCACGCCGTCGCAGACGGCGCTCGCGATCGCCGTGTCGACGTCGAGGGGCAGATGGGGCCCGTGCTGCTCGGTCGCGCCCAGCGGGACCAGCAGCGTCACGTCCCGCGGCACGCGTGGCCACGGAACGTCCGCGAGGGGGAGCGGCGGCGAGCCGGCCCCCGGCCCCGCCGTCATCCGACCGGTGTGCCCAGGCGGCGCGTGAATCCCGGCGGGACCCACAGGTCGTCGGGGTTGAGATCGCGCACCGAGGAGTGGCCGAGCCCGAGCACCGCGGAATCGAGTCCGCCCCGCAGGATGTCCAGGACGTTCTCCACTCCGCCCTGACCGTTCGCGGCGAGACCCCACAGGTATGCGCGTCCGATCATGACGGCCTTGGCGCCCAGCGCGAGCGCCTTGGCGACGTCGCTGCCGCGGCGGATGCCACCGTCGAGGAGCACCTCGATCTGATCGCCCACGGCGGCCGCGATGTCCGGCAGGAGCCGGATGGACGCGGGGGTGGAATCGAGGTTGTTCCCGCCGTGGTTGGAGACGGAGATCGCGCTCATCCCCGCGTCGACGGCCCGCAGCGCGTCATCGACGCGGGTGATGCCCTTGAGCATGACGGGACCGTCCCATTGCTCGCGCAGCCAGGCCAGATCCTCCCAGGTCGCGGGCGGGGTGGAGATCCACTCGCCGTACGCGCCGAAGAAGGTCGGGGCCGGCTCGTCGCCGATCACGAGGTTCGGCACGGTCAGATCCGGAAGCGTTCCGCGCTTGAGGTACTCCGCCAGCCACGCCGGCTTGGTGATCGCGAACGGCGCGAACTCGGCCATCGCGCGCAGGCTCAGCTTCTCCGGAATGTGCGGACTGCCCCAGTCCCGGCCGTTGGAGAAGGACCAGTCCAGGGTGAGGATGATGGCCTTCACGCCCGACGCGCGCGCTCGATCGAGGCGGGCGGCGATCGTGTCGCGGCTGCCCTGCCAGTACACCTGGTAGTTCAGCTTGTCGGTGACGGCGCCGACCTCTTCGACCGACTTGCTCGCGAAGGAGCTCAGCGACATCGCGGTGCCGCGGTTGGCGGCGGCGCGCGCCACCGCGACCTCACCATCGGGGTGGACCGCCTGGACGCCGGTCGGCGAGATCAGCACCGGCAGCGCCAGGTCCATCCCGAGCACGTTGACGGAGAGATCGCGTGCGGACGACATTCCCGCGACGCGCGGCGCCAGCCCGAGCTCGGAGAACGCCGCCGTGTTGTCGGCGTACGTGGTCCCCTTCTCGGAGCCGGCCAGGAGGGCGGAGTAGACGGGGGCAGGCAGGCGCTTGCGAGCGCGTCGCTGAGCCACCGCCACGGTTTCGAACCAGGCGTTGCGGGGCATTACATGCTCTCTCTCAGTTCAGCTGCATGCCCGCGAGCGGGCTCACATTGCACGCCGAGACCGGCGGGGCCGTCGGCCGCTGCATCTCCAGCTTCAGCGCGACAGGTCGGGGGCGTGGGGGCGAGGTGCGGTGCGAGTGGTCACCACTCGGTTTGGGCCGCTCTCCGGAGGACTCCGCGAGGGCGTCGTCGCCGAAGCCGCGCACGCACTCCGGGTCGGGACCGTCCAGTGGCAGTCCGGTGAAGAACTTGGCGGCCATGCAGCCGCCCCGGCACGTCTCGAAGAACGGGCAGCTGTTGCAGGCGCCCCCGGTCTGCGGGGCGCGCAGCCGCGTGAACAGCTCGGATTCGCGCCACACCTGGCCGAAGCCGCCCTCGCCGCGGATGTTGCCGGCCAGGAACTCCTCGTGGATCGCGAACGGGCAGGCGTAGACGTCCCCGATGGGGTCGATGAGGCAGACCACACGACCGGCGCCGCACAGGTTCAGCCCCGGAAGGCTCCCGCCGAGTGCCGACAGGTGGAAGAACGAGTCGCCCGTGAGCACCTCCTCGCCGTGCGCCAGCAGCCACTGGTACAGCTCGCGCTGCTGCTCCTGCGTCGGCCGCAGATCGTGCCACGAGTCGGCGCCGCGTCCGGCCGGCCGCAGCCGCGTCAGGCGCAGTTGCGCGCCGTAGCGGTCGGCGATCTCCTTGAACTCGTCCAGCTGGCCGATGTTGGTCCGCGTGCAGACCACGGACAGCTTGAGCCGCGTCATGCCCGCGGCCGACAGTCGTTCCAGAGCGCGGATCGCCAGGTCGAAGGACCCCGGTCCGCGGATCGCGTCGTTCACCTCGGCGGTCGCGCCGTCCATCGAGATCTGGATGTCGACGTAGTCGTTCTTCGCGAGCTTCGCGGCGATCTCGGAGGTGATCCGCACGCCGTTGGTCGAGAACTTGACCCCGATGTCGTGGCTGGTCGCGTAGTCGACGATCTCCCAGAAGTCCGAACGGACGGTGGGCTCGCCGCCGCCGATGTTGACGTAGAACACCTGCATCCGCTGAAGCTCGTCGATCACGGCCTTGCACTCGTCAGTGGACAGCTCCCGAGGGTCGCGTCGTCCCGACGCGGACAGGCAGTGGATGCACGACAGGTTGCACGCGTAGGTCAGTTCCCACGTCAGGCAGATGGGCGAGTTCAGTCCGCTCTCGAAGTGATAGATCAGGCGCGGCGCGGGAGCCGGGCGGTCCAGGACGACGGCGCTCATGCCGCCACCTCGACGAGCATGTCCGAGTCACGCAGCGTCGTGATCGCCCGCAGCATCGCGGGGCGCATCTCGTCGGGCACCGCGGCGACGCCGAGGGCGTCAGCGACCGTGCGGTCGTCCGTGAGCGCGTCGACGACGGCCAGCAGTGCGGGGGACTTCAGAAACGACAAGCGCCTGGTTCCGAAGTGATACAGCAGCGCACCGAACGGCTCGGGGCGCACCGAGACGCGGTTGTGCAGCCGCAGCACGCTGTCGGGTGTGATGTCGGTCATGGCGATGTCAGTACACGCCGCACATGCCGTCGATCGACACGTCCTCGACCAGCTCGTTCGCCTCGACCAGCGTGGCGTCGGCATCTGCGGGGGCAGGAGTGGTGATTGCGTCCATGGGTTACTGTCCTCCTTGAGAGTTGCCGTCGGCGGAAAGCGCCGTGCGGTGAGCTTATTGGCACCGAGTGCCAAAGAAAAGAGTCATGCCGGAGATCTTGGACGACACAGCCCCTCGAGGTCGAGGCCGCGCACGCGCCACCTCGAAAGCCGAACTCGAGCGCATCGGGCTCGATCTGTTCATCGACCGGGGATTTTCCACGGTCACTGTGGACGACATCGCCGAGGCGGCCGGGATCAGCCGGCGCACGTTCTTCCGCTACTACGACTCCAAGAACGACGTCGCCTGGGGCGACTTCTCCCGCCTGATGGAAGGGTTCGCCGAGGCCCTCGGCCGGGCGCCGGCGGACGCGTCGGTCATCGCGGCGGTGCGCGACGCGGTCCGCGGGTTCAATCAGGTGCCCGGCGACGAGCTGGACCGGCATCGTCACCGCATGATCATCCTGCTCAAGACGCCCGAACTCGTCGCGCATTCGACGGTGCGCTACGCGGCGTGGCGTGGCGTGATCGCCGACTTCGTCGCACGCCGCCTGGGCCTGTCCGCCCGTGACGCCGTCCCGCAAGCGGTGTCCTGGGCGTGCCTGGGCATCTCGCTGTCGGCGTACGAGCAGTGGATCGAGCGACCGGACGCCGATCTGCTCGCGCTCATCGACGCGTCGTTCCGGGGACTCCGGGATGTCTTCTCGGCTGTCGTCATCGATGCGGAGGAGACCACGTGACAGCACGGCGCATCGTGGTGGTCGGGGCCGGAGGCTCCGGCATCCCCCTGGCTGCCCGCCTGGGCGCGGCCGGCCATGACGTGATGCTCGTCGAGGCGGGGCAGCGCGGTGAAGGTACCCCGGGCGGGGATGCCACGTTCGCGCAGGTGCGGGCAGATGTCCGCTCGGTCCGCGCCGGCCTGCCCGACGAGCCCACCGCGTGGACGTACGCCACGGAACTGACGCCCGGACGGGCGTACCGGGTCGGGCGCGGCCGCACGCTGGGAGGCAGCTCGGCCGTGAACGGCGGCTACTTCCTGCGTGCGCATCCCGACGACTTCGCCGGCTGGGCGGCGGTCGCCGGGCCGGAGTGGAGCTGGGCGGCGTGCCTGGGCGCGCTGCGGCGGCTCGAATCCGACCATGACTTCCCCGCGGATCCCGTCCACGGCGCGCACGGGCCGGTGCCGGTGGTCCGGGACGCCGGGACCGACCCGGTCACGGCGAGCTTCATGGCGGGCGCCGTGCAGCACGGCGCGGTCCTCGAAGCGGACAAGAACGGCGGCGGCGCCTCCGGCGTCGGGACCCTGCCCTGCAACGCGCTCGGCGGACAGCGCTGGGGCACGGATCGGGCCTACGGCGACGTTCTGGCTGAGGCCGCAGTCCAGATCCGCGGTGGTCTGGACGTGCGCCGCGTGCTCTGGCAGGGCAGCCGTGCCGTCGGCGTCGAAGCGGTCGGGGCGGAAGGAACCGTGCGCATCGAGGCCGATGAGGTGGTGCTGTGCGCGGGTGCCATCGAAACGCCGCGCCTGCTCATGCGCTCCGGCGTCGGCCCCCGGGCGAGCCACCCGCTCCACGGAGTCGGGCGCGGGCTGTCCGATCATGCAGCGGTGTCCGTGAGCTGGCGCGCGCGGTCGGGATCCCTGCCGTCGGCACCGATGACGGCCTGGACGGCGGCATGGAACACTCCGGCCGGGTCGCTCGCGGCGCATCCCCTGGAGCTGCTGCTTCCGGTGCTGCCGACCGCTGCGCTCGTGTCCGGCGATCTCACCCTGGACGGGCCGCTGGATCTGCGCGTCGCGTTGAGCACCCCGCTGTCTCGGGGGTCCGTCCACGCCGGCGGAGACGGCGTGGACATCCACTACGGCTATCTGTCCGCGGAATCGGAACGGCACGCGCTGCGCGAGGGGGTTCGCGCCGCGCTGGCCGTGCTCGGCAGAGGGCCGATGGCCGAGGTCGTCGAGACGGTCGAGCTCGTCGAACGACTCGGCGCCGCTCCGACCGACGCGCAGCTGGACGAGTGGATCCGAGCGAACCTGGCCACTGCCCTGCACTCCACCGGGACCGCTCGCATGGGCCCCGCCGACGATCCGGATGCGGTCGTGGACGCCCACGGGCGGGTTCACGGGGTCGAGGGTCTCCGTGTCGCGGACGCGTCCATTCTGCCGGCGGTGCCTTCGCGCGGCACCTCCAACACCGCCGTGATGGTCGGGGAGCGCATCGCCGAGCTGATGGGCTCCGAAACCGGCCCCCGCCGGGGATCAGGCAGCGGTGCTCGGGCGGCCGATCGCTGACGGTGCCCCGAGTCCCCGGGAGATCGCGCGCGCCGTCGCCGACAGCGCGGGCAGGACCGTGTGCGGGGACGACTTGGCGGAGATGGTGACGGCGATGGCACCGACGATCCGGTCGCGAACGCCGCGGACCGGAACGCCCACCGACGTGCAATCCGAGGTGATCGAGTCCTGCACGATGCCGACGCCGGTGCGGCGCACGTCGGCGAGCACGCGGCGCAACTCCTCGGGGTCCGTGATGGTGTGGGGCGTGAACCGCTTGAGCGGACTGGCCAGCACCTCTTCGCGGAATTCCACGGGCGCGAAGGCCAGCAGGACCAGGCCCGTTCCCGTCGCGTGCAGCGGCCACCGCCCGCCCAGCCGGGAGAGCACCGAGGCGCCGCCGCGCGCCCGGAGGGAATCGACGTACACGACGTCATGTCCGTCGCGCACCGAGAGGTGCACGTTCGCGTTCGTGGCTGCCTGCAGATCGCCGAGGAAGGGCAGCGCGACGTCGCGCAGCCGCATGCCCTGCGGCTCGAGCGAGCCCAGTTCGAGGATCCGCATGCCGATCGCGTAGCGACCGTCCTGCGCTCGCTCCAGCGCTCCCCACTCCCGCAGCTCGCCCACCAGGCGGTGCGTCGTGCTCAGGCTGAGCGCGGAGCGTCGGCTGATCTCGCTCAAGGTGAGCAGCAGATGATCCTGGTCGAAGCACCCCAGAATGGCCAGGGCGCGCTGCGCGGCCGTCATCGGCTTGATCTCGGAATCGTGGACCGGGCTAATGGTCATCATTGACCATCCTTCCTGCATCGGTGGGGACACCGCACAAGCTACCGGCAAGTTCTGCCCAGCTGAAACATGCGGCGGGCGACAGGCTGAATTCTGCGGAAAAGGCTAGCCGACTCTTCCGTCTGACGGAAGAGTCGGCCGCTGCAGCTGCGGCCGCGGCCGCTGCCGCGGTGGCGCCGGCCCCGCCGCCCATGGGGCGTCCCTGCAGCCGCGAAAGAGGGGCGCACCCAGGTGCGCCCCTCTCCGGGTCGATCAGATGGAGCGCGCCGCCAGCCGGGGCGATCCGGCTCGGTTCTCCGGCGCATAAACGGGTGAGCCGGTCAGGAACGGAATCGCAGCCGCGCGAGCCTCGTCGATCGGCTCGTCCGGGAAGGCGTCCTCGATCGCGCGGTGGCGGGCGATGACGCCGGCTTTGAACTCGGGGTGGGTCAGGATGAACATGTCTCCGCGCAGAACGCCCTGCAGGACACGCTCGCCGGCCTCCTCTGCCGTCATGTACGGCTGTCGCTTGCTCACCTCCGCGTACCCCGGGTCCCGCGGCGGATACCCGGACGCCCCGTATGCTGCGGGGCGGAGGGCTGCGGTCGCCGCGATATTGCTGTGCACCGGTCCGGGGCAGTATGCCGACACCCCGATCCCCTCGCCCAGCAACTCCACGTGCAGGGCCTCCGACAGTGCGACCACGGCACCTTTGGTCATCGAGTAGAGCCCCGCCACGATCGGCATCAGCGCGGCCATCGACGAGGTGTTGACGATGTGGCCGCCCTCGCCGTGCGCGCGGATCTTGGGCAGGAACGCCTGGATCCCGTTGCCGACGCCCCGGATGTTGACGTCGATCACCCAGTTCCAATCGTCTGGGGTGGCATCCACGACGGGTCCGGTCATGCCGATGCCGGCATTGTTGACCAGGATGTCGACGCGACCGAAGCGGGATTCCACGGCGTCCGCGGCCGCCTTCATCGCGGCCAGATCCGCGACGTCCACCTGCATCGCCTCGACGTCGAGACCTTCGGCCGCGAAGACGGCCGCGGTCTCCTCGGCCAGTTCGACGCGGCGGCCGGTGACGACCACTCGCATCCCCGCGCGTGCGAAAGCCAGCGCGATGCCGCGGCCGATGCCGCTCGTACCGCCTGTGATGACTGCGACTTTCCCGCTGACGTCGTCCATGAGTCCCGCTCCTTCGTCGTGAATGCGCTCTGCCCGGTCTAGGTCAGCCCGAACAGCCGGGCAGCGTTGTCCCTGAGGATCAGAGGGCGGACCTCGTCCTTGATCGGAAGCTGCTCGAAGTCGCGCAGCCATCGGTCCGGCGTGATGACGGGGAAATCCGATCCGAACAGCATCTTGTGCTTGAGCAGCGTGTTCGCGTACTGCACCAGCTGCGGCGGGAAGTACTTCGGCGACCAGCCGGACAGATCGATGTAGACGCGCGGCTTGTGCGTCGCCACCGACAGCGCCTCGTCCTGCCACGGGAACGACGGGTGGGCGAGGATGATGTCCATCCCGGGGAAATCGACCGCGACATCGTCGATGTGCAGCGGATTGGCGTACTTGAGCCGGATACCGCCTCCCCCCGGCTGTCCGGCGCCGACGCCGGTCTGGCCGGTGTGGAACAGGGCGACCAAACCGTGCTCTTCGATGACCTCGTACAGCGGATAGGCACTGCGGTCATTGGGGAAGAACCCCTGCGTGCTGGGGTGGAATTTGAACCCCCGCACGCCGAATTCGGTGACCAGCCGGCGCGCGTGCTCGACGCCCGCCTTGCCGCGGGAAGGGTCGATGCTGGCGAACGGGATCAGCACATCGGAGTTCGCCGCGGCCTGCCGGGCGATCTCCTCGTTGGCCGGTTCGGGTTCCTTGCCGGTCTGTGAGATCGAGTCGACGGTGAACACGACCGCCATCATGTTGCGTTCGCGGTAGTACTCCGCCAGTTCCGGAACCGTGTAGGTCGGCATGGTTCCGATGCCGAAGTACTCGCCCATCGCCTCGCTGCCGGCGTGTTCGGCTGATTCGTCCGCGACGGCGCGATGCACGTGCGTGTGCACATCGATCGCCACGATCTCATCGAGGGCACGTCGTTCGGTCGTCATTCAAGATCCTCTGTGTAGGCAGCGGTCGTCCGCGCGCGGACGTCGTCGGGGGTGATGCCGGGCGCGCATTCGGTCAGCACGAGACCGCCGTCTCGGAAGTGGAACACTGCGAGATCGGTGTAGACGCGCGTGACCACGGCGTGACCCGTCAATGGGAACGTACACGCCGGAATGATCTTCGGATTACCCTTCCGGTCCACGTGCTCCATGCACACCCATACTTCACGGGTGCCCGCGACGAGGTCCATCGCGCCGCCGACAGCGGGGTTGCGGCCGGGTACGTACCAGTTCGCCAGGTCGCCGTTCTCCGCCACCTGCAATGCGCCGAGGATCGTCGCGTCCAGGTGGCCGCCGCGGATGATCGCGAACGACAGCGCGGAGTCCACGATCGCGGCGCCGCTGACCAGCGAGATCGGCCGCTTGCCGGCATCCGTCAGATCAGGGTCCTCGTTGCCCTCGCCGGGGTGATCGCCCAGGCCCAGCACGCCGTTCTCAGCGTGCAGGAACACCTCGATGCCCTCGGGCAGGAACTTCGGGACCGCCAGCGGGATGCCGACGCCGAGGTTCACGGTGAAACCGTCGGACAGGTCAGCGGCGACGCGCTGCGCGATCTCGTCCCGACTGCGCCCGATCAGTGCGGGAAGGACTGGCTGGGTCGTGGTCATGCTGCACCTCTCATCGACGCCGTGTACTCCGCAGACGCGGGGACCGGCGCGGCGGTCATGACGACGTGCTTCACGAAAACCCCGGGAAGGTGGACGTCATCGGGTGCGATGGCGTCCACCGCCACCAGCTGCTCCACCTCCGCGAACGTCGTGCGGCCGCTCATCGCTGCCAGCGGGTTGAAGTTGCGGGCGGACAGGCGGAAACGCAGATTGCCCAAGCGGTCGCCTTGATGGGCTTTGACCAGCCCGAAGTCCGCGGTGATGCCGTGCTCGAGCACGTGCGGCCGGCCGTCGAAATCGCGCAACTCCTTCGCCGGCAGATGGTCGGCCGGCCGGCCGTCGGCGTACGTGAGGGGGAAGGTGCCGTCGCTGAGCATCGTGCCGGCGGCCGAGGGTGTGAAGAACGCCGCGATACCCGCGCCTCCTGCGCGCATGCGCTCGGCCAGGGTGCCCTGCGGAATCAGCTCCAGTTCGACCCTGCCGGCGAAGTAGTCGTCGTAGAACGTCTGGAGGATCGGGAAGGAGCCGGTGAAGCGGCGCAGGCGTCCTTCCACCACGAGGCGCCCGATGCCGGTGTAGTCGTCGCCGACGTTGTTCACGATGACGTGAAGATCACGCTTGTCCAGGTCGCAGAGCGCGTTCAGAAGCGCATCCGGCCTGCCTGAGCTGCCGAAGCCCCCCACGGCGATGGAAGATCCCGAAGGCACGACATCCAGCGCCGCCATCAGGTCCTCGCGGTACTTGTCGTTCACGCTCAACCCTCTCCCGTACTTGTTCGTTGAGGCCAGTCAATCGAATCCCGACCCCGTTGCCATCGCTCTTTCCGTCGAGTAGAAGACGTGTGCGGCCCGGTCGCCGACCTCGCTTCGAGCAAGGTGGGGAGCGGTGTCCGGCCCCGCGTCGGGGTGGACGCCGAAAGTCTTCCGTGCGGCGAAAGAGCGATAGCCGAGGAGGCGTTCTGGGCCGCACGGTGGAGTAAGTCGCGGAGCAGCCACTGATCGACGATCCTCTCGTCGCAACATCATGGCTCTGCCATATCCACGTTAGGAGAGGGTCACATGAGCATGACCACACGGGCGGCCGTCTGCCGCGAAGCAGGTCAACCATGGGAGATCACGGAGCTCGAGCTGGATGACCCTCGCGCCAACGAGGTTCGGATCAAGTTCTACGCCGCCGGCATGTGCCACTCGGACGATCACATCCAGAAGGGCGACGCAGCGATGCGGATGCCCGTCGTCGGCGGCCACGAGGGTGCCGGGATCGTGGACGCGATCGGCGACGGCGTGACCCGCGTGCAGGTGGGCGACCACGTGGTGTGCTCGTTCATCCCCGCCTGCGGAAAATGCCGTTACTGCTCCACCGGGCGCCAGAACCTCTGCGACGAGGGCAAGAACGCCTCCACCGGGGAGTTCGCGGACGGCTCGTTCCGGTTCCACCAGGACGGCGTGGACTTCGGCGGACTGTGCGTGCTCGGCACGTTCTCGCAGTATGCGGTCGTCTCGGAGTACTCGGTCATCCCGATCCCCAAGGAGATCCCGTTCGAGGTGGCTGCGCTGGTGGGCTGTGCCGTGCCGACCGGGTGGGGCACCGCCGTGCACGCCGCCGGAGTGCAGGCCGGCGAGACCGTCGTGATCTTCGGCGCCGGTGGCGTCGGCAGCAACGCGGTGCAGGGTGCGGCACTGGCCGGCGCGCAGCGGGTGATCGTCGTGGACCCGGTCGAGTTCAAGCGCGACATGGCGAAGGTGTTCGGAGCGACCCACACCTTCGAGACCGCGGAGGAGGCGACCGAGTTCGTCGTCCAGTCCACCTGGGGCGAGCTCGCCGACCACGCGATCATCACGGTCGGGGTGCTGCACGACAAGGTCATCCACGACGCGATCAACATCGTGGGAAAGACCGGTCAGGTCACGATCACGGCTGTCGGCGCCGGATGGATCGATGAGAACCCGGGAATGCTGATCGGCTACCAGCGCCGCATCCAGGGTGCGATCTTCGGCGGGTGCAACCCCCTGCACGATGTGCCGAAGCTGCTCAGCCTCTATCAGTCCGGCCACCTGAAGCTCGACGAGCTGGTCACCACGAAGTACAAGCTCGAGGACATCAACCAGGGCTACCAGGACATGCTCGACGGCAAGAACATCCGCGGCGTCATCATGATCGAACACTGAAGGACGAGGACAACGACATGACCATTACTTCCCCCACCGCGACCTCGGTCGACAGCGATCTCCTCGTCGACGGTGTGCAACTCATCGGCGGCGACTGGGTCGCTTCGTCGAGCGGCCAGACCATCGACGTCATCAACCCCGCCAACCGCACGCTGCTGGCTCGCATCCCGCGCGGCAACGCCGAAGACGTCGAGGCGGCCGTCCAGGCAGCCGAGAAGGCGTTCCCCGCCTGGCGCGACCTGAACGCGACCGCCCGCGGGCGGCTGCTGTTCCGCTGGGCCGACCTGATCGAGCAGAACGCCGAGGCGCTCGACGAGATCGAGCGTCAGGAAGTCGGCCGCCCGAGCTGGGGTCCGCTCGGATCGCCCGGACAGCTGCGCTTCATCGCAGGCCAGACCGACAAGGTCCAGGGCGTGTCGCTGCCCACCTACTCGCCTGACACGCTCGGGTTCACGCTGCGCGAGCCCTTCGGCGTCGTCGGCGGCATCATCCCGTGGAACGCTCCCGGTCCCATGTTCGTGACCGAGGTGGGCGCAGCGATCGCCGCCGGCAACACGATCGTGATGAAACCCGCCGAGGACGCCCCGCTGACGCCGCTCGCGCTCGCCAAGCTCGCCCTGCAGGCGGGCATCCCGGCCGGCGTCATCAACGTGGTCACCGGCTACGGCCACGAAGCCGGGGCGGCCATTCCGGCGCACCCGCGCATCCGCCGGATGGGCTTCACCGGTTCGCCGCAGACCGGCGCCCTGATCATGGCTGCGTGCGCCAAGAACCTCACGCCGCTGCACCTCGAGCTGGGCGGCAAATCTCCCCAGGTCGTCCTCGACGACGCCCAGCTGGACGCCGCCGTACCGGCCATGGTCGCCGGCATCACGCTGAACACCGGGCAGATCTGCGCCGCCGGTTCGCGTGTGATCGTGCAGCGCAGCATCCACGTGGAGCTCGTCGAACGACTGGCGGCGCAGATGCAGAAGGTGACCGTGGGGCCGTGGCATCAGCCCGTCAACATGGGACCCCTGATCAACGAGAAGCAGCACGATCGCGTGCTGAGCTACATCGAACTCGGAAAGGAAGCCGGAGCGGAGATCGTCACCGGCGGAGCCGTGCCGGTCGGTGACGACTACGGGAACGGGTTCTTCATCCAGCCGACGCTGTTCGACAAGGTCGATCCCGGCATGCGCATCGCGCAGGAGGAGATCTTCGGTCCCGTCCTGTCGGTCATCGTCGTGGACGACGAGCAGGAGGCGATCGAAGTCGCCAACGCCACCGAGTACGGTCTGGTCGCGTCGGTGTGGACCCAGGATGTGGGCAGGGCCGTGCGGCTGAGCCGGGCACTGCAGGCCGGCCAGGTGGCCGTCAACAACGCGCTGGGCGCCGGCGTCATCGGCGGTCCCTTCGGCGGGTACAAGAGCAGTGGGTTCGGCCGGACGATGGGTGCCGATTCGGTGCTCGAATGGACCCAGATCAAGACGGTCTCGATGCGCGGCGCCGCATCGCAGGCGCGATGAGAGGTTGACGGAACATGGCGACTATCACCACCCACGCGGCTGTTGCCCGCGCTCCACATCAAGGCTGGGAGCTGACCGACCTCCAGCTGGACGATCCGAAAGAGCACGAGGTGCGCATCAAGTTCGCCGCATCCGGGCTATGTCACTCGGACGACCACATCACGGCCGGTGACGCACCGGTTCGCTTCCCCGTCGTCGGCGGACACGAAGGCGCGGGGATCGTGGAGTCCATCGGGCCGAACGTGAACCGCGTCAAGGTCGGCGACCGCGTCGTCTGCTCGTACATCCCCGCCTGCGGAGCCTGTCGGCCCTGCTCGACCGGGCACCAGAACATGTGCGTGAAGGGCCTGAACGCCGGCTCGGGGATGTTCCTGGACGGCACCTTCCGGTTCCACAAGGACGGTGAGGACTTCGGCGGGTTCTGCTCACTGGGGACGTTCTCGCAGTACGCGGTCGTCTCCGAGTGGGCCGTCGTGCCGCTGGCCGACGACATCCCGTTCGAGATCGCATCCCTGGTCGGCTGCGGAGTGCCGACCGGGTGGGGCTCGGCGGTCTATGCGGCCGGCGTCAAGCCGGGCGATACGGCCGTGATCTTCGGTGCGGGCGGCGTGGGCAGCAACGCGGTCCAGGGCGCGCGGTACGCCGGAGCGAAGAACGTCGTCGTGATAGACCCGGTCGAGTTCAAGCGCGAAAGCGCGATGAACTTCGGCGCGACGCACACCTTCGCCGATGCCAAGGAAGCCCACGAGTTCGTCAACGCGACGACGTGGGGCCAGTTGGCCGATCACGCGATCCTCACCCCCGGCGTCGTGACCGAAGAGATGGTCATGCAGGCCGTGATGATGACCGGCAAGGGGGGCAAGGTCACCATCACCGGCGTCGGCGCCCTGAAGGAGAAGGCCGTCCACGTTCCGGCCGGTCTGCTCATCGGCTACCAGCGTCAGATCCGCGGAGCTCTCTTCGGCGACTGCAACCCGCTGTACGACATCCCGAAGCTGCTGGGCCTGTACCGCTCCGGGGACCTCAAGCTGGACGAGCTCGTCACGCGCACATACGCGCTGGACGATGTCAACCAGGCGTACCAGGACCTCGCGGACGGCAAGAACATCCGCGGAGTGATCGTTCACGACATCTGACCTCGATTCGGTGCTCGACTGCAGAGGTCCGCAGGCGAGCACCGATCGCCGGTCCCGACACGGAGGAGTACCACAATGCCCAACGCCATCCTCGATCCGACCGGACGCGCTGCTGATGCCGCAGCGTCGTCGCTGAGCGCCCTGGCGCCACGACCGGCAGACCTCACCGGGTTGCGCGTCGGGCTGCTGGACAACACCAAGCACAACGCCCTGCTGTTCTTGCGGGAGGTCGGCAGCCTGCTCGTCTCCGAGCACGGCGTTGCGGAGGTGAGCATCGTCGAGACGAAGGCGAACTTCTCCGTTCCGGTGGACGAGTCCATCGTGGCTCGCTACGCGCGGGAGTGCGATGTCGTGGTCATCGGCGTGGGCGACTGCGGATCGTGCAGTGCCGCGGCGGTTGCCGACGGCATCAATTTCGAACGTGCCGGATTGCCCGCCGCGGTGGTTCTCACCGACGCGTTCCTGAGCACCGGCCGCATGATGGCCGAAGTGCAGGGCGCCCCCGACTACGAGTGGATCACGACCCGGCATCCCATGGCGTCCCTCACGCCCGACGAGGTGCGCACGCGCGCCGAGGGCCTCCTCCCGCAGATCGTCGGCACCCTCGCGAAGGCCGCCGCGTGAGCGTCGCCGAACTGGATGCCGACGCCGCCCAGCTCGCCGTCGAACACTGCTACGAGCAGGGCTGGTCGGACGGATTGCCGCTCGTCCCGGCGACGCGGCCGCTGGTGGACCGATTCCTGGCAGCTGCGGGCCGGCCCGCGGACGAGGTCATCGGCCACATGCCCCAGCTCGACCGCTCGGTCACCGTCGAGCTCGCCGCCATCAACGCCGTCATGGCAGGGTGCCTGCCCGAGTACTTCCCGGTCGTCCTGGCCGCGTGGGAAGCCCTGATGAACGAGCGTGCCGCCAAGGGCGGCGGGTGGCAGTCCACGAGCGGTCCGGCTCCGCTGATCATCGTGAACGGGCCGATCCGCAACGAGCTCGGCTTCAACAGCACCGGTGGCGTGTTCGGACCGGGTTTCCGCGCGAACGCCACGGTGGCCCGGGCGATCGGCCTGATCGTGCGCAACGTCTTCGGCGTGCACCCGCACGAGCTCGAGCAGGCCACCCAGGGTCTGCCGGGCCGGTGGTCGATCTGCATCGGGGAGAACGAGGAGGAGAGCCCGTGGCCGCCTCTCGCCGCGGACCGCGGCGTGACCGGCAACGCCGTCACGGCGACTCTGCTGCGCACGTGCGAATACGTCGACAACCGGCACACGACCGACCCCGAGCTGCTTCTCGGCGACTTCGCCGATACGATCGGGCGCTCCGGATCGCTGATCTTCAAGCACGCTCTGGTGGGGGTCGTCCTCTGCCCCGAACACGCCAACCTCCTGGCCGGCGCGGGCTACAGCCGGTCGGATGTCGCGGCCTGGCTCGCGGAACACTCGGGCCGCACGACCGGACAGCTGGCGCGCGCCGGCAAGGACCACAACGACGGAGCGGGAGTGCGCTTTCCCGGGTCCGGGGAGCCGGCCGACGACTTCCAGCGCACGATCGCCCCCGGCAACGAGGACCGGGTCCTGATCGCCGTGGCGGGCTCGCGCAACGCGGGCATCTCGATGGTCGTGCGCTACTTCGCGGACTGGTCGGGAAACTCCGTCGCCATCCGTGCGGGAGAGGCCTCGTGACGGCCATCGACCTCGTCGACCCGCTGTCGGACCCGCTCGGGGGCGTGGGGGAGCAGAAGATGCTCGGACGCCGTGCGCTGGTCACCGGCGCGGGGCAGAACGGCGAGCTGCCGGGCGTGGGGTATTCCATCGCCCTGCTGCTGGCCTCCCACGGTGCGAGCGTCGCGGTGCTGGACCGGTCCGCGGACGCCGCGCAGCGCACCGTCGAGCGCATCGTCGCCGACGGCGGCCAGGCGGTCGCGGTGGTCGCCGACGCCACCGACGATCTGGCGTGCGAACGCGCCGTCTCCGAGGCGGTGCAGGCGCTGGGAGGCCTGGACACGGTGGTCAACAACGTCGCCAGCGGCGATCGTGCCGGCATCTTCGATGTCACGCCGGAGCGCTTCGAGCAGCTCCTCCAGATCAACCTGATGTCCGCGTGGTACATCACCCGGCACGCGGCCCCGGTCCTGCCCCGGGGCAGCGCGATCGTGAACATCTCTTCCGTGGGCGTCAGCGCGCGCGGACCGGGGATGCCGTATTGCGTCGCCAAGGCCGGCGTCGAGAACCTCACCCAGGGCTCGGCGACGACGCTCGGGCCGCAGGGCATCCGCGTCAACTGCATCGAGGTCGGAGCCATCTGGGGATCGTTCGCCGCGGCGAACATGGACGAGTCCATGCGCGAGCCGCGCCGGATGGGCACCACGCTGAAGACCGAGGGATCGGCGTGGGACATCGCGCACGCCGCCTTCTTCCTGCTGAGCGACTCCGCTCGCTGGATCACCGGCCAGATCCTGGCGGTGGACGGCGGACCCGCCGCGCACTATCCGCCCGGCCCGCCCATCACCTCCGTACCCAAGAGCGCCCAGGCTCCCGCCTGAACGCGTCCCGGCGCGCCCACCGGGCACGCCCTGCGTCGCCCGGCGCCGTCACCCACCCCCACAGAGAAGAGACTCTTCCATGACCGAGATGGTTCGCGCAGCTGTTCAGACAGGTCCCCGTCACATCGAGATGCGGGAGTTCCCGCGTCCGCAGATCGGTCCCGACGACGGGCTCCTCCGGGTCGAGGCCAACGGCATCTGCGGCAGCGATGTCGAGATCTACGGTGGCCACATCGGGACGCAGACCAACCCCTTCATCCCCGGCCACGAGCCGATGGGCATCATCGCCGAGCTGGGAGATCGCGCCGCCGAGCGCTGGGGCGTGCAGGTCGGCGACCGCGTGGCGCTCGAGGTCATCGTTCCCTGCCGCGCCTGCAACGACTGTCTCACCGGCCGCTACCAGGCCTGCCGTTTCCGCAAGTACGGTCACGGCGTGACCGGCATCGACGTCGAGCCCAGCCTGTGGGGCGGGTTCGCCGAGTACATGTACATCTCCCCGAACTCCGTGCTGCACAAGATCGACAAGAGCCTCCCCGCTGAGATCGCGGCGATGTACAACCCGCTCGGCGCCGGCGTGCGGTGGGCCGTCGACCTCGGCGAGGTCGGACTCGGCGACACACTGGTGATCCTGGGCGCAGGGCAGCGCGGACTCGGCGCGATCATCGCCGCGAAGTCGGTGGGCGCGTCGAACATCATCATCACCGGGCTGGCCTCCGACGCGCACAAGCTCGCGGTCGCCCGCGAGCTGGGTGCGGACCACACGATCGTCGTGGGACCCGGCGGCCAGGACATCGTCGAGGCCGTGACCGAGATCACCGGTGGGCAGATGGCCGATGTCGCGCTCGATCTGACGCCGATGGCCGCCGGTCCGGTCACGGACGCGATGAACGTCGTCCGTTTCGGCGGCCGCGTCGTCCTCGCGGGTCTGAAGGGCCGCAAGGAGGTCCCGTTGGTCACCGATCTCATCATCAACCGAGCGCTCACCATCAAGGGAGCATTCGGCGTCGACGCGTCCGCGAACAAGCGTGCCATCCGGTTGCTGGAATCGGGCCGATTCCCGCTCGAGCTGCTGCACACCCATACGTTCGGGCTGGACGAGGTCGGACTTGCGATCGACACCCTCGCCGGCACCACGGACGACAAGTCCGCCATCCACGTCTCGGTCCACCCGAGCTTCGCCTGACCGACAAGGGACCCCTATGATCATCGACGCACACGCACACCTGCTTCCGAAGGACTACCCGAGCGACGCTCCCGGATGCTTCCCGCACATGGAGGCGATCGAGGACAGCACGAGCAGACTGCTCGTCTTCGGCAAGACCCGCTTCCCGGCCAAGGATGTCTTCTTCGAGGCCGAACGGCGCATCGAGGCGCAGGATGCCTCCGGTGTGGACGCGGAGGTCGTCAGCCCGATGCCGCCGCTGCTGCGCTACGACCTGCCCGCCGGCGACGGGCTGGCGCTCTCGCGCCACGTCAACGAGTTCGCCGCAGAACTGAGCTCACACGCGCCGGATCGGCTCATCAGCCTGGGCATGGTGCCCATGGAAGACCCAGATGCCGCCACCGCGGAGCTGGCTGCCATCAAGGAGATGGGGCTTGCGGGCGTCGAGATCGCCTCCAACATCCTGGGCAGCTCGATCGGCGACGAGAAGTTCCTCCCCTTCTTCCAGGAGGTGGAGAGACTCGGGCTCTCGGTCTTCGTGCACGCGATGCCCGCGCCGATGGATCGCCTGCCGATGTCGGCCATGGGCACCTACGTCGTCGGGATCGAGGGCATGTTCGCCGCAGCCTCGATGATCCTCGGGGGCACCGCGGCGGCCTGCCCGGACCTGCGGATCTCGTTCAGCCACGCGGCCGGCGGGTTCGCCATGATGCTTCCGCGCGCCAACTACTTCTGGGGCGGCTCCTGGAACGAGGAGCCCAAGAACCTCGATCGCGCCGTCTCTCCCGATGACGGGCCGTCTCCGTTGGAGATGGCGCGTCGGTTCTACTACGACTCGATGGTGTTCGACGCGCGGACCATTCGCTACCTGGTGGATCTGCTCGGCGCCGACCGGCTCCTGGTCGGTTCGGACTTCCCCGCGATGCTGCGTGAGGAGCCGGCGGCCAAGACGCTTCGCTCGATGGACCTGCCCGAAGCGGAATGGGAGGACATCAGCTGGAGGAACGCTCTGCGCTGGCTGGGCCGGGAGGCCGTCGCCTGACCGCCTGAGTCGCCACGAGTACCGCCCAGCGCACCGCAGACCCCGGTCTGCGGTGCGCTGCGTCGTGCGCTGCGGACGGATCGGTGGGTGTCTTTCGTCGGATGGAAGTGACATAGATACGGCCTTCTGCGCTGAGTCAGACTGCCACAGGAGTTAGTTCCGGCTCAAAGTTGACCGCGGACCTGCGCTCGCCGTCGCCGCTCAGAACAAGGGAATTCACATGACAAGAATCCGCAAGAGCGGACGGTCGGCAGTACGCCTGATCGGCACGCTCGCCCTGGCAACAGGGATCGTCGTATCAGCAGCCGGGTGCGCCGGTGGGGGCGGTGGCGACGCCGCACCGGACGCCGCTTCGGGTGAGCCCACGCCGGGCGGCGAGATCACGGTGCTCCTGGACGCCGGCTTCGCCGGAGGATGGGCGACCGGCTTGGACCCTGCCACGAGCAACACGACCGGTTCGAACCTCCCGCAGAACGCCGCCATCTTCGGCGGACTTTTCACGCTCGAGCCGGACGGCGACGGCGGCCAGATCGTACCCAACCAGGCCGAGAGCTTCGAGTGGTCCGAAGACGGCCGGACGCTGTCCATCACCCTGCGCGACGGGATCACATTCTCGGACGGCACGCCCCTGAATGCTGAGGCGGTCGTGTGGAACTGGATCCGTGCCCTCAACTCCGGCAGCACGGGCGCGCCCCGCCTGCAGCTGAACGTGGACACTCCTGCCCCCGCGCTGAGCGAGGAGTTCATGACGAGCCTGTGGGCAGCCCTCCCCGCAGACGTGGACAAGGCCACCGTCCAGAAGCAGCTGGGTGCGATCCAGGCGGTCGATGACCTCACGGTCTCGCTCGCGCTGCGCAACGTCGACGGCTCCCTCGTCAACGGCTTCCCCACCTCGAGCTTCAACCTGATCGCCTCCCCGACCGCGTACGCGGAGCTGGGCGGGGACGCTTTCAGCCTCAAGCCCGTCGGCGCGGGTCCCTTCATCGTCACGGCCGACAGCCTGAGCGAACGCCTCGAGCTGGAGAAGAACCCCGACTACTTCAAGTCCGGGCTCCCGTACCTCGACGCGATCAACTTCCAGTCCGTGGCCGGTGACCAGGTCGCCTACCAGACGCTGCTGGCCGGACAGGGCGACGTCATCGAGGGTCTCAGCTCGGTGCCGCTCATCACCGAGGCCAAGGCCAACCCCGACGTGGCCGTGCACCTCGGTGCCCCGACATCGCCGTATGTCGTGCAGCTGAACTCGCGCACCGCACCGTTCGACGACATCAAGGCGCGAGAGGCGATCTACTACGCGACCGACTTCGCCGCGATCAACAAAGGTCTGTTCAAGGACGAGGGCGAGATGAGTCAGTCGTTCACGGCATCCGGCGGGCTGTTCTTCAACCCGGAGGTTCCGGGCTACCGCGAGTACGACCTCGACAAGGCGAAGGCGCTCGTCGAGGAGATCGGCGGACTGACGGTCAACCTCGGCACGACGGATATCGTCACGGCACGCTCCGTGACCACGGCGCTTCAGACGCAGTGGGAAGAGGCGGGGATCGACGTGGAGATCAGCGCTGAGCCGCTGGGCGATGTGATCACGCGCTTCGTCACGGGCGACTGGCAGGCGCTGCTTCAGACAGCGGGCGCATGGGACCCGTCGGTCGGCATCGGTGTCGGCATCCGGTTCGGCTCCACGTCTCCGTACAGCGGTGCACCGCTGCCCGAGGGCGCCACATCCGGCGCGGACGCGCTGGCCAAGGGTCTGGAGACCGAGCTGGACGTGCTGCTGCGCGAAGCCGTCGGCACGAACGACTACGACGAGCGGGACGCGAAGTACCAGGAGATCGCGAAGTACATCTCCGACCAGGCGTATGCGCCGTTCGGAATGGCGTTCTCGCCGGCTCAGGTCCTGCGCGCCGGCGTGCACGGCCCCGGACTGGACGTGCCCATTCCGGCGTTGTCGGTCAACCAGGGTGTGCTGTACGACCGAGTCTGGGTAGAGAGCGGGAAATAGGTGCCCATCACGGAGGCCACTACCAGCATCCGGACCGAGGAGCGCGTCAGCGCCCTCGGCCGGGTGGTGGGTTCCCCCCTGGTTCGGTTGATCGCACGCCGGATCGCGATAGCGATCCCCCTGCTGCTGGCGATCAGCATCCTCGTGTTCGCATTGCTCGAGGCGATCCCGGGCGACCCCGCACGCAACCAGGCGGGTATGGACGCCACCGAGGAGGAGGTCGAGGCTGTTCGCGCGCGGATGGGCCTCGACCGCTCCCCGGTGGAGCGATACCTCACCTGGTTGGGCGGGTTCGTCACCGGCAACTTCGGCAAGTCCTCGATCAGCGGGCAGCCGGTCACCACGCTGCTCGCCGAACGGGTGCCGGTCACGGTCGAACTGGTGGTACTGGCCTTCGTGGTCTCGCTCGCTCTGGCGCTGCCGGTGGCGCTGATGGCCGCCCGCAAGCCGGGTGGCTTCTTCGATCGGGTGGTGATGGTCATCTCCATGACCCTGCTGGCCGTTCCCAATTACGTCATGGCGCTGCTGCTGGTACTCGTGTTCGCCGTGCTCCTGCGGGCTCTGCCCGCCATCGGGTATGTGCCGATCGAAGAGAACCTGTGGCTCAACATCCGTTCTGTGACGCTGCCCGTGCTCGCACTGGCCATTCCCCTGGCGGCCTTCTACGCGCGCTTCCTGCGGGGTGATCTCGTCGAGCAGATGAACTCCGCCGACTACGTCGAAACCGCCCGAGCCAAGGGGGTCGGACCGTGGAAGGTGCTCTGGCGGCATGCCTTCCGCAACTCGTCCTTCGGCCTGCTCACACTGGTCGGCCTCAACATCGGCGGGCTGGTCGGGGGCACCGTCATCATCGAGCAGATCTTCTCCATGCCCGGGCTCGGTGTGCTGATGCTGCAAGGCGTCATGTCCCGGGACACCGCCGTCGTCCAGATCTGCGTGTTCATCTTCGCGGCGGTCGCCGTCCTGGCGAACCTCGTCGTGGACGTGCTGTACGCGGTGCTCGATCCAAGGATTCGCTATGGCAATCGCTGACGCCTCGGTAGGGGCCGCCCTCATCCCGTCCGCTGTGCCTCGCAGCGAGACCTGGGGCAGGATCCGCCGCAAGCTCGTGGTGGGGATTCCGGCAGGATTGGTGTTCCTGCTGCTGTTCGTCTGCTTCATCGGCCCGTTCTTCCTGCCGCTGGCCCCACCGACCGGTGGCAGCGTGCTGGACAGCGGTCTGCCCCCGGGAACGCCCGGTCACCCGCTCGGCACCGACGTGAACGGGAACGACGTGCTGTCGCGGATGATCTACGGCGGCCGGGCATCGCTGATGATCGCGATCGCCGTCAACGTCATCGGTCTCGTCGTCGGAGGCGTCGTCGGCGCGATCTCCGGGTTCCTCGGCGGCAAGATCGACACCGTGATCATGCGCGCACTCGATGTGCTGATCGCGTTCCCCTCGCTGGTGCTGACGATCGCGATCGCCCAGATCCTCGGCCCCAGCCTGCCGAACACGATCCTGGCGCTGTCGGCCTTCAGCATCCCCGCGGTCGCACGAATCTCCCGCTCGGCCACGCTGCGCATCTCGAACATGCCGTTCATCCAGGCGGCCGATCTGAGCGGCAGCACCACCTGGCGCACGCTGACGCGTCACATCGCGCCCAACATCGTGCCGCAGATGCTGAACTTCGCCCTTCTGGGCATGGGGATCGTGATCGTCACCGAGGGTGCCCTGAGCTTCCTGGGCATGGGAGTCCCGGCGCCTGCACCCAGCTGGGGAAACATGATCTACGAAGGGCAGCAGTCGCTGTCAGCGACGCCGCTGCTGGTGTTGTGGCCGAGCCTGGCCCTGCTGGTCACGGTGCTCTCCTTCAACCTGCTCGGCGAGAACCTGAGAGATGAGATGAACGGTCGATGAGCACGCTGCAGCAGTTCGCCGGCCCTGCCGAGAGGGCGCCACGCCCCGAGACGGTCCTGTCTGTCGACGACCTCCGCGTCACCTTCACGCGTGGGGGTCGCCCGGTCCACGCGGTCGGCGGAATCTCGTACGACCTCGAGGCGGGCCGGATGCTCGCGATCATCGGCGAGTCCGGGTCCGGCAAATCCGTGGGGGTGCGCGCCCTGATGGGACTTCTCCCACCGAGCGCGCGGATCGAAGGCTCAGCGCGCCTGGTCGGCACGGAGCTGGTCGGCATGGACGAGCGGTCCATGCGTCAGATCCGCGGCAACGATATCGCCATGGTGTTCCAGGACCCGGCACGGTCCCTCAACCCGACCATGAGCGTGGGAGCGCAGATCTCGGAGGCGGTGCGCACGCACCGCAGGGAGGTGAAGAAGGCCGAGGCGGCCGAGCGGGTCATCGAGCTGCTCAAGCTGGTGCGCCTGCCCGCACCGGAGCGCCGGTTCCACGAGTACCCGCACCAGCTGTCCGGCGGCATGCGCCAGCGGGTGATGATCGCGATCGCACTGGCCTCGAACCCGAAGGTGCTGATCGCCGATGAGGCCACCACGGCTCTGGATGTCACCACGCAGGCGCAGATCATGGAGCTGCTGGTCGATCTTCAGGACCGGCTCGGCACCGCCGTGATCATGATCAGTCACGATCTCGGACTCGCCGCCAGCTACGCCGACGACGTGCTCGTCATGTACGGCGGGCGGATCGTCGAGCAGGCCGACACCGCTTCTCTGTTCGGCAACGTCCGGATGCCCTACACGAAGGCGCTCCTGGGGGCCATCCCACAGCTGTCCACGCCCACGCATGCCCTCCTCCCGGTGATCGGCGGGCATCCGCCGGACCTGTCCGCGCTGCCCCCGGGCTGCGCGTTCGCGCCGCGCTGCCCACGGGCGACGCAGAAGTGCGCGGAGCGGCCCGAGCTGATCGAGCACGAACCGAATCACAAGTACGCGTGCTGGCATCCGCACCTGGACGGCGCCGCACCCGAAACGATCGCCGCCGCAGCGCCGGCGCAGGAGGATGTCCGGTGACACAGATCGTGGACGAGAGGTCGCCGCAGGCGACCGACTCGAAAGAGACCCTTCTGTCGGTCCGGCACATCGTGCAGGAGTACGTCAGCCGCGGACCCGGCAACATCAAGGCCGGGGTGGTGCATGCCGTTTCGGATGTCTCCTTCGAGCTGGGCGTCGGTGAGACGCTCGGTGTGGTCGGCGAGACCGGATCGGGCAAATCCACGCTGGCCCGCGCGGCGATCCAGGTGGAGCGGCCCAAGTCAGGCGAGGTGTGGTTCAAGGGGCGCAACCTCGTCGAGCTGTCCCGGCGAGATCTGAAGGCCGCCCGCCGGGACATCCAGATGGTCTATCAGGACCCGTTCGGCTCTCTCAACCCGAAATGGCGGGTCGAGGATGTCGTGGCCGAGCCGCTGGTCGGTCACACGAAGATGGGTCGCGTGCAGAGGCGCGCCCGTGTGCGCGAGCTGTTGGATCTGGTCGGACTGAATCCGGACATCTACCTGCGGCGGCGTCCGCTGGAGCTCTCCGGCGGTCAGGCGCAGCGCGTGGCCATCGCGCGCGCCATCGCCACCAATCCGGCGCTCATCGTCTGCGACGAGGCGATCTCCTCGCTGGACGTGCTCATCCAGGCGCAGGTGATGAACCTGTTCGAGAAGCTGCGAGCCGAGTTCGGCCTCTCGTACGTGTTCATCGCGCACGACCTTGCCCGCGTCAAGCAGCTCAGCGACCAGGTCGCCGTCATGCACCTGGGTCAGCTGGCCGAGATCGGCCCGGCCGAGCAGGTGTACGCCACCCCGCGGCACCCGTACACCCGGGCGCTGCTGGACTCCATCCCGGGGCTGGATCCGGAGACGGGGATCGCACGCAGACCCGTGACGCTCAAGGGCGAACCGCCCTCACCCCTGCACCCGCCGTCGGGGTGCCGGTTCCGCACGCGGTGTCCGCGCGCGCAGGACAAGTGCGCGGTGGAGGAGCCGCTGCCTCGCGACCTCGGGGGAGGGCACAAGGTGGCGTGTCACTTCCCGCTGGAGGTGCCGACGATCTCGGTGGATTCGCTGCGCGCATCGATCCCCGCGCCGAGGGCTAAGACGCGAACAGCTCCTGCATCCGCGTGACGCCTTCGAGCAGCGCGTCGTCGCCGAGCGCGTACGAGAGCCGCAGGTAGCCGCTGGGGCCGAACGCCTCGCCGGGAACCACGGCCACCTCGATCTCGTCGAGGATGAGGTCCGCCAGCTGCAGCGACGTTGTCGGCGTCTGCCCGCGCCACTGCCGGCCCAGCAGGCCGCGCACGTCGGGGTACGCGTAGAAGGCACCGAGCGGGTTGGGCACCGTGACGCCGTCGATCTGCGCCAGGCCGTCCACGATCAGCCGGCGACGGCGGTCGAATGCGACCCGGAACTGCTCGGCTTCCGTCTGCGGGCCGGTCAGGGCGGCCAGCGCCGCTCGCTGTGCGACGTTGTTGACGTTGCTGGACAGGTGGGACTGCAGATTCGCGGCCAGTTTGATGGCGTCCGTGGGCCCGATCATCCAGCCGACGCGCCAGCCGGTCATCGCGTAGGTCTTGGCCACGCCGTTGACGAGGATGGTCTGGGCCGCGGCATCCGGGACCGCCTCGACGATCGAGACCGCGCGGGCGCCCTCATAGACGAGGTTCTGGTAGATCTCGTCGGAGATGATCCAGATGCCGTGCTCCACGGCCCATTCGCCGATCGCCTTGGTCTCGGCGGGAGTGTAGACAGCGCCGGTCGGGTTGGACGGGGAGACGAAGACCAGCGCCGTCGTCTTGTCGGTGCGGGCGGTTTCGAGCTGCTCGACGGTGACCTTGTAGTCCTGGTCGGCTCCGGCGAAGACCGTCACGGGCACTCCGTCGGCCAGTGCGATCGCCTCGGGGTAGGTGGTCCAGTACGGTGCGGGCAGGAGGACCTCGTCGCCGGGGTTCACGACCGCCTGGAACGCCTGGTAGACGGCCTGCTTGCCGCCGTTGGTGACCACGATCTGGGACGGCTCGATGTCGAGTCCCGAGTCGCGCAGCGTCTTGGCGGCGATGGCCTCGCGCAGGACCGGTAGACCCACGGCGGGGGTGTAGCGGTAGTTGGCGGGGTCGTGCAGCGCCTCGGCCGCGGCATCCACGATGAACTGGGGCGTTGCGAAGTCCGGCTCGCCGGCCGCGTAGCTGATGACGGGTCGTCCGGCGGCCTGCAGCGCCTTGGCCTTCGCGTCGACCTTGAGAGTCGCGGACTCGGCGATGGCACTGAGTTTGTGGGAGAGCGGGGCGCGTTGTGTCACTCTTCGAGCGTAGCGGCCCGGGCGATTCCCTGCCGAGTTCCGGGTCGGTACGGGCCCCGCTCGCCTGTCACGACACGCCGAGCGGTGACCCGGAATGCGACAGGGGAGCGTCCGTCACCGCCGGGGCGCCACCGGCAGAGTGCGCCCCGGCGGTGAGCGGTCAGTTCAGCTCGAGCGGCCAGACCGGACGCACCTCGATCGTGCCGTGGGTGGCCATCGGATGCCGAGACGCGACCTCGACCGCCTGCTCGAGAGTGTCGCACTCGAGCAGATCGAAACCGGCGATCCACTCGTGTGTCTCGGCGAAGGGTCCGTCCGTCACGCTCACCTTGCCGTTGCGGCGTCTTACGGTCTTGGCATCGGAGGGCGGCCGGAGCCGGTCCCCGTCGGTGGCCCGCCCTTGCCCGTAGGTCTCGTCGACCCATTCCTCTATGGTGAGGACCGGTTCTTCATCCGTGGTGAGATCCGGATCGGCCACCACGAGCATCAAGTACTTCATCGCATGTCCCTTCAGTGCCGCTGTGCAGCGACGTTACGGGAAGGACGTCGAACGCCGCACGCGCGGATCGACAAACTCGGGTGATCCTCCGATCTTCCCGCGGCTAACGCGGCTCGGCGCCCATGCGCTCGCGCAGGGTGTCGCCGGCGTAGTCGTCCTGGAAGTAGCCCCGCTCCTGGAGTTCGGGAACGAGCAGAGTCAGCATGGCATCCATCCCGTCCGGAAAGCTCGGCGGATTCAGGTTGAACCCGTCGCAGGCCCGCTTGTCGAACCACTCGATCATGCTGTCCGCGATCATGCCCGGAGTCCCGATCATCCAGCGGTGGCCGACGGCCCGCGCGAGCTCGACCATCAGCTCGCCGACCGTCTGGGTCTCGGCCATGGCGCGGTAGATGTGCCAGCGCTCCTGGCGCTGAGGGGTGACCTCGAGCCGCTCCATGGGGATGCGGTCGGTCAGCTCGAGGTCGTCGATGTCGACGTCCAGCATCCGCGCGACCACGGCCCGGCCCGCGGTCGGCTCGATGCCGTTCGCCAGGTCTGCGGCCAGCTCCTGCGCGTCGGCAAGCGTCCTGCCGACGAACGGCATGATGCCGGGGAGGATCTTCACCCTGTCCGGATCGCGACCGTTCGAGGCGACGATCTGCTTGTACTGGTCGTAGAACGAGATCGCCTTGTCCAGCTCGGGCTGGATCGTGTAGATCGCATCTGCGATCGAGGCGCCCAGTCGGATGCCGGCGGGCGACTGGCCGGCCTGCACGATCAGCGGGTGGCCCTGCGGGGGACGGGGCATGTTCAACGCGCCCTGGACGGAGAAGAACTCGCCGACGTGGTTGATGTCGTGCACCCGGTCGGATTCGACCCAGATGGCGCGTTCGCGGTCGTTCACGATGGCGTCGGCATCCCAGCTGTCCCACAGCGCCTTGACCACCTGGACGAACTCGGTGGCGCGTCGGTAACGGTCCTCCGGGGCCGGCATGCTCTCCAGCCCGAAGTTGCGGTTGCCGCTCACCGACGTCACCACGTTCCAGCCTGCGCGTCCGTCGCTGAGCAGATCGAGCCCCGCGAACTGGCGGGCCACGCGGTAGGGCTGCGAGTAGGTCGTGGATGCGGTTCCGAGCAGCCCGATCTTCGACGTGTGCCCGATCAGGGCGCTGAGGGTGGTGATCGGCTCGTACACCGAGACGCCGCGAACGCTGTTCGAGCGGATGCTTCCGGCGTCGTTGCTGTCCGCCAGGAAGATCGCATGGAGTTTGGCGGCTTCGGCGGCTTTGGCCATGTCCGCGACGATGCTCAACCGGCTCACCTCTTCGGAGCGGCTGTTCGGCTGTCGCCAGGCATCGCTGTGGTAGCCGAAGCTCAGCATGAACATCGTCAGAATCATCTGGCGCTGACGTGGTGGTGTCATCGCGGTGCTCCATTCCCTTGCGCGCCCGACCCGGACGCTGTGGCCTCGATGTGTGTGCTCCCCGAACCGATGTGAGACGGTGCTCCGCTCAGCTCGTGGTACCGCCCGCGGTAGAAGATCAGGGGGGCCGCCGCAGCGGGCTCCGCGCGGCCCAGGTTCTGCACGTGCCCGATCACGATGAGGTGGTCGCCTGCCTCGTGTTCGGCCCACAGCTCGCAGTCGACCCACAGCAGCGACTCGCGCAGCAGCGGGTTGCCCGACGGGGACTGCGTCCAACCCACCCCGGTCCATCGGTCCACGCCCTTGCGGGCGAACTGCTCCGACAACGGCTGCTGAGCGGCGGAGAGGACGTTGACGGCGAATCGCCCGGACCTGCGCAGTCGAGGGTAGGAGTCCGACGTTCGCATCACGCTGATCGATACCAGCGGCGGATCCATGGAGACGCTGTAGAACGACTGGCACGTGAATCCCACCGGGCCGTCATCATCGATGCCGGTCACGACGGTCAGCCCCGAGGCGTAATGGCTTAGCGCCTCGCGGAACCCTGCGCTGTCGAAGTCGCGGACATCCGTGTCGCGCGGAACCGCTGTACCGCCCGTGTGGGCCCTCATGCTCTCAAGCCGGGGGTCGAGGGGGCGGACGGCCCGGCCAGGGCGGATCCGAGCGCGGCGACCCGTGCGATCTGCGCGCGATACTCGTCAGCGGCACATCGCACCTGCGCGCCGAGCGTATTCATCTGGCCTGTCACGAAGTAGAAGCCGCGGCCCGGGACGACGGCGCCGAGCTCCAGCAGAAGCGGGATCAGGCCGAAGGAGGGGCCGAGGGAGTGTGCGAGGTCGGCGCCGGTCTGCATCGGGACCGCCACCACGCCCTGCAGGCCGTTCGCGGGGTAACGGTCCAGGAACGCCTTGAGCAGGCCGGTGTAGGTCGCCTTGTAGGTCGGGGACCCGAAGAGCACCAGATCGGACTCGGCGACGGCCGCGTTCAGCTCCGCCATCTCCGCGGACGGCCACGAGAAGATCTGCTCGACGTGCTCGACCAGATCGATGACGCGCAGTGAGTGATCGCTCTCGCCGACGATGGCCTGGGCGAGCTCAGCTGTGACCGCGAGCGTGCGCGACTGCGGCTTCGGGTTGCCGACGACGATGCTGACTCTCAGCGTCATGGCTCCTCCTCGGGCTTCGTTGCTGAAGGGAGTGGCGGCACACGCGATCGAGGGATTCGAGCGGTCGTTGCGACGCCTCGTAATCCCTCAAGATCTTTTGGCCTGAAGGGGGTGCAGCGGCTTACCCTGCTCGACGAACGTAACACATTCAGTCAGCCTGAAAACAGCCTGAGGCGAATGCTTCCCGCCAGGTGAAATCCGCATTCCCCTCACCGCGGCGGGTGTCCGATATTGGAAGACACCGGCAGGCACAACCGGGCGTTCGAGCACACCTCCACGGTGCGTGCGTTCGCGCTCTGTTCGCCGGCGGCGCGTCATGGCCGACGCTCCAGGACAACGGAGGACAGACGTATGGATGAGATCCCCGAAGCCACGCCGACCAAGCGGACCGCTGCCGCGCGGGTCCTTGCCCTTCTCGGGGCGTTCTCGCGGGGAGGTGGCACGCTGAACCTCTCCGAGATCAGCCGCTATGCGGACCTGTCGCTGACCACCACGCACCGGCTCGTCAAAGAGGTGCTGGACTGGGGCGGCCTGGAGCAGGACTGCGACGGTAGGTACCGGCTCGGGCGGAAGATCCTCGACCTGGCATCCGCCTCCACGGACGCACTCCGACTGCGCGAGAAGGTGCTGCCGCATCTGGTGGATCTGCACCGCTACACCGGTCTGACCGTGCACCTCGCCGCCCGCGACGGCAAGGACGTGGTCTACCTGGAAGCACTGCGTGCGCATCCGAACTACACGGGCGAGAACAAGATCGGCGGCCGCATGCGCTTGCACGCTACGGCGACCGGACTCGTCCTGCTCGCCCACTCCGCAGCCGATGTCGTCGACGAGTACGTGCGTGAGCCGATGAAGGTGTACACGCCGAAGACGATCGGCGATGAGCAGACTCTTCGGCAGAACATCAACATCGTGCGGCGCCAGGGGTTCGCGATCGGCAGCCAGTTCGTGACGATGCGTGCCGGGTCCATCGCCGCGCCGATCGTGAACGCCGAGGGCGTGGTGGATGCCGCGGTCGGCGTCGTCTACATCCTGGACGAGCACGAACCGAATCGCCTGGCCGACCACGTTCGCGCAGCAGCCAACCGCATGTCGCGGGCGCTTGCCGAGAAGCCCGCCCCGCTGGATCCGCGCACGATCGCCTTCAACCGCCGTCACGCGGGCTTGTAGCTGATCCCAGCCGCCCGCACGTACAGAAGCCTCCGCGCGACCGCGCGGAGGCTTCTGTACGTGCGAAGTGCGGCTACTTGAGGTTCGAGCCGGCCGCGCCGGTGGGCGCCATGCGGAATCCGCCGCCGTCCACCGCGAGGGTCTGTCCGGTCACCCAGCGCGCCTGGTCGGTGAGGAAGTAGAACGCCGCGCGGGCGATATCCCAGTTGTTGCCCTCGGTGCGCAGGATCACGTTGTCCGCCCGGATCGCACGCTGCTCTTCGTTCATCCCGCGCGCCGCGAACGCGCCCCAGATCATGCCGACGCGAACGCAGTTGACCCGGATGCCGCGGGGAGCGAGGCTGCCGGCGGCACCGGTGGTGAGCTTCTCCAGCGCGGACTTGCCGAACGAGTACGGCATGCCCGGCCCGCGTCCCTCGGCAGCCGAGGAGGAGATCGTGACGATCGACGCGCCGCGCTCCATGTGCTTCTGCGCGTGGCGCATGACGTACCAGACGGCGGTGAAGTTCAGCTTCATGGCCTGCTCGAACTGCTCCAACGTCGCTTCGAACATCGGCTGCACGCCGGTGCCGCCGATCGTGTCGGCGACCACATCGAAGGACCCGAACCGCGCGGCCGCGGCGCTGATGGCCTGCTCGACCGACGCGTCATCGGTGACGTCGACGGAGAAGTGCTCCGCCTGCCCACCGGCCTCGCGGATGGCATCGACGGTGCGGGCTCCGGCCGCGGCGTCGCGGTCCAGGACCGCGACGGCAGCGCCGTTCTGCGCGCACAGCCAGGCGATGGCGAAGCCGATGCCGCCCTCGGGGCCGCTCAACCCCCCACCGACGACGAGAGCGACCTTGCCGGTGAGCCAGGGCTCCGCGGCGGCGGCCAGGGGATCGGTAACGGGGACGGGCCACTTCTCAGCGGTGGTTTCGGTCATGGGTTCAGGCCTTTCTGCCAGGGTGGAGGAGGGGGATCAGCGCACGGGGAACGAGCGGCCCGACCAGAGGCCGAGTACGCGGAACACCATCGACATCGCCGCATTCGACGAGCCGGCCACGATGATCGGAAGGGTGGCGGGTTTCGCGTCCGCCAAGGTCGGGTGACGGTGGTCGGCAGCGAACGGTCCGCCGGGGAGATGGCTGAGTCCCTTGCCGACCGCCTGCAGTTCGGCCTCGGTGCGGCCCGCGCGCGCCACGATCCACTCGCGGACGTCCTGCTTGCTCATACCTGCGTCTGCGAACAGTTGCGCATGGGCGGGGTTGAGCAGGATGCCGGTCGGGCTGTGGCGCCCGATCAGGGCACCGGAGCGCTGAATGGTGTCGACGAAGTCGCCCAGGACCTCCTGGGCGGAGGTGAAGCTGCGATTGTCGACGACCTCGAAGGTGCGCACCAGGGTGGCGGCCACGGCGCTGACACCCGGCTCCACCCCTGCTTCTTCCGAGAGCGGCTCCCATGGGCTCGCTTCCTCGTTCTCGCCGATGCACAGCTGCCAGCGGCCCACTGTCCCGATGGTGGCCTGCTCCAGCTCGCGGGGACGGATGCCGAATCCGTTGCGGACGGTGAGGCCGATCGCGCGGGGGATCGTCGCGTTCGCGCGGAAGCCGGGTCCGAGGACGCCGCCTTCGGAATTGATGGCCAGTTGATGCCGGATCGGTCCGTTGACGACGATGAGCGGGCCAGGGCCGCTGGTGGACTGCCAACCACCGCCGAGTGCGGCGCGTTCCGCGGAGAGCGCGTCCCACGCGGCGAGTACGACCGGGAAGTACTCGGGGAGGCACCCCGCCATGACGGCGCTGACGGCGACGTCGCGGACGGTCACGTGTCGTTCGAGCTGCGGGTGGTGCGCGGCCACCTCGTCTTCGGCGCGCTGCGTCGTCGCGAGGAAGCGCTGCACGGATTCCTCGGTCGCCGGCAGCGCCGGAAGACCATCGGTCCAGCCGCGTCCGTAGAGCTCCTCGGCGACCCCGGTTGCGACGTCGGGATCGAGGGCTACGGCGACGTGTTCGCTCACGCGGCAGCCACGGTCCGCGTCGAGCCGATCAATCGCGCCTCGACCTGAGCGGCCAGCTGCTCGCCGCGCTCCTCGACGCCGTCGGCGGTCAGGTTCGCGATCGGGTGCGCCGTCAGGAGGTAGGGGAAGTCCGGGGCGCCCTTGAGCCCCGCCATCGCGGAAGAGGGCTGGACGAAGGCGTCGGTGCAGATCACCGCGGTGGGGATGCCGACGCTCTCGAGCGCGATGGCGTCCGCGACCGCCGAGGCGCTGCAGGATCCGCAATCGCCGACCCCGATGACGACCACGTCGCAGTCCCGGATCAGCTCTTCGACGAGCTCGACCGGCAGCGGCATGGCGAATTGCGTCTTGGTGCGGGGGATGAGCGCGACCTGGGCGTGACGGTCGGCGAGCCTGGCTCCGATCGCGTCCAGGATGCTGTCGGCATTGCGTTTGGTATTGCCCAGCAGGCCGATGCGTAGCCCGGCGAGGGTTTCGGGGCGCGCGGCGTCCGTGGGCGTCACCGCGGTGCTCGCGTGGAAGTGCTGTGTCGGGTCGATGATCTCAGCGGTCATTGTGGAACCTTTCTGTCCGAGCATGTGCGAGTGTCCGCGGTCGCGGTGCGGTTGCGTGCTGGGGCTCCGCGACGCGGAACCCCAGCACGTACGCCTCTCCGGCGGGGATCAATCCCCGGGGGTCAGCCCTTCCACTTCATGGTCAGCCAGTTCAAGCTGCCGCTGGGGGTTCCCTCGGCGAGCTCGGTGAGACCGTCCCAGCGGACCGTGTTGACCGTGGGGAACCCGGCGTTCGTCCACACCAGCGGGGCGAAGAAGATGAGCTCCTTCGCACGCTTCTGCATGTCGCGGAAGTACTCGCCGCGCTCTTCGCGGTCCGTCGTGGAGTTCGCGCCGGCGACGGCCGCGTCGATCTCGGCGTCGCAGATTCCCGACGGGTTGCGCGCCGACATGTGATCGGGGTTGCAGGCGTACCAGCGGGAGATGCCCAGTCCGGGGTCGGCCGAGACCGTGGTCCGCAGGAACGCCAGATCGAAGTTGTTCTGCACGTAGATCTGGTCCGTGAAGATCGCCGACGTGACCGCCTCGAGGTTGACGCCGATTCCGACATCCGCCAGCATCGACTTCGCCTGTGATGCCATCGCAACCGTGTCCGTCAGCTCCTGGATGTACTTGACGTTCAGGGTGAATCGGACGCCGTCGGCGCCGACGGGGAACCCGGCTTTGTCGAGGCCCTTGTTGATCGCTTTGACGTCGAAGGGGAAATCTTTGTCGAAGTCGACGCTCTCGTCCTTGGCCCACCCCATGGTGCTCGGGAAGAAGCCGTCGGCCGGCTCGCCGTAGCCGGCGATCGCCACGTCCGCGAAGGCTTGGCGGTCCAGCGCCGAGAACACCAGGGCGCGCACGTCGGGGTCCGCCAGGTACTCGTTCTTCGTGTTCATCTCGACGACGACCGCCTGGGCGAAGTAGCCGTCTTCGAGGTGCACAAGCTCGGGTTTGCCCGCGATCTGATCCAGCTGCGACGCGTCGATGGTGGCCTTGTCGAGCTCGCCGGAGATCAGGGCGAGCGCGCGGGTGTTGGTGTCAGCCATGACCGGGTAGATCGCCTTGTCGACCTGCACGTCGCCGCGCCAGTAGTCCTCGTTCTTGACCAGGATGACCTCGGCGCCCGACGAGAAGGACTCGAACTTCATCGGACCGGTGCCGATCGGCGCCATGTTGGCAGGGTTGGTCACGTAGTCGGTGCCCTCGTAGATGTGCTTCGGGATGATCACCTGCTGCGAGAGGGTCTCGAAGAACGGCCCGAACTCGGAGTTCAGGTTCAGCACGACGGTGGTCTCGTCCGGGGCCTCGACGGAGTCGATGGACTCGACCAGGGAGGCGCCGTACGTCTGGAAGGCCATGATCTCGTCGAAGTTGAACTTGACGTCCTCGGAGGTGAACGGCTCGCCGTCGTGCCAGGTGACACCCTCTTCGAGCGTGAAGGTCAGGGTCCGCTTGTCGTCGCTGAACTCCCACGACTTCGCGAGCATCGGGTGGATCTCGGACTCCGCGTCGATGTAGACCAGCGGGTCGAACAGGGCGACGCCGAACGCCAGCGTGACGGGCGAGTTCGTGATCTGCGGGTTGAAGCTGATCGGGTCGGCTGCGATCGCGTCGATGTAGACGCTCGGGGTCTCGGGCTTGGCCGATTCGGTCGGCGCGGCGCTGGACGAACAGCCGGCGACCAGCAGGGCGGCGGACGCGAGCGCCGCGATTGCGGCGAATCGGGTCGTGCGCTTGGTCTTCATGGGAGTACCTCTCTGTAGCTTCGGGCGCTGATCGCGCCGGACGCGGTGGTGTTTCAGTGATGACCGATCGGATGTCCGGTCAGAGGACGGACTCCAAGACGAGCTCGGAGGCCAGCAGACTCTGGGTGTAAGGGTGTTGCGGGTCGTCGAAGATCTGCCGAGTGGGTCCGGACTCGACGATCTCACCGTCCTTCATCACGTAGACGCGGTCGGCCACCTTCTTGACGACCGGCAGGTCGTGGGTGATGAAGACGTAGCCGACGCCGAGGCGCTCGGTGAGGCCGTTCATCAGTCGGAGGACCCCGGCCTTGACCGACGCGTCGAGGGCGGAGACCGCCTCGTCGGCGACGATGATCTGGGGGTTCAGCACGATCGCGCGGGCGATGAGCACGCGCTGCCGCTGTCCGCCGCTGAGTTCCTGCGGGAAGCGGTGGATGAAGGGCTCCGCGGGGGAGAGGCCCACCAGTTCGAGGGCCTCGAGCACCTTCGCGTGTACCTCGTCGCGGCCGCGAGCGATCGAGTGCAGACGGACGATCTCACCGATCGTGCGTCCGACGGTCTTGCGGGGATTGAGCGATCCGGACGGGTCCTGGAGCACGGCCTGAACCGTCCGGCGGTAGTCCTTGCGCTGTGCGGGGTTCATCTGGTCGACGTTGATCCCGTTGATGGTGATGCTGCCGGACGTCGCCGGGATCAGCCCCAGCAGCATCCGTGCAAGGGTGCTCTTGCCGGATCCGCTCTCGCCGACGATGGCAACGAATTCGCCGCGCTGAGCGGTCAGGTTGGCGTCGACGACGGCGTTTACCGGTGCTCCGCCGCGGCGGGACCGGAACACCTTCGAGGCGTTGGTGACTTCGATCATGAGGGTGCTCCGCTCTGGACGAGTTCGTCGATCTCGCGGCGCATCTCCGGCGGAATCGACCACAGGTCCACGCCTTCGTCGGTGAGGCTGCGGACACTGCGCAGCAGCGCCTGCGTGTACAGGTGCTGCGGGGACTCCAGCACGCGGCGGGTCGGACCCGATTCGACGATCCGGCCGGCGTACATGACATAGATCGTGTCGGTCATGCTGGCCACGACCGCCAGATCGTGGGAGATGAGGATGAGCGAGGTGCCCAGCTTTGCGACCGTCTCGTCGAGCGTGCGCAGCACCTTGCGCTGCACCGTGGCATCCAGCGCCGTCGTCGGCTCATCGGCGAGGATGAGGTCCGGTTGCTTCGCGATCGCGATCGCGATCAGCACACGCTGCCGCTGGCCGCCACTGAGTTCGTGCGGAAAGCGGCGGGCGAGCTCTGCCGCGTCGGCCAGGCCGGCGAGCTGCAGGAACCGGATCGCCTCGGGGTCTCCGGACGCGTCGCGACCGGAGCGGGCGGCCGGATCGACGGCCTCGCGGACCTGTGCACCCACCTTCATGACGGGATTCAGGAACGTCAGCGGATCCTGGAAGATCATGCCCACCGAGCGCGAGCGGATCTGGTCCCACGCGCGAGCGGGTGCGCCGACCATCTCGCGGCCGTCGAAGCGGATCGACCCGGCGACGCGCACACGCGGGTTCGTCGGCAGCAGGCCGGCGATGGCGCGGCCGGTGACGGACTTGCCCGACCCGGACTCGCCGACGACGCCGACGCGCTCGCCGCGATGGACTTCGAGGCTGACCGAGTGCACCGCCCTGATCTCCTTGCGGGGTCCGGTCGGCAGGTGCACCTCGAGATCGGTGACGGTCAGGAAGGCCGACGAATCGGACGCCGGCGGTGCGGCATCCTCTCGTGCCTGTTGCTGGACGTCGAGGTTTCCGATGGCGGCGGTCATTTCACCCTTCCGATCGACGGGTTGAGCGCGTCGTTGAGGGCATCGCCGAGGAGGTTGATGGCCAGGACGACGAGGAAGATGCAGAGGCCGGGGAAGAACGCCAGCCACCATGCCGTGGAGATGTACGGCTGTGCCTGGTTCAGCAGCGCCCCCCAGCTCGGCCGGTTCGCGTCGCCGATGCCGAGGAAGGACAGTCCCGACTCGGCGAGGATCGCGCGGGCAACCGTCATGGTCGTCGCCACCAGCACGGGAGGCATCGCGTTGGGCAGGACGTCGGACCACAGGATGCGCAGGCTCGAGAAGCCCGCGGCGCGCTGGGATTCGACATAGCCCAGTTGGGAGATGCGCATCGCCTCGGCCCGCACGATGCGGGCCACGCCGGGCCACATCGTCAGGGCCAGGATGACCACGATGATGGCGACGTTGGTCCCGAGGATCGCCGCGGCCACCAGGGCGAGAATGATGCCGGGGATCACCTGGAAGAACTCCGAGATCTTCACCAGGATCGTGTCCATGAAACCGCCGTAGAAGCCGGCGATGCCGCCGACGACAAGCGCGAGGGTCAGACACAGGATGGCCACGCTGAAGCCCACCAGCAGCGACACCTGACCGCCCATGAGCACGCGTGCCAAGTAGTCGCGGCCCAGGTTGTCGGTGCCGAGCGGGAACTCGGAGTCGGGTGGGATGAAGGGCGGATTGTTCGTGGCGAACGGGTTCCCGCTGAGCAGGGGGCCGATCAGCGACGCGACGATCATGAGCAACAGGATCGGCATGAAGATCCGCACGATCGGCTTGCGGAAGTACATCCGCAAGACGGAGTCCGGGTTGCGCGGACGCCGGGCCGTGCGTACCGGTGGCGCCGGCGTCGGGTCTGCCGCCGGTCGGGACTGCTGCTGGACGCTCACGATTCGCTCCTGACGGGACGCTTGATCTGACTGCGGAGTCGCGGATCGACGAGGCCGTAGACCACATCGGTCACGATGTTCACGATGAGGATGGTGATGGTCAGCACGATGACGATCCCGAGCACCAGGAAGGTGTCCTGCCGTTCGATCGCGCCGATGAAGAGCAGGCCCATGCCCGGCCACCCGAAGACCTTCTCCACCAGCACCGAGCCCGCGAGGATGTGGGCGAGGCTGAGTCCGGCGACAGTCACCATGGGAAGGAGCGCGTTGGGCAGAGCGTGGCGCCACAGCGCCTGACGTTCACTCAGTCCTTTGGAGCGCGCCGTGTCCATGAAGTCCTGACCCAGCGACTCGATCATCGACGCGCGCATGATGCGGGCCTTGAAGGCCAGTTCAGCGGTGACCATCGTGATCAGCGGCAGGATCATGTACTGGATCTCAATGCCCTCGACGCCGTACGGCGCCTTGCCCTGCACGGGCAGCCACCCGAGGGTGACCGAGAAGACGATGATGAGCATGAGGCCGAGCCAGAAGTTCGGCAGCGAGAAGAGCGCGACCGAGCTGCCCGAGAGCAGGCTGTCGAGCCACCGCTTGCGGGTCTTGGCGGCGATGGCGCCGATGATGACCGCGCCGATCGTCGAGAGGATGAACGACGGGATGGCCAGGGCCAGCGTGTTGCCGATGCGCTCGCCGATCAACTGGGTGACCGGCACCTCGGTGCCGAACGAGACGCCGAGATTTCCGGTGAGCACGTTGCCCATGTAGATGAAGTAGCGCTCCCACAGGGGCTTGTCGAGGCCGAAGGTGGCGTAGATCTGCTGACGCAGCGCCTCCGAGATCGGCACATCGCCGACGAGCGTCTGGATCGGGTCGCCGGGCGCGATCTCCAGCAGGAGGAACAGGATCGTGATGACGACGCCCAGGAGGATGAGCGACGAGAACAGGATCTTGCCGAGATGTTTCAGGAACGCCATCAGCGGTGTGCTCCGTTCGTGAATCGCTGTCGGGGGGGAAAGAGCAGCATCGGTCGATTTCTCCTTCGAAATGCTCCGCGGCTCGACTTCGCGCCGCAGACGTCTGATGCTCGCACCCTGCTGAGGGCTGCCTGGCGATCGCTTCCACAGAGCGGAAACTGTTTCGGCACGCGCGATCCGTGTGTGCGCATGGGGCACTGATTTCGGACCTCAGTTTGTAACGAGGGATAGTTTCATCCTTCGCTTTCACGAGCCGCGAATCAGTCTGCAACGTTCAATGTTCCGCTTTTGCCTGCAAAATGGGCGGTCTGGTCAGCGGCAGTCCGTTGAGTGGTACTCAGGAAAAGGGAACGGATGTTACTGTCTCACCGAGTGTGTGAGCTTCCGCACCACGAAAGGGGTTCACCGTGTCGACACCGCGCGGCCAGATGGTTCTGACCATGTTCATGCTGTCTTCGGGTTTTCAGATGGACAGCTGGCGAGACCCGCGAAGCCGCTCGGAGGAGATCGGCGAGCTGTCGCTGATCGCCGACATGGCCGGCGCCGCGGAACGGGCGAAGATCCACGCGGTGTTCTTCGGCGACGGCGTGGACGTCGGCACGATCCGGGACAACAACATCCGCAACACGGGTCTGTACGAACCGATCTCGTCGATGGGTGCGCTGATCGGTGCCACCCGGAAGATCGGCTTGGTGGGGTCGGTCTCGACGACGTTCTCGGAGCCGTACAACGTGGCCCGTCAGCTCACCGGCCTCGATCGGCTCAGCGGGGGGCGGGTGGGCTGGAACATCGTCACCTCCCTCTTCGGCGGCTACCAGAACTTCGGGCTCTCCGAGATGCCCTCGCCGGAGGCCAGGTACCGGCGGGCCGAGGAGTTCGTGGACGTGACGCTGCGGCTCTGGGACAGCTGGTCGGACGACGCCGTCCTGAATGACCGCGAGTCCGGGCAGTGGGCGGATGTCAGCAGGATCCGCGACATCGACTACGTGGGCGAGCACTTCCGGGTGCAGGGCGCGTTGAACATGCCCCGCTCTCCGCAGGGACACCCAGTGCTCTTCCAGGCCGGGCAGTCGCCGGCCGGCCTGCAGCTGGGCGCCTCGGTCGCGGATGCGATCTACACCGCGCAGCCGGATCTGGAATCCATGCGCACGTTCTCCGACCGAGTACGTGCCCAGGCGGTCACCAGCGGCCGCGATCCGCGCCGCATCAAGATCCTGCCGGGGGTCGTGCCCATCGTGGGCAAGACCACGAGCGAAGCGGAGGAGCTCTCGCAGGAACTGGAGTCGTTCATCGACCTGGTCGCCGGTCGCAGGCGACTGTCATCGGCCGCGGGGATCGCCATCGACGATCTCGACCTGGACGAGCGGATTCCGGACGAGCGGTTCGTCGAAGGCCCGGCGAACAGCTCGCGGTGGCACAGCTACCGGCGGATGGCGCTGGAAGAAGGACTGACCGTCCGTCAGATGATCGTTGCGTTCGCGCGCGCGGGCGGGCACCGGATCCTCATCGGCTCTGCCGAGGACGTGGCGCGGGACATGATCGACTGGTTCGATCGCGGCGTGTGCGACGGGTTCAATCTGGACCCGCCCTCGATCCCCGACGGCATGAATCGGATGCTGGAGCTGCTCGTGCCGCTGCTGCAGGAGAAGGGGTACTTCCAGTCGGAGTACCGGGGCGATACCCTTCGCGAGCGAATGGGATTCGCGCGGCCGGCCGGCCGGTAGCGCGCGCGTGCCGGACGTCCGCAGCGCACCGAGTTTCGGCGGGGGACCAATGGGAGAACAGGCCGCGGAGGAACCCGTGCGGATGACCGCGGAACTGCGACTCGCGGGCGAACTCAACCGGCTCAGCCAGCTGCTGGCCAGGCCCTTCCTGAGGCACTATTCCGAGAAGCACGCGATCTCTCTTGCGGAGTGGCGTGCGCTCGTCCAGATCGTGGACTCACCGGGCATCACCGCGACCGAGATCTGCTCGAGGACCGGACTGACCGCCATGAACGTCAGCCGCGCGGTGCACGTGCTGCGGACCGCGGGCCGGGTGACCGGTGACCGCGACCCGCACGATTCCCGACGCAACCTGCTGACCGCGACCGCGGAGGGACGTACTCTCTTCGACGAGCTCGCCCCGAGCGCGGAGCGGGACATCAGAGCGATCATGAGCGTGCTCAACCGCGACGAACTGGCATTCTTCGAGGCACTGGTGACGCGGGTCGCAGCGCACGCCGACCGGATGCAGGACCCCTAGCCCTCCCGCCCCCCGCACCCCGCCGCCCCGCCGCCCCGCCGCCCCGCAACCCCCGCACTCCGCTCGCCTGTCACGACACGCCGTGGGAGGGCGCAGGTTGCGACAGGCGAGCGGTGCTCGGCTGCGGGCTTTCGCGCGAGCCGCGGAGAACTCCGCTCGCCTGTCACGACGCGCCGCGGGAGGGTGCAGGTTGCGACAGGCGAGCGGTGCTCGGCTGCGGGCTTTCGCGCGAGCGGGGACCGGAGACTCAGCTGAACCGGGGACTCAGTTGAATTGGTTCATCGTGTTGTGCTGACCGCCGGCTTTCAGGGCCGCTTCGCCGGCGAAGTACTCCTTGTGGTTGTCGCCGATGTCGCTGCCGGCCATGTTCTGGTGCTTGACCGTGGCGATACCCTCCCGGATCTCCCGACGCTGAACGCCCTTCACATACGCGAGCATGCCCTCGTCGCCGAAGTAACCCTTGGCCAGGTCGTCGGTGGACAGCGCGGCGGTGTGATAGGTCGGCAGCGTGATCAGGTGATGGAAGATCCCGGCACGGGCCGAGCCGTCCTTCTGGAACGAGCGGATCTTCTCGTCGGCCAGCTGCGCCAGCTCGGTGTCGTCGTAGCCGACGTTCATGAGGTCCGCGCGATCGTACGCTGAGATATCCGCGCCCTGCTCCGCGAGCAGGTCGTAGGCCTGCTGGCGAAAGCTCAGCGTCCAGTTGAACGACGGGCTGTTGTTGTACACGAGCTTCGCGTTCGGGACCTCCTCGCGGATCGCGTCCACCATCGCGGCGATCTGGTCGACGTGCGGCTTCTCGGTCTCGATCCACAGCAGATCGGCACCGTTGCGCAGCGAGGTGATGCAGTCCAGCACGACGCGCTCCTCGCCGGTTCCGGGGCGGAACTGGTAGAGGTTGCTGGCGAGGCGCTTCGGGCGCAGCAGCGTGCCGTCGCGCTTGATGACGACGTCGCCGTTGGCGAGATCCGCGTCCGAGATCTCTTCGGCATCGAGGAAGGAGTTGTACTGATCGCCGAGGTCGCCCGACCCGCTCGAGACGGCGATCTTCTGCGTGAGGCCGGCGCCGAGCGAGTCGGTGCGGGCGACGATGATGCCGTTGTCGATGCCGAGCTCGAGGAACGCGTAGCGGACCGCGGTGAGCTTGGCGATGAAGTCCTCGTGCGGGACGGTGACCTTGCCGTCCTGGTGGCCGCACTGCTTCTCGTCCGACACCTGATTCTCGATCTGGATGGCGCAGGCGCCCGCTTCGATCATCTTCTTGGCGAGAAGGTACGTGGCCTCGGGATTGCCGAAGCCGGCGTCGATGTCGGCGATGATCGGCACCACGTGGGTCTCGTAGCTGTCGATCTGCGACCGGATGAACTCCACGGCGGTCTCGTCACCGGCGCGGCGGGCCTCATCGAGCTGTGTGAAGAGCAGGTCCAGCTCGCGGGCGTCTGCCTGGCGGAGGAAGGTGTAGAGCTCCTCGATCAGGGCGGGCACCGAGGTCTTCTCGTGCATCGACTGGTCAGGAAGGGGCCCGAACTGCGAACGCAGCGCGGCGACCATCCACCCCGACAGATACAGATAGCGCTTGTTCGTGGTCTTGAGGTGCTTCTTGATCGAGATGAGCTTCTGCTGCCCGATGAACCCGTGCCACACTCCGAGGGACTGGGTGTACGCCGAAGAGTCGGCGTCGTACTCGGCCATGTCGCGGCGCATGATGTCCGCCGTGTACTGGGCGATCTCGAGCCCGGTCCGGAAGCGGTTCTGTGTCCGCATCCGGGCGACGGACTCCGGGTCGATGGCGTTCCAGCCGGAGCCGTACTGCTCCTTGAGCGCCGCGACGGCTTCGATGTCGTTGTGGTACTGAGTCATTTCACTTCCTTCGATCGTGTTCGTGGTCGGCTCGGATGAGCCGCCGCGGTGCGGGCTAGTCGGTGTCGACGAGGAACTTCGTGTAGGCCGGGAGCGTCAGGAACGCCGGGAAGTCCTGGCCGAGGGCGACCTCACGGAAGATCTCCGCGGCATCCTCGTACCGGTCACCCGCGCGGCGATCGACCTCGCTGAGCACCTCGGCGATGCATTCCTCGATGTACTCCCGGGTGATCGGCCGGCCCTCGGCAGTGGAGTGGTCCTGGTGGATCCACTGCCACACCTGGGAGCGGGAGATCTCGGCCGTCGCGGCATCCTCCATGAGGTTGTCGATCGCGACCGCGCCCAGACCCCGCAGCCACGCTTCGACGTAGCGGACTGCGACGGACACATTCGCGTGCACCCCCGCGGCGGTCACCGGTCGCCCGATGTGCACATCGAGCAGGTCGGATGCCGTCACCCGCACGTCGTCGCGCTGCCGGTCGATCTGGTTGGGCCGGTCGCCCAGCACCGCGTCGAACTCGGCCATCGCCGTCGGGATCAGGTCGGGGTGGGCCACCCAGGTGCCGTCGAACCCGTCGCCGGCCTCGCGCTTCTTGTCCGCGGCGACCTTCTCGAACGCCTGCCGCGTCACCTCGGGGTCGCGGCGGTTGGGGATGAACGCGCTCATGCCGCCGATGGCGAATGCCCCGCGCTTGTGGCAGGTCTTCACCAGCAGCTCGGTGTAGGCGCGCATGAACGGGACCGTCATCGTGACCTCGCTGCGGTCCGGGAGCACGAAGCGTGCGCCGCGGCCCCGGTAGTTCTTGATGATCGAGAAGATGTAGTCCCATCTGCCCGCGTTCAATCCCGCGCAGTGGTCGCGAAGTTCGAAGAGGATCTCCTCCATCTCGAACGCCGCAGGCAGGGTCTCGATGAGCGCCGTGGCGCGAATGGTGCCGTGCGGGATGCCGATGTACCGCTCGCTGAAGGTGAAGACGTCGTCCCACAGCTTTGCTTCTTCACTCGATTCGAGCTTGGCCAGATAGAAGTACGGCCCGCGCCCGTCCTGGATCAGCTGTCCGGCGTTGTGGAAGAAGTAGAGACCGAAATCCACCAGCGACCCGGATGCCGCCATCGTGCGGCCCGCACGGTCGGTGAACTGCAGGTGCGCCTCGGTGAGGTGCCAGCCGCGCGGACGCATGACGATCGTCGGGGTGCGCTCGGCCGTGACCGCGTACGTCTTGCCGGGTGCCGTTTCAGACGCGGGGCTCGTGAACGACAGCTCGCCGCGGATCGCGTCGCGCAGCGACAGCTGTCCCTCGATGACGTTCCTCCACGTGGGGGAGGTGGCATCCTCCTGGTCAGCCAGCCATACGCGCGCCCCTGAGTTGAGGGCGTTGATCGTCATCTTCGGGTCGGTGGGGCCGGTGATCTCCACGCGCCTGTCCTCCAGGCCGGGACCGGCACCGGCGACGCGCCATCCGGCATCCTCTCGGATGTGCGCCGTGTCATCGCGGAACCGCGGGTCGTGCCCGTTGCCGATCTCGAAGCGGCGGCGCATGCGGTCGGCGAGCCGGTCGTGCCGGCGGGCCGCGAAGCGCTGGTGCAGCTCGGTGAGGAACGTGACGGCCTCGGGTGTGAGGATCTCCGCGTAGCGGGGGGCCAGGCGAGCGATGACCTCGATCGAGGGCTCGGCGGTCTGGGTCGGGATGGCCCCGGTGCGCGTGCGCATCGGGGCGGCGGTTGCAGGTGTCATTGCCCTGTCTTCCTGTGAACGTGTCCGTGGAGCGTGCGGGATGCTGCGGGCGCGGCGTGTGCGTCCGGCTCGGCATCCGGTGATCCCTGTTCGGGACCGAGGGGTGTGGTCGTGGTTCCACTGTGTGTGAAGTTCGCACTGTCACTCGTCGGGTCGGCGTGTGAACATTCCGCAAAGTTCTGCTTTCGTGACAGAATCGGCCCATGACGACGCTGCCGAGCCGGGAACTGCAGGATGAACTGCCCGACGATGAAGAGGTGGACTCCCTGACCATCGGCCGCCGCATCCGGCAGCTGCGCACCGAGCGCGGCATGACCCTCGACGAGCTGGCAGCCGCTGTGCAGCGGGCTCCGAGCCAGCTCTCCATGATCGAGAATGGGCGCCGAGAGCCCAAGCTGACGCTGCTGCGCACCATCGCGCGCGCCCTCGGCGCCACCCTGGACTCGCTCCTGGCCTCCGAGCCGCTGGACGAGCGCTCCACCCTTGAGATCGGACTCGAGCGGGCGATGCGGGGTCAGACCTTCCAGGCGCTCGGGATCGCCCCGTTCCGCGTGGGCAAGACGGTTCCGAACGAGGCGCTCGCCGCCATGCTCGCGCTGCAGGGTGAGATCGAACGGCTGCGCGACGAGCGCGCCGCGACGCCGGAAGAGGCCCGGCGCGCGAACGTCGCTCTGCGCCGCCTCATGCGCACGCAGAACAACCACTTCCCCGAGCTGGAGGTGCAGGCGCGGGAGATCCTCGGTGCGGTCGACCACCCGGGCGGTCCGCTGACGCAGCGGACGGCATCCGATATCGCCGCCCATCTCGGGTTCACCCTGCACTACGTGCCGGACCTGCCGCAGACCACCCGCAGCGTCGCGGACATCAAGAACGGCCGCCTCTACCTGTCCAGTCGGCTCGCGTCCAAGGGGGACCCGCGCACCGCGGTGCTGCAGGCGCTGTCCAGCCGCATCCTCGGCCACCGGGAGCCCACCAGCTACGCGGAGTTCCTGCGGCAGCGGGTGGAGACGAACTACCTGACGGGGGCGCTGCTGGTACCGGAAGCGCACGCGGTGCCGTTCCTGCAGGAGGCGAAGGGCCGCCGCGCGGTGTCGATCGAGGATCTGCGCGATGCGTACTCGGTCTCGTACGAGACGGCCGCGCACCGCTTCACGAATCTTGCGACCGTGCACCTGGGCATCCCGGTGCACTTCCTCAAGGTGCACGAGTCCGGGACGATCACCAAGGCGTACGAGAACGACGGCGTGAACTTCCCCACCGACCGCCTGGGCGCGATCGAGGGACAGCCGTGCTGCCGGCGGTGGACCAGCCGGGTCGTGTTCGACGTGGACGACCACTTCAATCCGTACTACCAGTACACCGACACCGGCAACGGCACCTACTGGTGCACCGCGCGCGTGGAGCTGTCCAGTGAGGGCGCGCATTCGGTCAGCGTCGGCGTCCGCTTCGATGACACGAAGTGGTTCATCGGCCGGGACACCACGAATCGGGGTGTGTCGAAGCACTCGGTGGAGGTCTGCTGCCGGCGGCCCCCCGCCGAGTTGGAGGCGGCGTGGCGCGAGCAGTCCTGGCCGAACGTCCGCACGCCCCGGACGCTGCTGGCGACGCTGCCGACCGGAGCCTTTCCGGGTGTGGACACCACGGACGTGTACGAATTCCTGGAGGCGCACGCGCCGCACTGAGTTCACGCGCGCGATCGGGCTGGTGCTGGCCTGTCGCGTTCTGCCGGCCCGGTCGGCGTGTTGTGACAGCCGAGCGGATGCCGCGGGCTGAGCGGATGCTGCGGGGCGAGCGGATGCCGGGACGGGCGAGCGGATCCGCGGGGCGAGCGGATGCCGCGGGGCGAGCGGATGCCGCGGCAGGCGAGCGGATGCCGCGGGGTGAGCGGATGCCGCGGCGTCCGCCTCAGCGAGCCAGCCGCGACTCCAAGCCCAGCCGGACCGCCGGCCACTCCGTCGGCAGGATCGAGAACACCACGGTGTCGCGGAGGGTGCCTTCCGGACCGATGCGGTGGTTGCGCAGGACACCGTCCTGCTTGGCCCCGAGGCGCGCGATGGCATCGCGGGACTGACGATTGTGCCAGTGCGTGCGCAGCTCCACCGCGATCGCATCGCACTCCTCGAACGCATGCCCCAGCAGCAGCAGCTTGGCGGCGGTGTTGGCGGCCGTCCGCTGGGCGCTGAGCGCGAGCCAGGTGGAGCCGATCTCCACGTGGCGGTGGGGCTGATCGATGTTCAGATAGCTGGTCATCCCCACCACCCGGCCGGTGTCCAGGCGGCGCACCGCCCACGGGTTGTGCGAGCCGTCGTCGCGCAGCGCACGGCGCTCACGGATCTCTGTCTCGATAGCCTCCGGGGTCGGCACGAACGTGTACCAGGCGTGCTCCAGGCCCTTCGCAGCCTCGATGAGATCCTCGGCGTGCTCTGGGGCGAGCGGCTCAAGGCGCACGAACGCGTTCTCGAGGATGATGGGTTCCCGAAGTAGCATGCCTCGAGCCTACGAGGCGTGCTCGTCGTGCATCGCCGCCTCGGCCGCCGCGGCCGCAGCGGCGGGGTCCGAGGTGTGCGAGGCGGCCCGGGCCGCGCTCAGCGCGCGACGTCCCGCGGGCAGCCACACCGCCGCGCCGACCACCACGAAGGTCAGCACACCCGAGGCGATCAGCAGCAGCTCGATCGGCACCACGTCGGCGAGGGGCCCGAACACCACCATGCCCAGCGGCATGGCCAGGGCCATGACGATCCCGAGGAAGCCGAAGACGCGTCCTTGGCGCTCGGGCTCGACGGTCTCCTGAAGCAGGGTGGTGGAGGGAGTGGAGAAGAACGGCACCGAGAGGCCGAGCAGGAACATGAAGCCGAAGAACAGCCACACGTTCGGCGAGAGTCCCATGCCGATCGACAGGACGCCGAACACCAGGGACGCCACCACGATCATGCCGATCCGACTGCGCTTGGCGAACAGCGCCGCCACCACGATGCCGCCCAGCACCATGCCCACACTGAACGCGATCTCCAGAACGGCGAGGTTGACCACGTTCTGCTGCTCTCCGGCGTCGAACGAGCGCACCAGCATCAGCGGGGTGAGGTTGGACGGCGCCACGATGAGCACGAAGATGATCGCGAAGAGCACCAGCACCCACCGGACGAACGCGTGGTGGGCGACGTACCGGACGCCGTCCACGAGATCGGCGAAATAGCCCGTCTTCACATCGCCCGCCCTGCGGACCGCGGAGACGGGGACGAGGGCGAGCAGCCCGATCCCGATGGCTGCAGTGACGACGTCGATGAAGAAGATCGGCACCAGGGAACCCGCCGTCGCGCCATTGGACGCCGATGACCACGCGAAGATGACGCCCGCAGCGGCCGGTGCGAGCAGGGCCATCGCGGACTGGATGGATCCGTTGATCCCGTTCACGCGCATCAGGTGACGGGTGGGCGTGATCTGCGGGATCAGTGCCGAGACCGCGGGCATCTGGATGCCGGCGCCGGCCGATCGGATCGCCATGGTCAGGAAGATCAGCCACACCGCGTCGTACCCGGTCAGCATGATCAGGGCGAGCCCCAGGGTGGTCGCGGCGATCGACGCGTCCGCGACGATGATCAGGAGCTTGCGATTGTGGCGGTCGGCCCAGACCCCGCCGAAGACCGAGACGACGGCTTGCGGGAGGAAGCCGAACAGCGCCGCCAGCATCATGATCACGCCGGACTGGTACGTGATCGTGAGATACCAGAACACCGCGTACTGCACCAGCATCGACCCGAGCAGGCTGATGGTCTGCCCGCTCAGGAACAGCAGGACCCGGCGAAGCCAGTGCGGCGGGTCGGCGGTGGTCACCGGGTGGCCGGGGGCAACCGTGTCCGTGGCGGCTCCTCGCGGGTGCGCGGTGGCCGGAGCGGCCGCCGGTGCCAGGTTCGCGGCATCCGTTGAGCGATCGTCGTCCGTGCGTTCGGTCACCGCTCTGTCATGTCCTCCGGTTCAGCCCACCTCGCCCAAGAGCGTCCGCGCCCCCTCACCGAGGGCCGCCAGGCGCGCACGCGCATCGTCGGCAGAGCCACCGCGGACGTCGAGATAGACCTTGAGTTTAGGCTCGGTTCCGCTGGGCCGGATGATGACGCGCGACCCGTCCGTCGTCCACAGACGCAGCACATCCCCGCGGGGCAGGTCGTCCACGCCGTCCAAGAGGTCCTCGACACGGTCGATCCGGACCCGCCCGATCGATGACGGATGCCGCTCCCGCAGTGCTGCCATGATCCGTGCGATCGCGGACACGTCATCCACGCGGATGGCGACCTGGTCGCTGGCGAAGAACCCGAACGTCGCATCGAACTCCGCGAGGACCCGGGAGAGGCTCTCGCCGCGCCCGCGGGCCTCGGCGACCAGCCCGAGCATGGCAATCGCGGCCGAGATCCCGTCCTTGTCGCGGACGGTCTCGGGGTTCACCAGGTATCCCAGCGCCTCCTCGAACCCGAACACGATGCCCGGCGCCCGCGAGATCCACTTGAAGCCGGTGAGGGTGGTGTGGAAGTCGAGCCCGTAGTGCTCCGCGACGGACTTCAGCCCGGGGGAGGAGACCAGTGAGCAGGCGAGCGACGCCCCGGGCGGCGCGCCGGCCGCCCGCGCCAGTCGGGCTGCCCGCCACCCGAGCAGCAGGCCGATCTGGTTGCCGGTCAGTCGGCGCCAGCCGCCCTGGGCGTGCGGATCCGGGACGGCGACGGCGAGGCGATCCGCGTCCGGGTCGTTGGCGATGACGAGGTCGGCGTTGGACCGGCGCGCTGCGTCGAACGCGAGGTCCATGGCGCCCGGCTCCTCCGGGTTCGGGAACGCCACGGTGGGGAAGGTCCCGTCCGGATCGAGCTGGCGTGTCACCGGCACCGGCTCGGGGTATCCGGCCGCCTTCAGTACGCGCGAGAGCGTGTCCCATCCCACGCCGTGCATCGCGGTGTACACCCAGCTGAGCCCGGCAGCGCCCGCAGGCGCGGGGGCGACGGCGGCGGTGGCGGCGACATACGCGTCCACCACCGACTCGGCGGCCGTCTCGTACCCCAACGAGCGGGGCAGCGCGCCGACATCTCCGGCGTCTGCGATCCGCTGGATGTGCGCGGCGATCTCGATGTCGGCGGGCGAGACGATCTGCGCTCCGGCGTCCGCGCCGCCCAGGTAGACCTTGTAGCCGTTGTCGTTCGGCGGGTTGTGGCTGGCGGTGACCATGACCCCGGCATCCGCCCCGAGGTGACGCACCGCGAATGCGAGGACCGGCGTGGGCAGCATCCGCGGCAGGAGAATGGCGCGCAGCCCTGCACCGGCGAACAGCTCGGCGGAGTCCTGTGCGAACACGTCCGAGTTGCGGCGACCGTCGTAGCCGATCACGACGGACGGGCGGCGCCCGCCCGCGGAGCGCTCGAGGAGGAAAGCGGCCAGTCCGGCCGCTGCCTGGGCGACCAGCACGCGATTCATGCGGTTGCTGCCGGCGCCCAGTTCCCCCCGCAGCCCGGCGGTGCCGAAGGCCAGGCGCCCCGCGAAGCGGTCGGCGAGCTCCGCGGCGGCAGCGGCATCACCGCGGTCGGTCTGCTCGATCAGCCCCTCCAGTTCGGTGCGCGTCGTGCCATCCGGGTCCTGGGCGAGCCAGGCGCGCGCGGCATCCAGGACGGCCTTCCCGCCCGCGCTCACATCGCCCCGATGACGCGCGCCAGCAGTGACGAGATTGCGGGGCCTGCCAGCCGGCCGGCCTCCATGACCTCCTGGTGGCTGAGCGGCGTGGTCTGGATGCCGGCGGCCATGTTCGTGATGAGCGAGAAGCCCAGCACCTCCATGCCCGCCTGCCGGGCGGCGATGGCCTCCAATGCGGTGGACATTCCGACGATGTGGCCCCCGATCGCCTTGGCCATCCTCACCTCGGCGGGCGTCTCGTACTGCGGCCCGGTGAACTGGCAGTACACGCCCTCGTCCAGGGAGGGGTCGATCGTGTGCGCGAGATCACGCAGACGCATCGAGTACAGGTCGGTCAGGTCGATGAACGTTGCGCCCTCGAGCGGGGTCGCACCGGTGAGGTTGATGTGGTCGCTGATCAGCACCGGCGTGCCGGGTTTCCAGGTGTGGCGGATGCCGCCGGCGCCGTTGGTGAGCACCATGGTGCGCGCCCCGGTGCCGGCCGCGGTGCGGACGCTGTGGACGACACGACGCGGGTTGCGACCCTCGTAGAAATGCGTGCGGGCTCCGATGATCAGCACGTGCCGTCCGCGTGGGGTCAGCACACTGCGCAGCGTCCCGACGTGACCTTCCAGCGCGGGGCTGCTGAACCCGACGACCTCAGTGCACGCAAGCGTGGCGACCGTCTCACCGATCAGTTCGGCAGCCTGACCCCATCCGCTGCCCAGGGTGAGGGCGATGTCGTGCCGCGGAACGCCGGTGAGGCGCGCGATCTGGTCCGCCGCCTCCGCCGCGATCTCGAACGGGTCCGCTGAGGGGTCATCCAGCGGGTTTGCGAAGGTCTGAGGCATGCACCCCACTCTAGGAAGGCCCGGGCCCGGGAGCCAGACCGCGCGACCGTGAGCTACCCAGCTGATGGCCAGCCCGGCGTTGCATGAGCGCGCCTCCGGCCTGGGAAGATGAGTACATGTCTTTGAGCTTCGAGCGCACCCAGAGTGTCGCGATCATCGGTGGCGGCCCCGGCGGATACGAGGCGGCGCTGGGAGCCGCCCAGCTCGGTGCGGAAGTGACCGTGATCGAGCGCGCCGGGATCGGCGGCTCGGCCGTGATCACCGACGTCGTGCCGTCCAAGACCCTGATCGCGACCGCGGACGCGGCGGTGGCCATCTCGCAGGCCGGCGATCTGGGCGTGCAGCTGTTCGCCCGCGGCGGCGAGGGCAGGCCGCTCAAGCCGGAGATCGCCATCAACCTCGTCGCGGTCAACAAACGACTGCTCTCGCTGGCGCGCCAGCAGTCCGACGACATGCGGGCGTCCCTGGTCGAGGCCGGGGTCCGCCTGATCTCGGGGTTCGGCCGCCTCGACAGCGACAACGCCGTCGTGGTCTCGACCGGGCCGAACGGCACCGACTTCGACCGGGTCGAAGCGGACACGCTGATCGTCTCGGTCGGTGCGTCCCCGCGCGAGCTGCCGAGTGCGAAACCGGACGGGCAGCGCATCCTGACGTGGACGCAGCTGTATGACATGACCTCCCTGCCCGAGCACCTCATCGTCGTCGGCTCCGGCGTCACCGGCGCCGAGTTCGCGTCGGCATACATGAACCTCGGCTCGAAGGTCACGCTGATCTCCAGCCGCGACCAGGTCCTCCCGGGGGAGGACCGGGATGCCGCCATGGTGCTCGAGAAGGTCTTCAAGCGCGGCGGCATGACGGTGCTGTCCAAGTCCCGGGCCGACAACGTCGTCCGCGACGGCGACGGCGTTCTGGTCACCCTCTCGGATGGGCGCACGGTCGAGGGCAGTCACTGCCTGATGGCCGTCGGGTCGATCCCGAACACGGCCGGTATCGGTCTGGAGGCCGCCGGGGTGCAGATGACCGAGTCCGGCCACATCCAGGTCAATCGGGTCGCGCGAACCTCGGTGCCGAACATCTACGCGGCCGGAGACTGCACCACCTTCGTGCCGCTGGCCTCGGTGGCCTCGATGCAGGGCCGCACCGCCGTCTTCCACGCCCTCGGCGATGTCGTCATCCCGCTCGAGCGTCGCCGGATCACGTCCAACATCTTCACCGCGCCGGAGATCGCGACGATCGGCTGGTCGGAGCAGGACATCATCGACGGACTCATCGACGGCGTCGTGCACAAGCTGCCGCTGGCGGCCAACCCGCGGGCGAAGATGATGGGCACCAAGGACGGCTTCGTCAAGCTCATCGCACGGCAGGGCAGCGGCACCGTCATCGGCGGCGTGATCGTCGGTCCGCGCGCATCGGACCTCATCTACCCGATCGCGATCGCCGTGGACCGCCGGCTCACCGTCGACCAGCTCTCCCGTGTGTTCGCGGCGTATCCGTCGCTGAGCGGCAGCATCACGGACGCCGCGCGCGCGATGCACATCGTCGATCGCGCGAACGACGACGGCTGAGGCCCCGCGAGCGGGACTGGACGGCGCGAGTCCTAGGAGATCGTCAGCAGCTGATGACCGGCGGAGACGGTCGTGCCGGCGGTGGCGTTGATCGCGCCGACGACGCCGTCCTTGTGCGCCTGGATCGGCTGTTCCATCTTCATCGCCTCGAGCACGACGACCAGATCGCCCTGGACGACCGACTGCCCGTCCTGGACGGCGACCTTCACGATCGTCGATTGCATCGGGGCCTTGACGGCATCGCCGGACGCGCCGGCAACGACGGTCGGCGCGTGCGAGCGCCGCGACGGCGGTACAGCGGCGGGTCGGCCGACCGCCCCGGGGGCGGTGACGATCCGATCCGGAAGGCTGACCTCGAGGCGCTTGCCGCTGACCTCGACCACGACCGTGTGCCGCGCCTCGGCGGGCTTGGGCGCGGCCTCGAGCTCGCCGTCCCACGGCGGGATGTCGTTGACGAACTCCGTTTCGATCCAGCGGGTGAAGACGCCGAAGACGCCGTCCTCGGCCGTGAAGGCGGGGTCGCGGACGACCTTGCGGTGGAACGGCAGCACGGTGGGCAGGCCGGTGACCTCGAACTCGTCCAGCGCCCGGCGTGCGCGTTCCAGCGCCTCGGCGCGGTCGCGGCCGGTGACGATGATCTTGCCGAGCAGCGAGTCGAAGGCGCCGCCGACCGAATCGCCCGCGGTGACGCCGGAATCCAGACGGATGCCGGGACCGCCGAACGTCTTGAAAATGTGGATGGGGCCGGGCTGGGGGAGGAACCCGCGACCCGGGTCTTCGCCGTTGACCCGGAACTCGATCGAGTGACCGACCGGCACCGGGTCGCCGTAATCCAGCGTGCCGCCCTCGGCGATGCGGAACTGCTCGCGCACGAGATCGATGCCGGTGACCTCTTCCGAGACCGGATGCTCGACTTGGAGGCGGGTGTTGACCTCCAGGAAGGAGATCGTGCCGTCCGCGCCGATCAGGAACTCGCACGTCCCGGCCCCGACGTACCCGACTTCGCGCAGGATCGCCTTCGAGGAGTCGTAGAGGATCGCGTTCTGCTCGTCGGTGAGGAACGGGGCGGGGGCCTCTTCGACGAGCTTCTGATGCCGCCGCTGCAGCGAGCAGTCGCGGGTGGAGATCACCACGACGTTGCCGGCGGCATCCGCCAGGCATTGCGTCTCGACGTGCCGGGGCTTGTCGAGGTATTTCTCCACGAAGCATTCGCCGCGACCGAAGGCGCTGATCGCCTCACGGGTCGCGGACTCGAACATCTCGGCGATCTCGTCGTATTCGCGCGCCACCTTGAGCCCACGGCCGCCGCCGCCGTACGCGGCCTTGATCGCGATGGGGAGCCCGAACTCCTCGGCGAACGCGATCACCTCGGCGGCTCCGCCGACCGGCCCGGGGGTGCCCGGTACCAGTGGGGCGCCGACCCTTTCGGCCACGTGCCGTGCGGTGACCTTGTCACCGAGCGCTTCGATGGCCTCGGGCGTCGGGCCGATCCACACCAGCCCCGCTCCGATCACGGCGCGCGCGAAGGCGGCGTTCTCGGCGAGGAATCCGTAGCCCGGGTGGACGGCGTCGGCACCGGACCGTCGCGCGATGGAGAGGATCTTCTCGATCGACAGGTAGGTCTCGGCGCTGGTCGAGCCCTGCAGGGCGTACGACTCGTCCGCGAGCCGCGCGTGCAGCGCGTCCCGGTCCTGGTCGGCGTAGACCGCGACGGATGATTTTCCGGCATCTCGCGCCGCGCGGATGACGCGGACTGCGATCTCGCCGCGGTTGGCAACGAGAACCTTGGCGATCTGAGGCATGGAGGCCAGCCTACCGAGGCACCCAGGCCTGCTTTTGAGCGCTTCGCACAAGAAAGCGGCGGAAACGTGTGGGGGAGTCTACGAGCCCGTCCGAGAGGTTATGTGCGGTTCCTCGCAATCAGGCGCGGTTCCACAGATCCGGCCAGGCGACCCCGAGCGTTCCGGCGAGGCGCCGCACGGTGGACAGGGACATGCCGACCACGGTCGACGGGTCCCCGACCACCCGGTCGATGAACGGGCCGCCGAGGCTGTCGATCGTGAACGCCCCCGCGACCTGCAGGGGCTCACCCGAGGCGACGTACGCGGCGATCTCGGCGTCGGTCACATCGGCGGCGAAGGTGACGGATGCTTCGGCCACCGCCTCCGCCTCTCGCAGCTCCGCGCCGGGATGCACCCGGATGACACTGTGCCCGGAGTGCAGCACGCCGGTCCGTCCTCGCATCGCACGCCACCGTCGTGTGGCCACTTCGGCCGTATACGGCTTGCCGAGGATTTCGCCGTCGATCTCGAACATCGAGTCGCCGCCGATCACGATCCCGTCGAAGTCGGCCTGCTCGGCGCGGACGCGCGACGCGACATCCGCCGCCTTCCGTCGTGCCAGGACCAGCACGTGCTCGTCGGCCGGCAGCAGCCGACCCTCGGCGGCCTGGACCTCCGCGATGACGGCATCCTCGTCCACGTCCGGCGCCATCGTGCGCGGCTCGATCCCGGCCTGTCTCAGCAGCATCAGGCGGGCGGGCGACGTCGAGGCGAGGAAGACCTGCATGCGTTCACGGTAGCCGCGTCGCGCGTCTGCTGTGGAATGCTCGAGACGTGGATGCCGGAGACGAACTCGACCTCGATGTGACCAGTGTCGCCCACGGCGGGGTGTTCGTCGGGCGGTACGGAGACGATTCGACCGCGGCGGACCGCGGCGCCGAGGAGACCCGCGGCGCGGCGCGCGGCGGACGCGTGATCTTCGTTCCCGACGCGATCCCGGGGGAGCGCGTGCGCGTGCGCCTGACCGACGTCGGGAAGAAGTCGTTCTGGCGCGGCGATGTGATCGATGTGCTGGAGCCCTCGCCCCACCGGCAGCCGCATGTCTGGCGCCAGGCCGATGTCTCGGTGCCGCCGCACCTGCGCCCCGGGGGCGCGGACTTCGGGCACATCGAGCTGGCCCACCAGCGAGCGCTCAAGCGGGAGGTGCTGACCGACGCCCTGCAGCGCTTCGGCGGCGTGGAGTGGGACGTGGACGTGGCGGGCCCCGTCGGGGTGACCGACGCGGAGGGGCGGATCGTCGAGGCTGAAACGGCGGACGGCACGCGGTGGCGCACGCGAGTGAGTCTTCACGTCGACGCCGACGGCCACGTCGGCCCCTACGCCGCGCGCAGCCACACGGTCGTGCCCGTCGAGGACTTCCCGCTCGCAACCGCGGCCGTCGAGCGCGCCGCGCTGCAGCAAACGCACGGTCGACCCGGCCGCATCGATCTGGTCCAGCCTGCCGACGGGCGCGTCCGGGTGCTGCCGCGTCCCGACTCGGCCCGCACCGCCCCTGGCCAGGCGCGTGAGGTCGTCACCGAGCTGGTCGGCACGCGGGAGTTCCGGGTCGACGCCGGCGGCTTCTGGCAGGTGCACCGGCTGGCCGCGGCAACGCTGGATTCCGCCGTGCGATCCGCGGTTCGCGCGGCCGGTCCGCGTGGCGCGGAGGATGCCGTCCTGGACGCCGAGGCCTGGCACCTCGACCTTTACGGCGGCGTCGGACTCTTCGCCGCCGCACTCGCCGAGCTCGGCGGAGGCCGGGTCACGTCTGTGGAATCCGACCCGCGCGCCACCGAGCACGCCAGCGAGAACCTCGCCGAATGGGTCGGCGCACGTGCCGAGACGGCGCGAGTGGACCGGTTCCTCGCGCGGCTGGGGGCCGAAGCCTCCGACCGGGACCGCGACCGGCTCAGCCGCGGCGTCACCGTGCTGGATCCCCCCCGCTCCGGTGCCGGACGCGGGATCGTCGAACGGATCGCCGCGCTGCGGCCCGCAGCGGTCGTGTACGTGGCATGCGACCCGGTCGCCCTGGCCCGCGACGTGGCGACGTTCCGCGCCGAGGGCTACTCGCTGAGTCGGATCGCGGCGTACGACATCTTCCCCAACTCGCACCACGTCGAGGCGGTCGCGACCTTCGTACGGTGAGGATCAGGGGAGCCCGCCACTAGGCTGGACGGCATGACGCGAGTGGCCCTGATCGACGACCACGAGTCCGTGCGACTCGGGCTCGAGGCCGCCTGCGCACGAGCGCACAAAGAAGTCGTGTTCTCGGGCAGCAACGTCAACGAATACCTGAGCTGGCGCGCGTTCAGCCGTGCGCAGCCGGCCGATGTCGTCGTCCTGGACCTGACGCTCGGTGACGGCACCACCGTCACGGAGAATGTCCGCCGACTCGTCTCGGACGGGTCGAGCGTGATCATCCACAGCGTCGCCGATCGGCCGGCGGCGGTGCGCGAGGCGCTCGCCGCAGGCGCAGCCGGAGTCGTCAGCAAGGGCTCCCCGATCGACGACGTGATGGCCGCGATCCGGACGGTCGCCCAGGGCGAACCGCTCAACAACGTCGAGTGGGCCAGCGCGGTGGAAGGCGACCGCGCATTCGCCGATGCGCAGCTGTCTGCGCGTGAGCGCGACGTGCTGCGCCTGTACGCGGCCGGACTGCCGTTGAAGGTGGTCGCGGACCGTCTCGGTGTGGCGTATTCCACGGCCAAGGAGAACATCACGCGCGTTCGCGTGAAATACGTCGAGGTCGGCAGGCCGGCCCCGACCAAGGTCGACCTGCTGCGCCGCGCGATGGAGGACGGAATCCTTGCCGAACCGACTGACCGCGAAGGCGCCGGTGGTGTCGGAGCCTGAAAGCGCCCGCGCCGTCCTCGCCGACGCGTGGGGACACATTCCGCAGACACGTGAGACGACGGCCGGCCTCGGCTCGTTCACGCGGCTGCGGATCGAGCGCATCATCTCGATCGTCGTCGGTCTGGGCAGTCTCGTCCTGGGCACGCAGGCGTTCCTGGCTGCACTGGGACCCTCGTTCCAGGAGAAGCCGGAGTGGCATCTGCCGCTCGTGCTGATGACCTTCGTGCCGCTCGCCGGCATGATCGTGGCCTGTCTGATCGGCCGCGGGGTCCGCATCGCGGCCGGCATCTACGCCGTCATCTATCCCGTCGCCCTTCTGCTCTGGCCGCTGGCGACCACGGGCGGAGCAGCCGATCACGTGGCGCAGCCGTGGATCTGGTATCTCGTCAACGTCGCAACAGTGGCCAGCGTGCTCGCCTTCGCGCTGCCTCTGCAGATCGTGTGGACCGTCGGCCTGCCGATCCTCTTCGGAATCGTGAGATTGATCCAGGGCGACTTCGCGCAGCTGTACTGGTTCTCGGTCGCCCTCGATGTGTCGTTCGCGCTGATCCTGGGTGCGATGCTGCTCACCCTCGGGTGGGTCTTCCGCTCCGTTGCTGCGAACGTGGACGAGACCCGGGCACGCGCCGTCCAGTCGTATGCGCAGGCCGCGGCGGCGGATGCCGCAGAGCAGGAGCGCGTCGCGGTGGCCGCGCTCATGCACGACAGCGTGCTGGCGGCGTTGATCGCCGCAGAGCGTGCGCACACGCCGCGACAGCAGACTCTGGCGGTGGCGATGGCGCGGGAGGCGCTCACCCGTCTGGCGAACACCGAGCAGGACTCCGAGGAGGGCAGCGACGAGCCACGGGATGCCGCGAGCATCGCTGATGACATCGAACGCGCCGCTCTGGAACTGGGTGTCTCGGTGCGGGCGGAACGGCTGATCACCGAACATGCCCCTGCCATGCCCGGTCGGGCTGCTCGTGCCCTCGTCCTGGCCGCCACCCAGGCGGTCGCGAACGCCGCCCAGCACGCCGCCGGCTCCGGACTGGCGGTCAGTGTGGAGGGTGATGACGACCCCTCACGGGTGGTCATCACGGTGCGGGACACCGGCGCGGGATTCGATCTGGAGCGCGTGCCCCACGATCGTCTCGGCATCCGTGCCTCGATCTTCGCGCGGGTCGCCGCGGTCGGCGGAACCAGCACGATCGACTCCGACGCGAACGGCACCACCGTGCGCCTGGAATGGCGTGAGGCGTCTTCATGATCAGCGTGCGGCGCATCATCGTGGTGATCGGGATGGCCTTCACCGCCTACCTCGCGGCGCGGGGCCTGTGGTGGACGGAGCCGGTGCCGCAGCCGCTGCTCCTGTTCGCCGCCCTCAGCCTGTATCTGGTGACGACATGGCTGTGCATCCTGTGGGAGCCGCGGCGGGTCAGCGAGGTCGGACTGGGCGGCGTGGTGACCGAGGGCCCCCCGGCGCCCGGTGCACGGACACGACTGCCCACCTGGTCGGCTGCGCTCGCTCTGGCCTGCGCCGTCCTCGTGCCCACAGCCATCGCCGTGGCGGTCGGGCCGGAGTCCCGGACCGAACCGTTCGCCACCTGGTATCTGGGCGGCATCGGGGCGCTGATGACGATCGTCATGGTGCGTCGTCGCGCGTGGGTCGCGTGGACGGGCATCGCCGCCCTCGCCCTCGCGTCGATGATCTGGATGGGACCGCTCAACGCGCTCGCGCTGGGCCTGGTCGGCTCGATCGTCTGGGTCGCAGCCACGCAGCTGATGCTGCGGTCGATGGATCGTGCCGCGCGCGACACCGCACAGCTGGCACAGCTGCAGCGCGCGGCGTCGGCATGGCAGGCATCGCAGACCGGCAGGCAGCGGGAGCGGAGGCTGCAGGTGCAGCGCGCGCTCACCGTGGCCGGACCCATTCTGACCCGCACGGTGGCTTCGGGAGGCGTACTCACCGAGACGGAGCGCACCGAGGCGCGCCTGGCCGAGGGGCGTCTGCGCGATGAGATCCGCGGACCCCGATTGCTGGATGACGCGGTGCATGCCGAACTGGAGCGCGCCCGGCGGCGCGGGACCAACGTCACCGTGCTGGACGAGGGCGGCCTGGAAGGGCTGGACGAAGCGTCGCTGGCGATCATCCGCGCTCAGCTAGCCGAGACGCTGCGCACCGCCCGTTCGGATCGGCTCTACATCCGCACGTCGCCGCACGAGCGTGTCGCGGTGACCGTGGTCGGCCGTTCCGCCGCAGGCGAGGGCATGTCCGACGAGGACGCCGTGGACCTGTGGCGGGAGATCGATCACCCGACCGTGGCCTGAAGCCGACGCCTGCGGCGGACCGTGGCCTGAGCGCCCGCCTGAACGGGACCGTGGGCCGAGGCGCCGCCCGACCGGGACCGCCGCCTGACCGGGACCGCGGCCTGAGGCGCCGCCTGACCGGGACCGTGGCCCGAGGCGGGGGCCCGAGGGTTCCCGCTCCCCGTCCCGGCGGGGGAGGGGAGCCGGGGCGGGGAGCGAAGAAGGAAGGGGTGGGGGGTGGCGAAGCCGCCAACCCCCCACCGGGCGGACAGTTACCCGAAAACCGTCCGCATGGCCGACCCTGGAGCTCCCACATAGGTGGAAAGCGGGTCGACCGAACGCAAGATGCGTTCCAGCTCCTCCAGTATCGGCTGGTGCCCGCACCGGCGTCTGTAGGTATTTCGGGGGACAGCCCGTTCCGGGCGACGCCCGCAGGCGGGATGGGCCTAGTGCCCGCTCCAGCGAGCCCAGCCGAGATCGCGGTGCAACGGCGCACGCAGTGAGCGCTGCGAGAGCGACCACGCCGTTCTGCCCGGGATCTCCTGGACCGTCGCGCCGGCCGACTCCTCGCGGTACGCCTCGGTGACGACGGCGATCAGGCCGGCCAGCTCATCGCCGGTCGGCGTGCCGCGCAGCACGTCCACGCGCATGCGGTCGGCGGACTCCGAGGGATCGACGGTGCCGGTCACAGCGGGATGTTCCCGTGCTTCTTGGGGGGCAGGCTGGCGCGCTTGCCGCGCAGCGATCGCAATGCCTTGGCGATGGCGACGCGGGTCTGTGCCGGCTCGATGATCCCGTCCAGCTCGCCGCGCTCGGCGGCCAGGAACGGGGATGCCACGTTGTACGTGTACTCGTTCGCGAGCCGGGTGCGCACCGCAGCGACATCTTCGCCGGCCGCCTCCGCCCGCTTGATCTCGCCGCGGTAGAGGATGTTCACCGCGCCCTGTCCGCCCATGACGGCGATCTCGGCGGTCGGCCAGGCGAGGTTGACGTCGGCGCCGAGCTGCTTGGAGCCCATGACGATGTACGCGCCCCCGTAGGCCTTGCGCAGGATGACCGTCACCAGCGGCACGGTTGCCTCGGCGTACGCGTAGAGGAGCTTGGCGCCGCGCCGGATGACACCGGTCCACTCCTGGTCGGTGCCGGGCAGGTAGCCGGGCACGTCGACCAGGGTCAGGATCGGCACCGAGAACGCGTCGCAGAAGCGCACGAAGCGGCTGGCCTTCTCGCCGGCCTCGATGTTCAGCGTGCCGGCCATCTGCGAGGGCTGATTCGCGATGATCCCGACCGTGCGGCCTTCGACCCGCCCGAAGCCGATCACGATGTTCGGCGCGAACAGCGGCTGCACCTCCAGGAAATCGCCCCCGTCGACGACGTGCGCGATGACCTGGTGGATGTCGTAGGGCTGATTCGCCGAGTCGGGGATGACCGTGTTCAGAAAGCGATCGGCATCCGTGGTCTCGAACTCGAACTCGCTCTCGTAGACGGGCAGCTCGGACATGTTGTTGTCCGGCAGGAAGCCGAGCAGCGTGCGCGCGTAGTCGATCGCGTCGTCCTCGTCCTCGGCCAGGTAGTGCGCCACACCGGAACGCGTGTTGTGCGTGTACGCGCCGCCCAGCTCCTCCATGCCCACGTCCTCGCCGGTCACGGTCTTGATGACGTCGGGGCCGGTGACGAACATCTGGCTGGTCTTGTCGACCATGATCACGAAGTCGGTCAGCGCCGGGGAGTACACCGCGCCGCCGGCGGCGGGACCCATGATCAGGGAGATCTGCGGGATCACACCCGAGGCCCGCGTGTTCAGACGGAAGATCTCGCCGTATTTGCCGAGCGCCACGACGCCCTCCTGGATGCGCGCCCCGCCCGAGTCCAGGATGCCGATGCACGGCATCCCGCCGCGCAGCGCGTACTCCATGATCTTGACGATCTTCTCTCCCGCCACCTCCCCCAGCGACCCGCCGAAGGTGGAGAAGTCCTGGGCGTACACCGCGACGGTGCGGCCATGGATCGTGCCGACACCGGTGACGACCGAGTCGCCGTACGGCCGGGACTTCTCCATGCCGAAGGCGATGGTGCGGTGCCGCACGTACTCGTCGAACTCGACGAAGCTGCCGGTGTCGACGAGCATCTCGATCCGCTGCCGCGCGGTGAGCTTGCCCTTCGCGTGCTGCTTCTCCTGCGCGGTCCGCTCCGCATCGACGACGGCCTCCTGGAACCTCGCGCGGAGGTCCGCGATCTTGCCGGCGGTCGTGAAAAGGTCGGGCTGATCGGTCACGGGTTCAACCCTATCGGCGGGTTTCGCGGGAGGGTTGGAGGCTTCACACAAGGGCCTGTGGCATCCGCTGTGGGATGCGACGGATTCCTCGGCGGGTGAGTGCGGCCGGCGCGTCGTCGGCGGTCCCGATTCCGCCGGGTGGCGAGCGTGCGTAGGGTGAGCCCATGTCGATTCCGCTTTCCGGATACCCCCGCGCGGCGGCCGTCTCGCCGCGTCTCCAAGTCGTCGAATCCACCGATTCGACCAACGCCGACCTCGTGCGGATGGTGACCGAGGATCCTGCGCAGTGGCCGCACCTGTCGGTTCTGCTGACCACTGACCAGCGCTCCGGACGGGGGCGGCTGGGCCGCACCTGGACGATCCCCGCCGGTACCGGCCTGGCGGTCTCGGTGCTGGTGGGCGTCGTCGACCTGCCGATGCCGTCACGGGCGTGGATCCCGCTCATCGCCGGTGCGGCCATGACGCGAGCGGTGCTGAACCAGCTGCGCGGCACCGGCCACACCGCGGGCCTGAAATGGCCCAACGACGTCCAGCTGGACGGGGGCAAGCTCTGCGGCATCCTGGCCGAGGTGGTGCCCGGCCGCCCGGGTGCGGTGGTGATCGGCGCAGGCGTGAACACGCGCATGACGCGGGTGGACCTGCCCGTCGACACCGCGACGTCCTTCGCCAACGTGGGACTGGAGGCGGACGAGGACCGGCTGCTGGCCGACTACCTCGTCGCGCTCGACACGCAGCTGACCGCGCTGAGCCTCGCCCACGGCGACGCGTCCGTGGCGGGCATCCGTGCCGAGATCGAGGCGCTGTGCACGACGCTCGGGTCGGACGTGGTCGTCTCGCTGCCGGATGGAACGAAGCTGCACGGCCGCGCCCAGCGGATCGATCAGGACGGCCGGCTCGTCGTCGTCGACGGCGACATCGAAACGCCCGTCTCGGCCGGAGACGTCGTCCACGTGCGCTGAGTCTGGGCGTGGCAGCCCGGAGTGTCGCCGGCCCGCACCAGAATAGAACCATGACCCAGCCGACCACGTTTGGCGGCAGATCGCCGATGGTCGTCCCCGGCGTGCCGACGCCCGAGCTGCGCATCGCCCGGTTCCGCGGGCACGCCCGCGGACTGACCTGGTCTGCCCTGATCCTGGTCGCCGTCGCCGGAGCGGTGGGCTACTTCTACGGCAACCTCCCCGCTCCGTTCGAGGACTGGATGCTGTTGACCGCCGCCGCGGCCATCGTGCTGTTCCTGGTGCTGCTGCCGTACCTGTCCTGGTGGGCGCATGTGTACACGATCACGACCCGTCGCGTCATCGAGCGATCGGGGATCGTCGGCGCGCACCGGCGTGAGCTGAGCCACGTGCGCGGGTACACGGTGCAGGAGCGCCGCGGCATCCTGCAGCGCATGTGGGGAGCTGGCACCCTGGTGCTCAGCAACGGCGTGGACCAGCCGCTGCGGCTGGCGAACATCCCGAGCGTCGCGCTGGTGCACGAGGCCCTGGTCGATCAGGTGGAGGTCAACCAGATCCTCGCGCACCGCGATGCCCAGGCACTGCCCCCGGCCCCCGCCGAGCACCCCGGCGCCTGACCCGCTCCCTTGCGCCTTCGCGCGCCTCGCCCCTGCGCGCTCCCTGTCGCCTTCGCGCGCCTCGCCCCTGCGCGCTCCCTGTTCACTTGCCCTGTGTGTACGGCAACCGAGCGCTTCGGCGTACATCCAGGGCAAGTGAACACCAGGGATGCCGCATGCCCGCCGGACGGGATCCTGGGCGGCGCCGGTGTGCGCGATGATGGGACCGGAACAGGCGACGAAAGGATCCCCATGACGTTGCGAGTCGGAGTCATCGGCGGCGGCCAGCTGGCCCGCATGATGATCGCCCCCGCGGTCGAGATCGGCATCGACCTGCGCGTGCTGGCAGAGCAGGACGGAATGGCGGCGTCGCTCGCGGCCACGGCCGTCGGCGACTACCGCGACGCGGCGACCGTGCTCGCATTCGCCCGCGACGTCGACGTGGTCACGTTCGACCATGAGCACGTGCCGCAGGACGTCCTCGCCGCGCTCGTCGCGGCCGGGGTGACGGTGCGGCCCGGTCCCGACCCGCTGCGGTACGCGCAGGACAAGCTCCTCATGCGCGCGCGTCTCCAGGAGCTGGGCATGCCGCAGCCGGAATGGGCCGCGGTCTTCAACGCCGCAGAGCTGCAGAGCTTCCTCGACGCCCACGGCGGGCGCGCCGTCGTCAAGACGCCGCGCGGCGGATACGACGGCAAGGGCGTCCGCGTGGTGTCGGCGGGCACGGAAGCCGAGGACTGGTTCACGGCCCTCGCCGAGGACGCCCGCGGGGGCGCTCTGCTGGCCGAAGAGCTCGTCGACTTCTCCCGTGAGCTCGCGCAGCAGGTCGCGCGGCGCCCGTCGGGGCAGATGCGCGCCTATCCGGTCGTGGAGACCGTGCAGCGTGACGGCGTCTGCGCCGAGGTCATCGCGCCCGCACCGCACGGCGCCGGCCGGCTCTCGCAGGTCGCCTCGCGGATCGGGCTCGGCATCGCCGAGGGCCTGGATGTCACCGGGATGCTGGCCGTGGAGCTGTTCGAGACGACCGACGAGCGGCTGCTGGTGAACGAGCTGGCCATGCGCCCGCACAACAGCGGGCATTGGACCCAGGACGGCGCCGTCACCAGCCAGTTCGAGCAGCACCTGCGCGCGGTGCTTGACCTTCCGCTGGGCGATGCCGAACCGAGCGCCGACTGGTCGGTGATGGTCAACATCCTCGGCGGCCCGGAGTCGGACAGCCTGGACCAGCGCTTCGCCGCGGTCATGGAGGCGTACCCGGCTGCGAAGGTGCACACCTACGGCAAAGCGCCCCGACCGGGCCGCAAGGTCGGACATGTCACCGCCGTCGGCGACGATCTCGACGAGGTTGCATTCGAGGCGCGCGCCGCGGCATCCTTCTTCGAGGATTGACGCAAACCGCGCGGCGCGGTCGGCGCGGGGTTCTCGAGAACCGGCTGACCCAAGGACCGCGCCGTTGCGGGGTTCTTCCAGCCTTCAGCCCTAGCCTGGTCGGGTGTCCCAGCCGCTGCATTCCTCCAACGCGCCCCTGGTCGGCGTCGTGATGGGCTCCGATTCGGATTGGCGGGTCATGAGCGACGCGTCGCAGATCCTCACCGACTTCGACGTGCCGCACGAGGTGGAGGTCGTCTCGGCCCACCGCACGCCCGACAAGCTCATCCGCTACGGTCGTGACGCCCGCGGCCGCGGCCTCCGCGCGATCATCGCCGGCGCCGGCGGGGCTGCGCACCTGCCCGGGATGCTGGCCTCGGTGACCGCCCTTCCGGTCATCGGCGTGCCCGTGCCGCTGGCGACGCTCGACGGGCTGGATTCGCTCCTGAGCATCGTGCAGATGCCGGCCGGGATCCCGGTCGCCACCGTCTCCATCGGCGGGGCCAAGAACGCCGCGCTGCTGGCCGTGCGGATCCTCGGGACGACGGATGCCGCGCTGGCCGTGCGGATCGAGGACTACGCCCGGGAGCTGGAGTCCCAGGTGGAGGACAAGAACCGGCGGCTCAAGGAGTCCTTGTGAGTGTGGCCAGCCCGCCACGCCCGGCCCCCTCCCGGGCGGCTTCGGCGAAGATCGTCGAAGACCGTCCGATGCGCTATCCCGACACCGCTTCGCGCGCAGTGATGACGCGACGCGGCTGGTGGCTGGTCCTGCTGAATTTCCTCCTTCCCGGATCCGCGCAGGCGGTCGCCGGCAATCGTCGTCTCGGCAGGGTCGGCCTCGGAGCGACCGTCGCGATGTGGGTGCTGGTCGTCGTGGGCGCTCTGGTCGCGCTGCTGTGGCCGACCGCGGCCTTCACCCTGGTCACCGGCGCATGGCTTCCCGAGTGGCTGGCGCTGCTGCGGCCCGTGCCGCTGCTGCTGATCCAGGGCCTGGTGATCGCGTACGGCATCCTCTGGGTGGTCCTGACCGTCGACACGCTGCGCCTGGTGCGGCTCGTCAAGACCGGTTCCGGCGCACGCGTCGGGATCGCCGCTGTCGCAGTGGCGCTTCTGGTGCTCTCCACGGGAGCCGCCGCCTATGCCGCCAACGTCGCCGGCACGGTGCGCGAGACCCTCGGCAGCATCTTCGTCGCGACCGGGCCGTCGGTACCGCCCAGCGACGGGTACTACAACATCCTGCTGCTCGGAGCGGACAGCGGCGAAGGCCGTGACTCGATGCGGTTCGACAGCATCTCGGTGGTGTCGGTCAACGCCGAGACGGGTGCGACGACGATCACCGGCATCCCGCGCGACATGCCGCGCTTCCCCTTCGCACCCGGCCCGATGCAGGACCGCTACCCGAACGGCCACGAAGGCCACGCGGACCCGTCCTGCGGGTGGGGGAGCGGCGTGAACCAGTTGCGCACCGAGGTCGAGGTGTGCCAGGACGGGAACGCCCTGTATCCGGATGCTGTCGCCAACAGCTCCGAGCCCGGCATCGAGGCGACCAAAGACGCCGCGGAGGGCATCCTGGGCATCGAGATCCCGTACTACGTGTTCGTGGACATGCACGGCTTCGCAGCGCTCATCGACGCGCTCGGTGGGGTGGACATCACCGTGGCGGAGCGCCTGCCCAAGGGCGGCGGACCGGCGTACGCGGGTCAGCCCGCCGACGAGTGGGCGATCGGCTGGATCGAGGCCGGCGCGCAGCACATGGATGGCGACACGGCCCAGTGGTACGCCCGGTCGCGCTACACGACCGACGACTTCGATCGCATGAAGCGCCAGCGGCAGCTGCAGGAGGCGATTCTGGCGCAGTTCACGCCGCAGACGGTGCTGACCCGGTTCCAGGACGTCGCCACCGCGGGACAGGACCTCATCCAGACCGACCTGCCGCAGTCGATGCTGCCCTTCCTCGCCGATCTCGCGCTCAAGGCGAAGGAGCAGCCGGTGACGACCATCGAACTCACCCCCGCCAGCGGCATCGACGAGTACGACCCGGACTACCCCTACATCCAGGAGCTCGTGCGGCTCGCCCTGCATCCGCCCACGCAGACGCCCACACCCGAAGGCTGAGCCGCATGACCGCAACGCTCCGGGTGATGCTCGACCAGCTGGTCGCGCCGACCGACCCCGATCTGGCCACCGCCGCCCGCGAACTCACCCGCGGACTCGTCGCCGGCACGCCCGCCGGCTGCGAGGTGCAGGGCATCGCGCCCGCCGGACCCACGGACCGGCCGGTCGAGATCCCCGGGCTCGTCGGCGTGCGCCGCACGGCGCTGGCACGGCGGGAGCTTGCCGCCGCCCTGCAGTTCGGCCTGGCGACCGGTATCGGCGGGGGGATGATCCACTCCCCGACGCTGCTGGCGCCCCTGGTGCGTCACGATCGGGTGCACGAGAACGATCAGACCGTCGTGACCATCTGGGATCTGGGACCCTGGGAGGCCCCCGCCGACTGGCCCAAGCCCATCGTCTCGTGGCATCGCGCGATGCTCAAGCGCGCCGTCAAGCACGCCGACGCGGTGGTCGTTCCGACGCACTCGATGGCAGTGCGGCTGGGCGAGATCGCGAAGCTCGGCGAACGGATCAGGGTCATCGCGGGCGCCGCGCCGGCCGGGTTCGCCGTGCCGAGTGACGAGGTCGGGCGGCGCCGGCAGCTCGATCTCCCGGACGGATTCGTCCTGCTCGCCGGCCAGGCTGCTCCCCGCGACGCGCTGGCAGCGGGTTTGGATGCCGTTGGCCATGCAGCGCTGGATCTGCCGGTCGTGGTCATCGGCGCCGGCGAAGGGGAGGAACCGGCGATCGCCGACCTCGCCGCGGCTGCGGGCATCCCCGAGCGCAATCTCCACGTGCGCGGCGTCCTGTCCGCCGAGGATCGTGCCGCGGTGTTCGGTGGCGCGGTGGTCTTCGTCGCCCCCGCGCACGGCAGCGCGTTCCCCTGGCGGATCCTGGAGGCACTGGCCCTCGGGGTGCCGGTGGTGGCGGCATCCTCGCCGATCCATGACGAGCTGGTCGTGGACGGCGGGATGCTGGTTCCGGCCGACGGCTTGGCCGACGCGCTCGGCCGGGCGCTGGGATCTGCCGCGTCGGTGGAACGTCTCGGGGTGCTGGCGGCGGACCGCGGCCGTGCCTATTCGTGGCGCGAGTCTGCCGACCGGGTCTGGCAGCTGCACGCCGACTTGTAGACCGCCGCGAAACGTCTGACTTGCGCGTGTCGGTAGTGGTGGTTTCCAGAAAACTTTGGTATTCATCTGCAACTTCAGTCACACTGGTCACATGACGACGGTTGCTTCCCCCCGATCCAGAGCGCGTGCCGTGACCTTGGCCGTGAGCTGGGCCGCGACCGCCGCACTCGTCCTGGGCATGATCAGCGCCGGCAGCGGGGCCGCCGTGGCGCAGCCCGCACCCGCCGCGGCCACCGTCGCGCAGGGTCCGGTCAAGACCGCTGATCTGTCGAAGTTCCAGCCCGGGCACATCATCAGCGACGCGGCATTCTTCGACAAGGGCACGATGTCCGAAGCTCAGATCCAGGCCTTCCTGCAGGCCAAGGTGCCCAACTGCCAGTCCGGATACATCTGTCTGAAGGACTGGTACGACACCTCGCGCACGACCGCAGCGGATGCGATGTGCGGAGCGTACTCCGGCGGCACGCGCGAGCGGGCATCCACGATCATCTACAAGGTCGCGCAGGCGTGCGGGATCAATCCCCAGGTGCTGATCGTGATGCTTCAGAAAGAGCAGGGTCTGGTCAACCACACCTGGCCCAGCGACTGGCGCTACACGATCGCGATGGGACAGGGTTGTCCCGACACCGCGGCGTGTGACACCCGGTACTACGGCTTCTTCAATCAGATGTACGGCGCGGCGTGGCAGCTGAAGCGCTATGCCAACCCGGCAGGGACGAGCCAGTACTTCACCTGGTACGCGCCCGGAAAGACATGGAACGTTCGCTGGCACCCGAACGAGGCATGCGGCTCGTCGCCCGTGTACATCCAGAACCAGGCCACGGCCAACCTCTACTACTACACGCCCTATCAGCCGAACGCGGCGGCCATCCGCGCCGGCTACGGCGAGGGTGACGGCTGCTCGAGCTACGGCAACCGCAACTTCTATCAGTACTTCACGGACTGGTTCGGCTCGACGCCGCTGCCGACCGTCGCCTCCGTGGATTCGTCTGCGCACGTCACCGCTCTCGATTCCAGCGGAACTCTCTGGGCCTACCCGTTCGCGGCCGGTGGATCCTGGGGCACGCCGATCAAGGTGGCCTCGATGCCCGACGCGCGACGCGCCCTCGCGGTCGGCGACCTGGACGGCGATGGCCATCGCGACGTGATCGGTGTGAGCGCCGGCGGCATGACAACCCTGTACCTCAGTGACGGAGGAACCACGTACGGCCGAACCCGCCCGCTGGGCGCCGATTGGTCCGGGGCCGTGCTCGCCACAGCGGCCGGTGACTTCGACGGTGACGGCGCGCCGGATGCGTTCACGACGAACGGCGTCGGCGACCTGCTGCTCTGGCGCAACACGGGAGCCGGCCGGCTGCGGGCACCCATCGTGGTCGGCACCGGATGGGGCGGCATGAGTCTGCTCTCCGGGGGCGCTGACATGGATGGCGACGGCGCGCCCGACCTCGTCGCTCGGCACAGCAACGGCAACCTGTACCTGTACACCGGCAACGGTTCGGGCAGCTGGCGAGGATCGACGCAGATCGGCAGCAACTGGTGGGGGATGACGGCTGTCTTCAGCCCCGGTGACTTCTCCGGCGATGGCGTGCGCGACATCTTGGCACGCGACACCGCGGGGGGCCTCTGGCACTACTACGGTGCGGGGGGCGGGCGCATCGCCGGCGGAACCCGGGTGGGGAACGGCTGGAGTGGAATGGTCGATATCGCGGGCACCGGACCTGACACGGCGAACGTCCGGGTGTTCCCGGCGGGTGCCGGTGACGTGGACGGTGACAGGGCTCGGGACGTCCTCGCCCTGACTGAGGGCGGCCAGTTGCTCGCGTACCGAGGTGACGGAACGGGCGGTTGGCGCGGATCGAGCGCCATCGAAGGCGTATGGCCCATCGGAAGTCGGCTGGTGACGATGGGCGACTTCTCAGGGGACGGCGCAGCAGATCTGGGGCGCGTGCTCGCCGACGGCACCTTCGAACTGCTCAAAGGGCGCGGCGACAGCACCTACGAGGCTCCGATCGCGATCGGCAACGGATGGAGCTCAATAGGTCTCCTGGTCGGCGGCGTCGACTTTGACGGGGACCGCAACGTCGACGTCGTCGGGCGCGACGCATCGGGCAACCTGGTGATGTACCGCGGCGACGGAGTCGGTGGTTGGCTCGGCGGCCTCACGACCGTCGGCAACGGCTGGGGCGGCGTGAACGCCTTGTTCTATGCGGGAGATTTCGACGGCGACAGCGCACCAGACATGATCGCTCGCCTGGCTGACGGCGCCCTCTGGCTCTATCCGGGCTCAGGCTCGGGAGGATGGCGGACTCCCCGCGCGATCGGCGTCAACTGGTTCGGGTTCACGGCGATAATCGGCGCGGGCAACTTCGACGGAAGCGGTGGCCCCGACGTGCTTGCGCGCACCGCGGGCGGTCTGCTTTACCTCTACCGGGGCGACGGTCGTGGGGGCTGGCAGAGCGATGCGGTCATCGGACAGGGCTGGAATGGGATGATCCAGCTCGGCTGACCGAGATCGCGCGCCCGGTCGTTTGGCATCTACGGCGTCGGCGGCTGTCGTAGAATCGCAACCTGTGTGCGGAATGGGCCGCAACGTCTACCCCGATGAGTCGAGCAGTGTCCCAGATCCGAGATCCATTCGCGCAGGTGCCGCGCTCTGCCTTCGACGTGCCCGGAAAAGCAGGTGGCCTGCTCGACGTGTTCCGCTGGCATTATTTGCTGCGTCTGCTCGTCCGAACGGGCGTCACCACGCGCTATCGGAACTCGATCCTCGGCTGGACGTGGTCGTATGTGCGCCCCGCCGCGCAGTTTCTGGTGTTCTGGGTCGTGCTCGGGCTGTTCCTCAACCTCGAGCGCGGCATCTCCAATTACGCGATCTACCTCTTCTCGGGGATCGTGGTGATCAACCTCTTCAGCGAGGCGTTCAAGAACGCGACGACGTCGATCGTGGGCAACGCCCCTCTTGTGCGGAAGGTCTACCTGCCCCGGCAACTCTTCGCGGTGTCCGCAGTCATGGTGGCTTTCGTCCACTTTCTTCCGCAGGTCGGGCTGCTGCTCATCGTCTGCCTGTTTCTGGGGTGGACAGCCCACATCTCGATCCTGTCCGTCCTCGCCGTCCTGGCAGGAGCCCTGCTGGTCATGGTGTTCGCCCTCGGGCTCGGGCTGCTGTTCGGCGCCATGAACGTTCGCTACCGCGACGCGGAGAACATCGTGGAACTTCTCCTCCTGCTGGCCACCTGGGCGTCGCCTGTCCTGTATTCGTGGGTCATGGTCAAGGAGGCGATACACCAGCTGGGCTGGCCCTCCTGGCTGCTCGAGGTGTATCTCCTGAACCCCATCACGCAGGCCGTCGAACTTTTCCATTTCGCGTTCTGGTACCCGGTGACTGAGACGACGCTTGCGCTTCCCCCGGGCCTGGCGGTCAACACCCTGTGGACATTCCTGATCGCGATCGTCGTCCTGCTGATCGGTCAGGCGGTCTTCCGCCGCCTTGAGGGAAGGTTTGCGCAGGACCTATGAGCACTCAGGCCGTCACCGAACAGCGACCGAGCATCATCGTCGCAGACGTTCACAAGACATTCACCCTCAATCACGCGTTCTCTCTCAAGGACACGATCGTCTCGTGGATCCGTGGCCGGAAGCTCACAAGCCAGTTCGAGGCGTTGAAGGGCCTTGACCTCGTCATCAACGAGGGGGAATCCGTCGCGATCCTCGGCTTGAATGGCTCGGGCAAGTCAACGCTTCTCAAACTCGTCTCCGGCGTCATGCAGCCCGATGGCGGATCCGTGCTGACGCGTGGGCGAGTGGCTGGACTCATCGAAGTCGGAGCTGGGTTTCATCCCGAGTTGTCGGGTCGCGAGAACGTATTCCTCAACGCGGCGATCCTGGGAATGAGTCGGAAGGAGATCGAAGCGCGCTACGACGAGATCGTCGCATTCAGCGGCATCGAGCCCTTCATCGATCAAGAAGTCAAGCACTACTCGTCGGGTATGTTCATGCGACTTGCGTTCTCGGTCGCCATCCACGTCAACCTGGACATCCTCCTTGTCGACGAGATCCTCTCCGTCGGCGATGCGCCGTTCCGCGAGAAGTGCCGACTCAAGTTTCAGGAACTGATCCAAAGGCGCAAGACGCTCGTCGTGGTCAGTCACGACATGGAGATGGTGCGCGAGTTGTGTACGCGCGGAATCGTGATCAGCAAGGGGTCGGTGGTCTACGACGGCCCCGTCGAGGGAGCCATCGTCATCGTCGGCGCTGAGTGATGGGATGGGTCGCCGCATCCGGCGTCGTGCTGACAGCTGTTGGGTGGATGGTAGTTCCCGGACTCGCCTTCGGCATGGCAGCCAGGCTGCGCGGACTCGCCCTGGCCGCATTCGCGCCGGTCGCCAGTACGGCGATCCTTGCGACGATCGCGCTCTTGTTCGGGCTCTGCGGAATCCCCTGGTCGCCATGGACGGCCGCAGGTGCCGCTGCAGTGGTGGTGCTCGCAGTGTGGGGCTTCCGCGTCCTGGTTCGACCTTCACCTGTCGCGGCCCGCTGGCAGCCCGGGGCGCACTGGATTGTGCCGGCGGGTATCGCTGTCGGCACGGTGTTGGCCGCACTGCGGCTGGCGCTGTACATCGGCGAACCGCAAAACGTCTCTCAGACCAACGACGCAGTCTTCCATCTCAACGCGCTGCGATACATCCTCGAATCCGGTTCGGCATCGTCCCTCGACATCACCGGGATGCTGGACATATCGAGCTTCTATCCCGCAGCCTGGCATGCGCCAACTTCTCTGGTCGCGATGTCGACGGACGCCGACCTGGTCGTCGTCGCGAATGCGATGACCATCGTCATCGGTGCCCTGGTGTGGACATCGGGCATCGCCTGGTTGACGTCGGTGGCCACCGACGGCAACAGGCTGGCGGCGGCGGCAGCAGCGTCTCTCTCTGCGGCCCTGGTGGCCTTTCCGCTCCTGATGATCCAGTGGGGCGTGCTGTATCCGGCGCTGTTGGCGATCGCCTTGCTGCCCGCAGCTGTCGCCGCGGCGATTGATCTGCCCAGACGACTGAGGGGGTCCGAGCGGAACGCGCGAGACGCCGTCTGGGGTGCGCTGCTCATTTTGGTCGGTGTCGCCGCGGTGGCCCTCGCACATCCGTCGCTGCTGCTGGCGTGGGGGCTTCTCGTGGTGTCGTTTGCGGTGTGGTGGATCGGCGGCAGGTGGCGTAGCGCGACCCTACGCCAGCGTGCTGCCATGCTGATCGCGGCACTGGCGAGCGTGTTCGCGCTGGCGGCCGTCTGGTTCGTGATGGGCGGGCTCGTGACCGGCGAGTGGCCGCACTCGCGCGGCAGGATCCAGGCACTCGCCGATATCCTCATCAACAGCCAGCTCGGCTTCCCGGCCGCCTGGGGGGTCAGCATCCTGATGATCGTCGGGCTGATCGTGTGCGCGCGCGCACAGGCTCTGCGTTGGCTGGCGACGGCGTGGGTCCTCATCGCCTGTCTGTACTTCGTCGCCGTCGCCGTCGGCAACCCCGCGGTTCGCGCGATCACCGGACCGTTCTACGACGATCCGTACCGGATCGCGGCGCTAGTTCCCGTGGTGGTCATCCCCCTCGCCGGGATCGGGGTGTCGGCTGTCGCGACCTGGGCGCAGAACGTGCTGCGCGCGCGATCGAAGAAGGCACGCCGCCCGGACCCCGGCACGACGGCCGCCGCGTGGACCATCGGGGTCATGGCAGCCTTCGGCGCTGTCTCCCTCGCCGTGGCTCCGGTGATCCAGTGGCGCGACGTGTGGAGCGGTGCTGTGGACCATGCGACGTGGTATCAGATGGACGAGTCGTCGTACCTCAGTGTTGATGAGCTCGCTCTTTTGGAACGGTTGCCGCAGCGGGTGCCTGCCGACCAGCTCGTCCTGGGTAACCCTTCAACCGGAATGGCTTTCGGGTATGCGCTGGGTGAGCATGCCGTCTATCCCAAGACATGGCAGCCACCTCGGACGCAGGCCTACGAGGTGCTCGCGGGCAACCTCAATGCGGTGGCCACGGACCCGCTGGTCTGCCCTGCGCTCGATGCCATCGGCTCCCGGTACGTGCTGGACTTCGGTCCGGGCGACGCTGATTACGGACATTACGTCCTGCCCGGATTCACGGGTCTGGCGGAGGCCGACGGCTTTGAGCTCGTGGACCGCGAGGGTCAGGCATCCCTCTGGCGGGTCACAGCCTGCGACTAAGGCAGCGGCTCGGTATGCGGCGGTGCCGCGCTGTCGTCCTGGACGGAAGGCTGGCGCTCGCTCTCGCGCGCTTCCAGCAGGGCGATTCGACGCGCGAGCTGGGTGATGCGGCGGTTCTGCTCGACGTTGGTGCGGTACTGCGTGGCGATCACCACGAGCACGACCAGTACAAGGGCGTAGAGGAGGAGATCGGTTCCGCGGCCCACACCGATCAGCGACGCCACCCACGAAAGCCACTGTGGGAACAGCACCGAGAGCACCGCGACGATGACGAAGGCGAACAGCAGCAGACGTCGGATCGCGAGGTGACTGTCGCTGCCGGGGTTGCGGATCACCAGGAACCCGATGACCACGATCGCGACGATGAGGATGATCTGGATCAGCATCAGCGCACGACCAAGTCGACGAGGATGTTCACGGAGTTCAGCACGCTCTGACCCTTCGCCTTCGAATAGTCGGTGTAGAGGAGTTCGACGGGATACTCCGCCCACGGCAGTCCGGTGTTGCCGAGCTGGAGCACGATCTCCGTGGCATGCGCCATGCGGTCCTGCTTCAGCTGCACGTAGCGGGCCGCGTCCCTGCGAATGACCCGGAGGCCGTTGTGCGCGTCGGTCAACCGAAGGCCGGTCGTCTGGTTGGTGACCCACACGGCGGTCTTGAGGATGGCGTGTTTCATCCAGCCCGGCCGGGTGCGGTCATCCAGGAACCGCGACCCGAAAACGATGGCGAGGTCGGCGCGGCGCGCTTCTGCGACCATTCCGACGGCATCCTCCACGCGATGCTGGCCGTCCGCGTCGAAGGTCACGATATAGCGAGCAGACGGATGATCGAGCACGTACTCTATGCCCGTCTGCAGGGCTGCGCCCTGGCCGAGATTGACGGGATGCGACACGACGGTGGCCCCGGCTGCGCGGGCGGCGTCGGCCGAGCCGTCGGAGGATCCGTCGTCGACGCAGACAATGTGGCGGAACGATCTATTAAGGCCGGTGATGACCTCACCGATGACGGATGCCTCGTTGTAGAGCGGAATGACCACCCATGCCCCATCCTCGGGAGACGGCTCTCCCGAAGGGCCTTCAGTGCTCATCGTTCCATTCTTGCAGAGGCGGTAGACTCGACGTTGCACTCCGCGGTCCGATGCCGGAGTCGCGAGGAGCCCCCGAACGTGAGCCAGTCTTCCGCCGTGCGCGTCACGGATTCCGCAGACGTGTCCGTCGATGCGACGATTGGGGACGGGTCCTCGATCTGGCATCTCGCGCAGGTGCGCGAGGGCGCCGTCATCGGCCAGAACTGTGTTGTCGGACGGGGCGCCTACATCGGCACCGGCGTCGTGATGGGCGACAACTGCAAGGTGCAGAACTACGCCCTCGTCTATGAGCCCGCCCGTCTGGGCGATGGCGTTTTCATCGGTCCCGCGGTGGTGCTGACCAACGACACATACCCTCGCGCGATCAATCCCGACGGGACGTTGAAGAGCGCCCACGACTGGGAGCCGGTCGGTGTCACCATCGAAATCGGCGCCTCTGTGGGTGCCCGCGCGACGTGTGTCGCGCCCGTCACCATCGGTGCGTGGGCGACGGTCGCCGCCGGCGCCGTCGTGGTCAAGGACGTGCCCGCGTACGCCCTGGTCGCGGGTGTACCGGCGCGCCGCATCGGATGGGTCGGCCGCTCAGGTCACCCACTCACCGAACGTGACGGACAGTGGCACTGTCCCGTCTCCTCCGACATCTATACAGAGGTCGATGGCATACTCAGAGAGGTCACCCTGTGACGCTGGACTTCATCCCTCCCGCCAAGCCGATCATCGGCGCTGATGAGCGCGAGGCGGTCGACCGAGTGCTCCGCACCGGCATGGTGGCCCAGGGGCCCGAAGTTGCCGCGTTCGAACGCGAGTTCTCCGAGCACTTCGTGCAGGGGCGTCCGACCGTCGCCGTGAACTCCGGCACATCCGGCCTGCACCTCGGGCTCCTGGCCGCGGGCGTGGGCCCCGGTGACGAGGTCATCGTTCCGTCGTTCACCTTCGCAGCGACCGGCAACTCGGTGGCGCTGACGGGTGCGACGCCGGTGTTCGTCGACATCGAGCCAGAGACATTCTCGCTGGACCCCGCCGCGGTCGAGGCCGCGATAACACCACGGACCCGCGGCATCCTGCCGGTTCATCTGTACGGGCACCCCGCTCGCCTCCGCGAGCTCTCGTCCGTCGCCGAGAAGCACGGCGTGGCGCTGTACGAGGATGCCGCACAGGCCCATGGCGCTTCCCTGGACGGCCGACCGGTCGGCGCGTGGGGCGCGTTCGCGATGTTCTCGCTGTACCCCACGAAGAACATGACCAGCGGCGAGGGCGGCATGGTCACTCTTGCCGACGACAAGCTCGCCCGCGCAATCCGCCTTCTCCGCAACCAGGGCATGGAGAAGCAGTATGAGAACGAGGTCGTGGGCTTCAACGCCCGCATGACCGATATCCACGCGGCGATCGGCCGTGTCCAGCTCACGAAGGTGGACGATTGGACCCGACGGCGCCAGCAGAACGCTGCGTTCTTCGACGCCCATCTTCGAGGGGTTGTCGTGCCCCCGGTGGCCGAAGGGGCCGTGCACGTGTACCACCAGTACACAGTTCGCATTCCCGAGGACCGTGATGGCTTCGTGAAAGCGCTCAAGGATGAATACCAGGTCGGAAGCGGCGTGTACTACCCGATCCCCAACCATCGGCTTCCTTCGCTGGCTCCGTACGCACGGGACCTGGACCTTCCGGTCACCGAAGCCGCGGCGAGTGCAGTCGTCTCATTGCCCGTGCACCCCTCGCTGACCGCCGCAGACCTGGACCGCATCGCTGCTGCCGTCAACGCTGTGGCAGGAGCGGGTTCCTGATGGCGCTGAGGGCGGGGCTTCTCGGCATCGGGATGATGGGGCGGCATCACGCCAGGGTGCTGCGCGAAGTCGAGGGTCTGGAGCTCGTCGCCATCGCTGATCCTGGCGGCGACCCCCATGGCGTTGCGGCGGGCTTGGACGTGCTTCCCGACGTCGAGGCACTGATCGCCTCCGGTGTCGACATCGCCGTCGTCGCGGTTCCTACCCGGCACCACTTCGCTGCGGCGATGGCACTGGCCGAAGCCGGCATCCACACGCTCGTCGAGAAGCCGATCGCGCACTCCACCGAAGCAGGCCGCCTGATGGCTCACGCGTTCTCCTCGCGAGGACTGGTGGGCGCGGTCGGACACGTGGAGCGCTTCAATCCCGCCCTGCAGGAATTGCGACGCCGCCTGGCTAACGGCGACGTGGGCGAGGTCTACCAGATTGCCACCCGCCGCCAGAGCACGTTCCCCGCACGAATCGCCGACGTGGGAGTGGGCATGGACCTGGCCTCCCACGACATCGACCTGACGGCCTGGGTCGCTCAGAGCGAATACAAGACGGTGTACGCCCAGACCACCTTCAAGAGCGGCCGCGAATACGAGGACATGATCGCGTTGACAGGCAGGCTTTCCAATGGCGTGATCGTCAACCATCTGATCAACTGGCTCAGCCCGATGAAGGAGCGGGTGACCGTCGTCACCGGCGATCGGGGGACGTACATCGCCGACACGGCGACAGGCGACCTCACCTTCCACGCCAACGGGACGATCGCACTTGAATGGGACTCGGTCTCGTCGTTCCGGGGCGTGTCCGAGGGTGACGTGACCCGATTCTCGTTCGCCAAGCGCGAGCCGCTACGCGTCGAGCACGAGGCGTTCCGCGACGCAGTGCTCGGGCTGCCGAGCAACGTCGTCACGATGGAACAGGGCCTGCACACGCTGGAGGTCGTCGAGGGGGCGCTCACTTCGGCGGCCGACGGCGCCTCGGTCACATTCTGATGACGCGTCTGTATCCGAACGACCTATCCGCAGCGGATAGGGCCGGAGGCCGATCATGAAACGCGTCTGGGCCGTGCTGCAGGACCTCCTGCCGCTGCTTCCCCTGGGGGCGCAGCGATATTTTGTGTTCTACATGATCGCGACGACGCTCGTCACGCTGCTCGATGTGGTCGCTATGTCGCTGCTGGCGATCGTCATTGGTCCGGCCATCACCGGAGGAACGCTCGACCTGCCGATCGTCGGTGAAATCACGCCAGAGATGGCTCCGCTGCTGGCGCTGTCGGCGCTCGTGCTCATCATCGTCAAATCGATCTGCTCGGTCTCGCTGCACTGGCATGCAACCAGGCGTTTCGCGAAGTACGAGCTCGAAATCGGCGATCGGATGTTCCGCGCCTACATCAACTCGAGCTGGGAGCAACGTTCCAAGCGCTCGGTAGCGGAGATCACACGCATCGCGGATGCCGGTATCGCCAATACGATGGCTGGCTTCCTGCTGCCGCTGATGCGCGTCCCGAGCTCGATGTTCACGTTCGTCCTCGTCTTGGCCGTGCTTCTTGTCGTGAATCCCATGATCTCGATCATCGCGCTCGTCTATCTGACGCTGATCGCGCTGATCGTGCATCAGTTCGTCACGAAACGCGCACTGGAGGCTGCTCAGGTCAACCTCGAGTACAGCTACCGTGTGGCGATCCTGATGACAGAGATGATGGAGGCACTCAAGGAACTGAGCCTGCGCAACCGGCTGTCCGATGTCGCGGAATTGGTCACCACAAATCGCCAACGGTCGGTGCGGGCCCGTGCCAACGGTTCCATCCTCGGCATCATTCCCGGCTTCGTGTTCGAAATCGCACTCATCGGCGGCATCATCCTTGTCGGTGGCGCATCATTCTTCCAGGGCGGTCTCACCGCTGCGCTCACGTCTGTGGCTCTCTTCGCTACGGCGGGCTTCCGACTTATCCCAGCCATCAACGGCATCCAGGGGGGCATCGTTCAGGCGGTGGCAAGCATCCCCTCCGCGACCGACGTCATCGGCGACCTCATCGCGTCGGAGAACGATATGGAGACCTCCACGACGCCGGCTGACACAGCGGAGCTCGCCGATAAACCGCGCGAGATGCGGCTGGAGAACGTGCGGTTCCGCTACCCGAAGGCGTCGGAGGACGTAATTCGCGGAATGTCCGTGGACATCCCGCTGGGCAGTTCGCTGGGCATCGTAGGGCCATCTGGTGCGGGGAAGTCCACGCTCATCGACTTGCTGCTCGGGCTAAGCGTGCCCTCGTCCGGGGAGATCCGCATCGACGGGCACCCCCTCAACTCGGTTCTGCGGCAATGGCGTGGACGTGTCGGCTACGTCCCTCAGCGCGTCGCTCTGTTCGACGGCACGATCGCTCAGAACGTTGCGCTGACATGGAATGACGAGATCGACCGGGAACGCGTGGTCCGCGCACTCCAGCGGGCTCAGTTGGGCTCGCTCGTCGCTTCGCGGGCGGGCGGGATCGACGAACGGATCGGCGAACGGGGGGTTTCGCTCTCCGGTGGCCAGCAGCAACGTCTGGGCATCGCCCGGGCCCTGTACACCGACCCGCTGGTGCTCGTTCTGGACGAGGCGACAAGCTCGCTGGACACGAAGACCGAGGACGAGGTGACGAAGTCGATCAAGGCACTCCAAGGCGAGGTCACCCTCATCTCCGTCGCGCATCGGCTGTCGACGATCAAAGACTACGACCGGGTCTGTTACGTCGACGAGGGAGTGATTGTCAGCCAGGGAACCTTCTACGAGGTGGCAGCCTCCTTACCGTCGTTCGCTGAACAGGTGCTGCTGGCCGGGCTTGCCCGAGACCGGGATCACTAGACCGCGGACATTGCGCGCATCCCCGCGTAGAGCGTGCGGAACGGTGCTTGCCGGTGCAGAGTGAGGAACGGGTTGCGCGGCAGCATCGCACCGATGGTCCGGTAGTTCCAGCGCGCGTCGATGAAGTGCAGGATCGCCTTCGGATCGGGTGAGGCCGACCGAACCTCGTCGATCACCCGCCGGTCCACACGGGCGAGCAGGCGCGTCACGCCTGGGGCGATCGTCTCTATCCGATCCAATACCGCGATCAGGTCGTGGCGGTGGGCGCCGATCCCCTCCGGCACCTGCGTACGTGCCAGCACCGCGTCGAAGAAGTGCACTCGCAGGATCTTGACCGCAAGCGCCCGTCGATTCGGCCGGGACAGACCGCCGAACCATTCGGTCGCTTCGATGGCGTCGAGGAAAGCGAAATCCTCGGGGACGGGACGCGGGGCGAAGGTCACCCGGTCGCCCGCGTCGTCGTTGATGATGTATTCCGGCCCGGTGAGGTCGTAGGCGAGGTTGCGGCCCGTGAACCACAGCGTCGCAGAGTAGGCGAGGTCCTCGCCCGACGGGAGTCCCTCGGTGAACCGCAGGTCGCCGAAACGCGCCCGCTCGATGAGTCCGAGCGGTGCACTGCGATAGGCCAGCCGATCCTTGTGGGCGCTGAGGTGGCGGGTCCGCCGTCCTCGGCGGACCGGGGGATACGGATCGATGCCGCGGCTGCCGATCCGCACGCGGGCGAGAACGGTCGACGCGCCCGTCTCCCTCTGCAGCGCGAGCCACGAGTCGACCGCGCCGGGCGCGAACTCGTCATCGGATCCCATGACGGCGACGAAGCGCGCGTCCGAATGGTCGAGGCCGTGATTCATGGGGCCGGCCGGGGAGTAGACGCCGTCACGCAGGGCGAGGAGCCGCACCTGCGGGTGGCTCGCGTACGCGCCGAGGTTCTCGCGGATGACCTCGGGGTCGATGTTGTGGGCGACCACGTTGACACGCACCGGTGCCTCCGTGTGGTCGACGATCGACGCGACCGCTCGCGCGATCGGCCTGGTGGCGGAATGCACAGCGATCGTCACATCGACCACGGGTTGGCTCATGGATCGATCGTATCGAGGCTCACGTCATGGTCCCGGCGAGATCGTCGCCGACGTCGGCCGGATCCAGTCATCGATGAGCACCCGCGCGCTTGCCGCGCCGGAGTGGACCTTCTCGACATAGGCCGGACCGGATGCCGCGATCGCCCGTGCCGCGGTGCGGTCCTCTGCGAGGCGTGCGATCGTTTCGCGCAGCGTGTCGGGTGTGGCCTCGACGATCGGCAGCGGCATCCCGTACTCCGCCTCGACGTGCTCGCGGACGAAAGGAACGACGTGGCCGACCACGACCCGTCCTGCCGCCATCGCCTCGCACGCGGCCACCCCGTACGAGCCGACGCGGAACTGGTCGATGACGATGTCCGCGCCGGCGAAGACCGCGTCCATCTCGGCGGCAGGGGTTCCCGTGATGAAACGGAACTCCACGGCGCCGGACCGCACCAGGTCATCCAGCGCCGGCTCGATGTAGTGGCTGCCCTTCTGCAGTGGCGCGCTCGCGGCGTGCACGATGCGGACCTGCTCGCCGCGGAACGGCGCGCTGTCCGTCGACCAGCGACCCGGGTCCACGACGACCGGGCACCAGGAGGCCCACGGGACGTCGAGCAGCAGGTCGGGGGTCGAGACGAAGGTGGGGCGGCGCAGCGTGCTGAGAAGGCGCAGGTTGGCCCGTGCGTCCTCGCGCAGGACGTCCGTGCGCGGATCCTCCGGGTAGAGCGACCAGGGCGTGAGCGTCGCGTGCTTGTCGGGATCGCGGATGTCGGTGCCGTGGCAGAGGTATGCGACCGAGACGCCTTCGGCCTCGAGCGCGGCGATCTCCCGGGCCGGGTCGCGATCGAACCTGCGGCCGAAGATCGATCGCTCAGCCTCGAAGAGAACGTGGGTGAACCTGCGGGCCGCCTGCCACTCCTCCTCCTGCCACCGATCGGACGAGTTGACGACTGCCACCGGCACGCTCGTGTCGGCAGCGAAGGAGAATCCACCCGGAAGGGCGACGGCCATGTTCCGCGCTCCGATCCGGTGGTCGGCGCGCTCCAGCGCACGCGCCCACTGGTATCCCTGTCCGGAGTAGTTCGTCGGCGCGATGTAGACCCGCAGGGCGGCATCGGGAACCGTGGTGACCGGACCTGTTCCGCCGCCGCCCAGAAGTCGTGATGCAATCCGGCCTGCGATGCCGTCGGGACGCCGCGCAACGGACTCCATCAGGTGATCGATCCACGCCGGCATGGAGGAGCGGTGCCGAACCATCCAGTCGACGGGGCCCGAGATCAGCCTGCTCACACCAGCGCCTTCCTGCGGGTTGCCGCAGCCACACCCTCGATGACCGCAGCCACGCGCCGTGCGACCGCGGCCATGGAGTGCTCGGCCGCCGTCCATGCCCCCAGCGCCTCTCTCTGCGGCACCGTGAGCGGATCATCGGCGAACTCGCGCATGGCGGCGGCGATGGCGGCGGGGTCGTACGCGACGGCGGCCCCTGCCCGTACGCGGCCGTTGGCATCGTTCAGAAATGCCGCGGTGGGACCGGGCCCCGCGAAGATGACGGGGCAGCCGGCGGCCAGGGAGGAATAGGCCTTCGAGGTGAAGGCGTAGTCGTATCCTGTCCCGGGCTTGAGGGTTGCCAGTGTGGCGACGGCACCCGCGAGGTGAGGGGCCAGCTCGGCGGGGGAGACGGCATCAAAGAACTCGACGGCATCATCGAGTTCGAGCTCGCGTGCGAGCGCCTCCAGCGCCTCCCGCTCGCCGTTGCCGATCACCCGCAGCGTGTACGCAGGATGAGTCGTGCGCAACTCGGCCAGGGCCTGCAACAGCACGTCCGCGCCATGCCACACCGAGTAGCTGCCGGCGTACACGAAGGCCTGCTCAGCGGGTGCGCGCGTCACCGAGAACTCGCTCGTGTCCGCTCCGAAGCCGGTGACCGTCACCGGCCGATCGATGTCGAGCGCGCGCATCCGGTCCGTGACACCCTGGCTGATCGTGACCAGGTGGGCAGCGCCCCGCATGGCGAACCGCTCGACCGCCCGCAGGATCCGGATGACCGCTCGCGACCCGGTCGCCATGTCCGCGGCATCCGACCAGATGTCCGCCGCATCGTAGACGTACGGGACCCGTCGTATGGCGCACACCACACGCACGACCGCGCCGGTGGTCGGTGGCGGCTCCACGAGAACGGCATCCGGTCGACGGGCGAACAACAGACGGAACGCCAAGGGGATGTCGAAGCTGAGATACGGGAGGTACCCGCGGACGTAGCCGTTGCGATCGCGGATGACCGGAAAGGTCCGCACGCGCTCGCCGCGCGCGTGCGGAGCGGTTCCGCGCGGCAGTCGCGAGGTGAGCACGTCCACCTCGTTGCCATCGGCCAGCAGCGCATCGGCCACGGATCCGAGGAAGAACGATGCCGAGGCGGGTTCCGGGCGGTAGATCCTCGACACGATCGTGATTCGCACCGTCAGGCCTCGATGAAGTGCTTCATGAGCACCGATCGGGAGAAGTCCCCGTTGTGCAGACGGCGGACGAATTCGGGGCCGGTGGCCGCGAGCGCGCGATAGTGCTCCCGACGTGCGGCGATGTCGCGCAGCATCTCCTCCACGGTGTCGATGGTCGTCTCCGGAATCGGAAGCGGCATCTGCGCGTGGCGCTCGACCTCGCGGCGCACCTGCTCGCTCACGTGGGCGAGCACGATGCGCCCGGACGCCATCGTCTCGCATGCGCCAACGCCGTAGTCGCCAGTGCGGAATTGGTCCAGCACGACGTCCGCGTCGGCGAACACGGCGGGCATCCGATCGTTCGGAATGCCGGTGATCTCGACGTATTCGATCAGGCCTTCCTCGTGAAGACGGCGGGCGACGGGCGCGATGTCGATCGTGCCCTTGAGATTCGGGTTCGTCGGGGCGTGCACGACCTTGACGCGCTCGCGCACCAGGAGCGGCTCGTCATTCGCCCACTTGCGGGGGTCCACGATCACCCCGAGGAAATGAGCGTTCGGCACGTCGATGAGCAGCCCGGCAGTGGAGACGAAGGTGGGAACATCCACTTCGCCGATGAACTTCAGGTTCTCGGCGACGACCGGCTCCAGCAGGTCCGCCGGAACCCAGACGTCGTTGTGGAAGTACGACCAGGGATCGGCGGCCATATGCGTGGATGGCAGACGAACGTCCGTGCCGTGCCCAACGATTCCCACGCGCACTCCGGAGCTCTGCATGAGGGCCACCTGCTTGCGCAGGTCGCCACTGTGCAGTCCGCCAAGGACCGGATAGCAGGCCTCGATGAGAACGTGCGTGTAGTCGCGGGCGATCGCCTCGACCATGGCGCGTTGCCAGGCCCGTGAATGCTCCGCCGTGCGCCACGTCACGAGGTAATCGGCGTCGTACTGCAGGACGTTGTTCTCGGTGTGCACGAAGTTGCGGGCCGACACCTCGCCGGACTCCTCGAGAGCTCTGGACCAGCGATAACCTTGCCCAGCGTAGTTGACGGGGCCCACGAGCAGGCGGTACTTCTTGCTCAGGTCCGGCTCGGGTGGTGGGGGAGGGGTGACGCCGCGCGCTCTGTCGATGCCGGACGCGATGGCGTCCTGCAGCGGCTTGGGAACGATCTTCCAGGCGCGCTCAACTATCGGATGCATGTGCGTGCTCCTCTGCGGGCGATGACGGGTGCGGCTCGATCCAGTTGCTGATCAGCGCGTGCGCCGACATCGTTCCGTCATGGACATGTCGAACGAAGTCCACTCCGGCGTCGCGGATCCGTGCGATGCGGGTGTCGACCGTAAGGTCGCGGAGGACCGCTTCGAGCGTGGCGGGGCTCGCTTGGCGAATGGGGACGTCACGACCTGTGCGAGTCCGGATCTCGTCACGCACCGCGTCCGAAAGGCTGCCGATGACGACGCATCCGGCCGCGAGCGCCTCGCACGCCGCCACTCCGTACGAGCCGACTCGGAACTGGTCGAGCACCACGTCCGCCCTTGCGAACACTTCGGGCATCAGCGCGGACGGGACTCCGCGGACCAGTTCGAGCTCAATGAGGCCGGCATCCTCGAGCCGCTCGAGCGTGGACAGGATGAGTTCGGTGCCCTTGACGGCATCGTGCGAGGGGGCGTGCACGACGCGCAGCGGGCGGCCGGGCTCTCGCTGCGCGCGCACCGTCGCCCACCGCGCTGGATCCACGACGACGGGGCACCACGCGGCTGACGGCACATCCGCCAGCAAGTCCGGCGTCGAGACGAACACGCGTCGTCCGCTGGTCTCCAGGAGGGCGATGTTGCGCGCGGCGAGGGTCTCGGCTCGGGGTGCGTACACCGCAGGGTCGGCGTAGTGCGACCACTCATTGTCGGCCATGTGTCGCGACGGGAGACGCACGTCCGTGCCGTGGGCCAGGAAGGCGACATCCACCCCACGGTCCACAAGCGCGCTGGCCTGGGCGGCGACCGATCTTCCCAGCATCCGACCGAATGGGGGTTCCTCCGCTTCGATGAGCACATGCGTCGCCGTGCACGCCGCCTCGAACTGACGACGCTGCCAATCGGGGTCGTTGTGGTACGTGCCGACGGGCACGACGAGGTCAGCATCGAAGGAGAAGCCGCCGGGCACATCGACAGCCATGTTCCGGGCGGAAATCGTGTCGTCGGCCTGCTCCAGGGCGCGCGCCCACGCCACACCCTGAGCCGAGTAATTCACCGGTGCGATCAGCACGCGGCGGGGCCGGTCGGCGAAGACCGTCGAAGGGATGCTGCCGCGGGGGGCAGGGCGCCCCATCCGTTTCGCAGCGAGGCGACCTAGCGGACTCATCGGCGCGTCCGCGATCGCGTCGATCAGAGCATTGCCCCAACGAGGCAGCGCGTGCCGATTCACCACGCCCTTTGCTCCTCGAGTGGGGCGTCTGTCATGACCACCAGTCTATCGAGGTGCCTCACCGAGCCCGCCGAAGGCGGCTGCGGCGGCACTGTGCCGCGTACCATGGCAGGCGCGCGCCGAAACCGAACGGGAAGTGACCGCTTGAAACCCACTCTGCTCATCCTGTCGTTCTCGCCGATCGCAGGAGACGCCCGCGTACTGAAGCAGGTCGACGCGTTCAGCAACGAGTACACCGTCACGACGTGCGGGTACGGGCCTGCGCCCCATGGTGTCGCCGGACACGTGCAGATACCTGATGACATCCTGCACAACGTCCTGGACGATCGCTACGTCACGCGGAAGGCATACCGTCGCGCCTATTGGAGGTTGTGGTCGGTGGAGTGGGCGAAGAAGCACCTGCGTCCACGGTCCTGGGACCTCGTGCTGGCCAACGACGTCGAAGCTGTCCCCCTCGCACTCCGCCTCAAACCTCGGAAGGGAGTGCATGCCGATCTGCACGAGTACTCCCCGCTTCTGCACGAGGACTGGGAGGGGTGGCGTGAGCGGATCACTCCCTACGTCGACTGGGTCTGTTCGACCTATGTCTCCCGGGCGTCATCGTGGACGACGGTCAGCAGAGGTCTGTCCCGTGAGTACGAACGCAACTTCGGCTTCCATGCGGAGCTCGTGACCAACGCCGCGCCGTACCTGGACGTGTCCCCGACCCCGGTCGGGGACACGATCCGCCTCGTGCACTCCGGGGCTGCACTGCAGGACCGGCGGCTTCACGATCTGATCACGGCCGTGACCGCCTCGAGCGCTCCCGTGACTCTGGACATGTACCTCACCCCGAATCAGCCCGCGTACCTCGCTCAGCTGCGTGAAGCGGCCGCAGCCTCCGGCGGCCGGGTTCGAGTCAACGACCCGGTCCCCTACAGCCTCCTGGCCGAGACGCTGTGCCGTTTCGATGTCGGCATTCACGTGCTGGCCCCGACGAACTTCAACAACACCTGGGCCCTTCCGAACAAGCTCTTCGACTACGTCCAAGCACGTCTCGGAATCATCGTCGGCCCGACTCCGGAGATGGCCGAGTACGTGCGCCGCTTCGGGCTGGGGCCCGTCACCGACGATTTCGACCCGCAGTCACTCACGAGGGTGCTCGATGCCCTCACTGCCGCCGACGTTCGCGCGTGGAAGGCTGCGGCCGATCGGGCGGCGCCAGAACTCTCGGCGCAGGCGCAGGTGGAGATCTGGCGAGCGGCGATCGCGCGCTTGGTGGCGGTGAACTAGGCCTTTGCAGAGGCGGCCGGCGGACCCAGAATTTCGGCGATGACACGGCTGCACGCCGAGGCGGACGCGTGCAGACGGGCCCATTCGTACCCGCTCTCGGCCTGCGGGGCCATACGCTCCGGATGGCTGAGGATGCCGGTGACGACGTCGTGAAGTGTTCCCACATCCGCGACCACCCACGCGTCGGCCGCTTCCGACCCCAGGTCCGGCTCGTCCGCGACGCGCGCACTCGTCACGAGAACGCAGCGACGCGCCATCGCTTCCACGCCGAAGACCCCTGGCATCGAGGAGTAGAACTCGTTGAGGGCGATGTGCGCCTCATCCAGAGCGCGCAGGACCTTCTCATGAGGCACACCGATCAACTCCCGGTAGTCCACCCCCGGATTCTCCTGCATGATGCGCGCCATGACCTGGCGGACGGCATCGGTCCCCTTCAGAAGCGGATTCGAGGGCGCGTGAACAACCACGACCCTCTCCGTGGAGTCGAACTTGTCCGACGCCGCGGCGAACAGCTCATCGGGGTAGAAGTACAGGAACGGGCGTGTCGGACGGGTGAGGTACGAAAGCTGATCCTCCCGGGCGGTGAAGATCGTCTCGGCGTATCTCTCCGCGACCTGCGCGCGGAGTCTGCGCGCGTCGTCGTACTCATCGCTGGCGAAAACGGGGTCGGCTGCCATGAGGGCAGTGCCGATGTTCGGGCGACCGGTGCGTTCGGCTCGCTGCGCCATGAGCTTCGGGGAGCGGATGTCATTGCCGGTGAAATAGCAGACAAGGCGTCGGCCGTGCCTGCGGATGAACGCGAACTCGAATTCGCGCTCGTCGTGGTGACCCTCCAGATACGCTCCGCCGCCCACGTAGATGAAGCCCCGCGAGCGATTGACCAACCACGCGAGCAGAAGCGGGCCGCCGTACAGCCGACGCCAGACCGAGATTCTGCCGCCCAGCGCCGTGCTCGGTTTCTGGATCACCGCGTCGTACTCGACGGCATAGAACGGATTGCGCGCGTGGATCGCCGTGTAGGAGCGCGGAAGCGCAGCGGCTATGTGGGTGGCCATCAGCGCGATGTCCTCGGGGCCCACCACCCAGTCCAGGCGGCGTGTGAAAAAGGCGAACGGTTTGAGTAACCAGAAGGCGACGCGCAGAATCACTCTTTGACGCGTGAAGATGACGCTCGAGCTCACGCCGCCCGCCGCGGTACGCAGAATTTCACATAGAAGCTCTTCGGGACGCGGTTGAGCTTCCACATCAGCCAGAAGAACGGGCGGAGCAACTCGAAACGCCGCTTGTACGTCGAGTAGTCGGTGTAGTCCTTCCGCGGCATCGTCATCACATGCTCGAACTCCGCGTCGGTGAAGCCGAGCCTCTTCTTGACCATGGCGATGAGCTCGGGGTCACCGAACCGCGGCTCGATGAACTGGGCGGCCGCGACGCGGCGGTCCATCTGACCGGAGCGCACCAGTGCGGAAAGCTCGATCTGCCGGAAGTTGATTCCGAACCGCGTCGGCAGGAAGTAGGTGTGATAGAAGGCGGTGAAACGGTTCTCGAGATGATGGCCGCCGTACCATTTCCACCCGAACTGTTCCGCGAGGAACTTCTTCGCGTCCTCCTTGTTGTAGTCGATCCAGTACAGCGGGCGAGTGCGCTGGATGCGGCTGAACGCGGACCACCGGACGAACTTCCCGAAGTCGAGATTGGGGAAGGTCTTCATCGGAAGCCTGCCGAACTTGCGGTGCACTCCCTTGATGTAGCCGCCGTCCATGTACAGCCAGCCCATCGGCGAGATTCCCTCGGTGCGGAACGAGTGTCCTTCGACGATGTGGCGAATGCCGTGCTTCTCGGCGGCTCGGTACAGCACGCCCATGAAGCCGATATCGGTGGGCGCTTCGATGTCCTTGACTCCGGCGAGCATGAACGACCGGTAGATGTCGTCGTACTCCGCGTTGTCCACGACGTACGTCTCCAGTTCGACACCGAGCTTCTCGAGCACCGCGAAGATGTTCGATGTCGCGGTGGGGGAGTTCCACGTGTTGTCGAAGTGGACTGCCAGCGGGCGGACGCCCTTCGAGACGAGCAGATGTGCCAGGTATGACGAATCGGTTCCGCCGCTGACGCCCATGATGCAGTCGTATTGCTTGCCATCGCCGGCAGCTTTCAGTTCGCCCACGAACCGGTCCAGCGCCCGCTCGCTCTCGGGCCCGATGGGGTACTGCCGATCGAGCGAATCATGCAGATGGCAGTAGTAGCAGACGCCCTGGGGGTCGAATGCAGCCCCGGGCACGTCCGACGTGATGATGCACCGGGCGCAGACACGGGGTGAGCTCAGGAAATCCTCCGCTGCCTCGATGTCGATGTCATGGGTGAGTGCGGCAGACGCGGCCTGGTCGTTCCGGCCCTCGGCCAGGTGAGCGAACAGGGTATCGATCTGCGGCCGCGTGGGGTAGTTGATGAGCACGCTGTCGCGACCGGCCTGCATGACGAAGGCGGAGCCGGCTGCCACCGCCGATGCGCCGGAGTGCTCGATCGGGGCAACCAGGTCTTCGCGCGTGCCCGCTCCACCATGCGCGATCACAGGCACCGTGGAGGACTCGACGACGTCGCGCACCAGTTCCAGATCGATGCCCTGGCGGGTGCCCTCTCTGTCGATCGCGGTGACCATAATCTCGCCGACACCGACCTCGTGAGCCCGCGCGACCCATTCGCTGAGGTCCAGGCCGGCACGGACGGTGCCGGCTTTGTCGTAAGGCACGTAGCCCGTCGCCGTAAGCCGAACATCAACGGCACCGACGATCGCCTGGGATCCCAGCGCGCTGACCATCTCACGCACCGCATCGGGGTCGCGCGTGAGGGCGGTGTTGACGACGATCTTCTCGAAACCGGCGGAGATGATCCGTTCGGCGTGCTCCACGGTCTCGACGCCCCCGCCATATGCCAGCGGGATGAACGCCTCCGAGGAGATGCGACGCAGCAGCTCCATCGACGACGGGACGCGGCTGCGGGCGCCGGATATGTCCAGGATCATCAGTTCGTCGACTTCGAGATCGTTGAAGATGCTGATCACGTTCACCGGATCGCCCACGTAGCGTGCGTCGCCGAACTCGCGCGTCTTCACCAGGCGCTCGCCCTCGAGCAGCAGCACCGGGATGATGCGGGGATAGACATGCATCAGAGCTCCACCTCCGCGAACTCTCGCAGGATCGCCAGACCGAAGCGATGGCTCTTTTCGGGATGGAACTGAATCCCGATGACGTTGTCGCGCTCGACCGTCGATGCGAACCGCGTCCCGTAGTCGGTCCATGTCAGCACGTCCTCCTCCCGATCGGGCTCGACAGCGAAGGAGTGTACGAAATAGTAGCGGCCTCCGTCGGTCAGCGACGGGGCAAGCCGAGATGGCTTGGCGGATGAGACGGTGCTCCAGCCCATGTGGGGGATGAGGAGGCGGCGGCCGTCGACGACATCGGGGAATCGCCGAGCCCGCCCGGAGACGAGTCCGAGACCGGGGAGGACCCCTTCGTCGCTGCCGTCCATGAGCAACTGCATTCCGAGGCAGACTCCTGCCAGCGGCACTCCGCGATCGCGTGCCGCCCGGACGATCACGTCACTCAGGTTGCGAACGCGCAGCTGTTCGACGGCACGGTCGAAGGCACCCACTCCGGGGAGGATGATGCGTCGCGCAGCGGCGATGGTGGCAGGGTCGCCAGACACCTCGGCCGACCGCCCCACCTTCGCAAGCGCGTTACGGAGAGAGCCGAGGTTGCCGACTCCGTAGTCGACGATCGTGACGTCGGGTGCGGTCATACCACTCGCTCGCTCTCCGCGACGCTCTCACCCAGCGCGAGGGCGATCAGATCCAGATCGTCCGGCGTGAGCTGCGGGTACAGCGGCAGGGTCAGCGCCTGGTGATGGGCCCGGGTCGTGTGGGGCAGCGCCTCGTCGCGGATGTCGAAGCGATCCCGGAAGTACGGCTGCAGGTGCATCCCGTAGGTTCCGAGCGTGGTCTCGACATCCCGTGCGCGCATCGATCGGATCACAGCATCCCGATCGATCGAGTCATCAAGCATCACGACGTACGACTGGAAGGTGTGCTCCGTTCCGGCGGCCGAACAGGGAGTGCGCACGCCCTCCAAATTTGAGAGCCGGTCGGTCAGTGCGGCGGCTGCGCGGCGACGTCCCGAGACGATCTCGTCGATGCGCTGCATCTGCGCCAGGCCGATCGCCGAATGCACGTCACTGAGCCGATAGTTGAAGCCCGCGTCGATGAACTCCATGTAGAGCTCCCCACGCGTCGCACCGTGCGCGCGGAGCACCGCGATGCGTGCCGCGAGCTCATCGTCGTCCGTCATGATCATCCCCCCTTCCGCGGTCGTGATGATCTTGCGCGGATGGAAGGAGAACACGCCCGCGGTGGCCAGGGAACCGGCCTGACGGCCGTGGTAGGTGCCGCCCAGCGCACATGCGGCATCCTCGATGACCGGCAGCCCGTATCTGGCTGCGATGTCGTTGATGGGCGACATCTCGGCGCAGAGCCCGAAGGCGTGCACCGGCATGATCGCCCGGGTGCGCGGCGTGATCGCAGCTTCCACCAGAGCCGGATCGAGGTTGAAGGTGTCCTCGACGATGTCCACGAAGATCGGAACCGCGGACTGCTGGATGACGGCGTTTGCGGTCGCTGGGAAGCTGAAGCCCGGGATGATGACCTCATCGCCGGCACTGACGCCCAGAGCCACGAGAGTGAGATGCAGCCCAGTCGTCGCGGAGCTCACTGCCGCGGCGTGCCGCGTGCCGACGTACTCCTTGACCGCAAGCTCGAATTCGGCGGTGCGGGCGCCCTGCGTGAGGTAGCCGGATTCGAGTACGGCGCGCACAGCGTCGACCTCTGCAGCGCCGGTGAGCGGAATGTTGAGTCTCATGCAAGAACCGAGGTGTACCAGTCGATCGTCTGGGCCAGCGCGTCGTCCGAGAGGGTCGGTGCCTCGTGTCCGAGGATCCCCTGAAGCTTCGAGACATCGGCGAGGTGGCGTCGGACGTCGCCCGCCCGCTGCTCAGAGTGGAACACCGGATGATCCGAGGCACCCATGATCGCCAGGATCCTCCGAACGAGTTCGTTGACGGATGTCTCCACGCCGGTCGCGACGTTCAGCACCTGTCCTCGGCACGCGGCCGAGTCATGTATCTGCGCGATCAGGTCGGCGGTGTCCTTCACGAAGATGAAGTCCCGCGTCTGTTCGCCGTCCCCGTAGATCTCGATCGGGGCGCCGTCGAGCACGCGCCGCACGATGATGGGCACGATCCCCGCGTAGGACCCGGGATTCTGGCGGGGACCGATGTTGTTGAACGGTCGGATCACCGTCGCATCGATGTTGAAGGTCTGCACGTACGACTCGATGATGTGGTCGGCGGCGGACTTGCTCGCCGCATACGGGGTGATGGCATCGTGCGGGTGGCCTTCGTCCATCGGGATGTACCGAGCCGACCCGTATGCCTCCGAGCTCGAGACGTGGACGACCCGCTCCACCAGACCCCGCCGGGCGATTTCGCAGAACGCCGTGGCGATTCCGACGTTCGTCTGCACCGTCCAGGCGGGGTAGGTGAGCGAGGTCGGCAGCGGAATGACCGCGAGGTCGAAGACCGTCTCGACCTCGTGCGCAACGACGACATCCTGCATCGCGGCCAGATCTGCGGCGTCGAGGCGTATCACGTCGAGGTCTGGGCGGGCGCGCCGAGCATCGGTCAGATTGTCCATGCTGCCCAGAAAGAAGTTGTCCACGACGGTGACCCGCGCGGGGCCATCCGCCAACAGCCGGTCAACCAAATGACTGCCGATGAATCCGGCGCCGCCGGTGACCAAGATCGACTTCGACCTGACTGACATGGGACGAGTCCAAACGCGTAGAGTTCTCGAAGGTCACGGGAGGTGCGACAGACGCCGACCATCCTATGCGCATCGAACTGTGCGGAGCGGAGGATACACGTCCGTGGAAGGCAACACCCCGGCCGATGCGACCGCGTGGCACGGCGTGCCGCCCAACCGCTTCAACCCTCATGCGTGGATCGTGGGCGAGCCGCTCATCGGCGATGGCGTATGGATCGGTGCCTTCACGGTGATCGACGGCAGCGGCGGCCTGACGATCGGGGACGGCTGCGAGATCTCGTCAGGCGCGCAGATCTACTCGCACTCGACAGTGGCGAGGTGTGTGAGCGAACGAGCCAGCGGTACAGAACGTGCCGCGACCACGATCGGCGCGCACGTACACGTCGGCGCCAATGCCGTCATCCTGATGGGCGCATCGATCGGGGATCACAGCGTGGTCGCCGCGGGAGCCGTCGTGCGGGAGCACACGGTCGCGCCGCCCTACAGCGTGTTGAAGGGCGTGCCGGCTCGAGTGGTGGAAGGCGCGGCGAGCAAGTTCATGCCGCACGCGCCGTAATCGACGCGACGTCCGCCAGTCGGCCACTGTCTCGCGCGTCGCTATAGACTCGCCCCTGTGAAGGTGCTCAGCGTCGTCGGCGCCCGCCCGCAGTTCGTGAAGCTCGCGCCGGTGGCGCGGGCGGCTCGGACGGACGGTGTAGACCATGTGATCGTGCACACCGGTCAGCACTACGACGCGATGCTCTCTGACGTCTTCTTCGAGGGACTCGGCATCCCCGCGCCCGATGTGCACCTCGGTGTCGGCTCGGGCTCCCACGGCGTTCAGACCGGCGCGATGCTGGCGGCGTTGGACGGGGTCATCGACCAGTACCGCCCCGACTGGGTCCTGGTGTACGGGGACACCAATTCCACGCTCGCGGCAGCCGTGAGTGCGGTGAAGCAGCACGTTCCGGTGGCGCATCTGGAAGCCGGGCTGCGATCCTTCAATCGACGGATGCCGGAGGAGCACAATCGCGTCCTGACGGATCATGCCGCTGATCTTCTGCTCGCTCCGACCGAGACCGCGATGCAGCATCTCGGAGCAGAGGGCCTGGCCGGCCGATCGGTACTGGTGGGCGATGTCATGACCGACGTGCTCCTGACGGTGCGTGCCGGTGTCAACGACCAGGTCGGCGATCTGGCAGAGGAACTCGGTCTGGCGGTCGGTGCCTACTACCTGGCCACCATCCACCGGGCGGAGAACACCGATGACCCGCACAGGCTCCGGGCCATCGTTTCGGCGCTGGCGGCGCTGGATCGGCCGGTTATCCTTCTCGCGCATCCGAGGCTCGTCGCGCGAGCGGTCACGGCGGGGCTGGGCCTGACCGAGGGGGTCCTTGTCGCGCATGCCCCCCTGGGATACGCCGAGCTGATTGCGGCGGTCCTCGGCAGCGCCGGCGTCGTCACGGACTCGGGCGGCCTTCAGAAAGAGGCGTTCCTGCTCGGAGTGCCGTGCACCACGGTCCGATCGGAAACCGAGTGGGTGGAGACCATCGATCTCGGGTGGAACGTCCTTGCTCCTGCACCCGAGGACATCGCCGCCGCGGTGCTTCGCACCCGGCCGCGGGAGTCGGGAGCGGCGCCCTACGGCGACGGTCACGCCGCCGAGCGCGTCATCGCGTCGCTTCGTCGGGGAGCGTGACAGCCAGTGGTGCCGGCGGCTTGGCCTGCCTCCGCGACTCGCGTCGCATCCGCCGTCCCACTTCTGCGGCGCGCAGCTTCGATTCCACGGGCCGTTCGAGCCAGATGTGCAGGGCTGCGGCGCAGGTGATCGCAACGATCAGCAGCGCAGCAAACCACAGGAGGTTCATCCACCGCGCGGGCTGGAGTCCGAAGATGTTCAGGGCCGCGTAGATCACGGTGGCGTGGATCAAGTAGAAGGCGAATGACCACTCGCCGAGCAGGACGAGCGGGCGCCATCTCATCCATCGAACCCGACCGGCAACCTCAGCGGCGGATGTCGTCACGATGAGGGCGGCGAAGAGCAGCGTCATCAGCGCCGGCAGCAGCATCGCGAAGACGGTCAGCAGCAGCGATCCTGCAGCGAACCGCTCCGTCAGCACGTAGCCGATGGCCACCACGCCGATGCCGGCGGCAGGCAGCCAGGGGTGCACTCCTGCCCGCCAGCCCAGGCGGAAGGCCCACGCCAGGCACATGCCGAGGACAAATTCGTTCAGGCGCAGGATCGGCAACGGCAGCGTCGCCACCCACCCGGCGGGACTCAGCTGGATCAGGACTCGGATGGCGATCGTCACCACGGCCACCACCGCCGCCGAGACGAGAGCTCCGCGACGCCCCATGCGCGTGAGCACAGCGGCGAAGAACGGGTGCAGCGCGTAGAAGAAGGCCTCCACCGTGAGCGTCCAGGCAGCCGGATTCCCGGAGAAGAGGATGGCAGGATCCCTCGACCAGCCCTGGAGGAGGAAGACCGACAGGAGCAGGGCGCCGACGCTGAACGGCCTCACCCACCAGTCCTGAGGGGCCGGAGCGAAGCTGTAGAAGACCGGAATGGCCAGCAGCAGCGTCACGAAGTGCAGAGGGTAGATCCGCGCGAAACGGCGCCAGTAGAACGTGGACTTCGCTGTACCCGGCCGCAGCGAGTAGGTGAGGACGAATCCGGACAGGATGAAGAAGAACGCCACGCCGTAGTCCCCGAAAGCCAGGAACGAGTTCACAGCAGGCGCGAGGGGCGCGAACACGACGATGTGGAAGCCGAATACGGCGAACGCCGCCCACCACCGAAGCCCGGTGATCGCGTCGAGACGTGGCGCGTGCGCGGCGTCTCTGAGATTGATTGCCGAGTCCACGGGTATCGATTGTACGGCGAGTGCATGCTCCGCCCCGCCGCCCCCGCGGCCGACGACGCGCACCGTAGACTTGCCGGATGCGAATCGCTGTCGTGGCGCTCGGGAAGATCGGGCTTCCGCTTGCCGTCCAGTTCGCCTCGTCCGGCCACGAAGTCGTGGGTGTCGACCTGAATCCCGCGACGGTGGATGCTGTCAACGCCCTGTCGCGGTCGTATCCGTACGAGGCCGGGTTGGATCAGGCGCTGGAGCGAGTAGTGCGGGCAGGGACGCTGCGCGCGACCACGGACTTCGCCGATGCGGTTCCGAGCTCGGACGTCGTCGTCGTCGTCGTACCGCTCGTCGTGGACGACGTGACCTGGGAGCCCGATTTCGCGCGGATGGACGCAGCCACCGAATCCATCGGGATGCACCTCAGCCCTGGGACGCTCGTGTCCTACGAGACCACGCTTCCGGTGGGCACCACCCGCGGACGCTGGAAGCCCATGCTCGAAGACGGCTCAGGGCTGATGGAGGGCGAGGACTTCCACCTCGCGTTCTCGCCTGAGCGCGTGCTGACGGGCCGCGTTTTCACGGACTTGCGGAGGTATCCCAAGCTGATCGGAGGTCTCTCGCCGGCCGGCAGCGCCGCAGCGCGCGCGTTCTATGAAGCGGTGCTCGAGTTCGATGATCGCGGCGATCTGACGCGTCCCAACGGAGTCTGGGACCTGGGATCCACGGAGGCCGCCGAGATGGCCAAGCTGGCGGAGACGACCTATCGTGACGTCAACATCGGACTCGCGAACCAGTTCGCCCTCTTCGCCGGAGAGAACGGGGTCGACATTTACCAGGTCATCGAAGCCTGCAACTCCCAGCCGTACAGCCACATCCACCGCCCCGGCATCTCCGTCGGGGGGCACTGCATTCCCGTTTACCCGCGCCTGTACCTCGCGACCGACCCTGATGCAGACATCATTCGATCCGCCCGCCTTCTGAACGCCGCGATGCCGGCGCGCCTCGTCGCTCAGGCTGCGGACGTCCTCGGTGATCTCTCCGGTCTGACAGCCGTCGTGCTCGGCGTCTCGTTTCGGGGCGGCGTGAAAGAGACGGCGTTCTCTGGGGTATTCCCGACAGTCGCGGCGCTGCGGGCTCGCGGGGCCATCGTGCGCGTTCACGATCCGCTGTACGACGATCATGAGCTGGACGAACTCGGCTTCACGCCTCACAGCCTCGGGGACCCCGTGGATCTGGCGATCCTGCACACCGACCACTCCGACTATCGGTCGCTCGCCCCGGTCGACCTCCCCGGCATCCGACTTCTCGTGGACGGACGCAACGTGACAGACCCCGCACGGTGGGCGGGCACGCCTCGGATCGTCGTCGGAGTCGGTCAGGACGAGAGGTACGCGCTGAGCGAGTCCGCGGCATCCGCCGTCTGGAACCCGGTCGCCTCGAGTTTCGACGTTTCCAGCACGCTGTAGCGCGGTCGTGGGGCGGTCGGGCCGGTCGCCGAGGCGTAGTACTCGTCGGTGCTCACGCCGGTGACTCGGGCGGGGTCGTTGCCGGTGAGTCGGAAGACGTGTCGTGCGATGTCGGCCCAGGTCATCGGTTCGCCGGCTCCGGTGAGGCTGTACGTTCCGTAGCCGGGGCGGGTATCGAGCAGGTGGTGGATGCCGCGGGCGAGGTCGGCGGTGAAGGTGAGGCGTCCGACCTGGTCGTCGACGACGTTCGGGTCGATGCCGCGTTCTGCCAGGGATGCCATGGTGCGGACGAAGTTCTTGCCCTCACCGATGACCCAGGAGGTGCGGACGATGTAGTGACGGGGGACGACGGCGACCGCCGCGTCTCCCGCGGCCTTGGTCTGCCCATACACCCCGAGGGGGCAGAGCGGGTCGTCCTCGCGATAGGGGCGCTCGGACGTGCCGTCGAAGACATAGTCGCTGGAGACGTGGACCAGCGTGATGCCGTGCGCGGCGGCGACGGCCGCGAGCGCGGAGACGGCGGTGCTGTTGGCTGCCCAGGCGGCGCGGCGTCCGTCTGCGGTCTCGGCCAGGTCCACCGCTGTGTAGGCGGCGGCGTTGACGATGGTGTCGTAGTCGCGCCAGCGGCGGGCGGAGGCCAGGTCAGGTGCGGTCACGTCCAGTTGCGCGCGGGTGGCATACTCCACGTGCGACGCGGCGCCGAACTCCTCGCGGAGGGCGAGGCCGAGCTGGCCGGACGCGCCCAGGACCAGGATCCGGCGCGGTGGGACCGGGGTCACCTCCGACAGTCGAGGATGAGCGAGGTCTTTGGGGGAGATTTCGACATCCGCGAGCGGGATGGGCCAGTCGATCCTCGCGGTCTCGTCGGCCAGGTTCAGGAAGGAGTACTCGGCGTCCGGGGACCAGTGGTCGTTGACCAGGTAGGTGTAGGCGGTATCCGGCTCGAGGGTCTGGTACGAGTTGCCCACGCCACGGGGGACGAAGATGGCCCGGGACGGGTCCAGCTCGGTGGTGAAGACGGCACCGAACGTGGGGCCTTCCCGCAGGTCGACCCATGCGCCGAAGATGCGGCCGGTCGCCACGGAGACCCACTTGTCCCAGGGCTCGGCGTGGATGCCCCGGGTCGTGCCGATTTCGTCGTTGAAGGAGATGTTGTTCTGCACGGGGCCGAAATCCGGCAGCCCGAGCGCCGTCATCTTCTCGCGCTGCCAGTTCTCCTTGAACCAGCCACGGGCATCCCCGTGCACGGGCAGGTCGAACACCACCAGCCCGGGGATGGGGGTGTCGGTGCGGGTCAGGGCCTTGCCGAACTGCGTCACGGTCACTGGCCTTTGCTGGCGTAAAAGGCTTCGACGCCGTCTTTGGTGGCGGCCCACCAAGGTTCGTTGTCGCGGTACCAGGCGATGGTGGCGGCCAGTCCGGCCTCGAAGTCCCCGTACGCGGGGGTCCAGCCCAGTTCGGTGCGGAGTTTGGTGGAGTCGATCGCGTAGCGCAGGTCGTGTCCGGCCCGGTCGGTGACGTGGTCGTACGCGTCGGCGGGCTGGCCCATCAGGGTGAGGATCAGCTCGATGACGTCCTTGTTGTTGCGTTCCCCGTCGGCGCCGATCAGGTAGGTCTCCCCGATGCTGCCCTTCTCGAGGATGGTCAGCACGGCGGAGGAGTGGTCATCGGCGTGGATCCAGTCCCGCACGT
>NZ_JANJFE010000021.1:0-52539 GCF_024623505.1 Microbacterium sp. zg.B48
ACGGTGAGCTGCCCAGCGACGATCTTCAAGACCACGACCCGATGCTTCGACATGCATCGGACTGTGACCTATGACCCGAGACATGAGCGACACATCACCTGTGACATATGTCGTGAACCCAGGCACCCTCAGGTCCACCAAAACTCCTACGGAACCATCAGCGCCGTCTTTCCGATGCCGGCCTCGCCGCGCACCACGAGCGACCCGCTGCGCCCGGCGCGCGCGGGAGAGGAGTCCGTCGACCGCTTCGCGCTCGGCGCGACGGCCCAAAAGATGCGCCACTGTTCACGACGCGACGGGCGCGTCTGGCGAGAGCCGCCGGGCATCCTCGACGCCCGCCGACGGCCAGGGCGCCGCACGCGTCGCCGGCCCGAGTCGATCCACTCTCCTTCGTGGCGGACGGCAGCGACGCTCAACTGGAGCGCAGAGGTGGCGAGTCGAACCGCGATCGGCGTCGGAGTTGAGATGGGCCCGGAGCGCAGCCTTGACCGCAGACGCTCCGCGCGGGAACCTGGATGATCCGAGGAGGCCCGATGAGCGACGTGATCCCGTTTCTGTGGTTCGATGACGACGCCGAATCGGCGATCCGGTTCTACACCGCCCTGATCCCCGGGTCTGAGGTCGTGTCCGTCGCGACGTACCCGGACGAGGTTCCGGGTATGGGCGGGAAGGTGATGCACGCGCACTTCCGCCTCGCCGGCCGCGATTACTATGCAATGGATGCCGGACCCCAGTTCCCCTTCACCGAGGCGATCTCGCTGTTCCTCTCCTGCGCGGACCAGGAGGAAGTGGACCGGTACTGGTACGCGTTGACCGCCGACGGCGGCCAGGAGCAACCGTGCGCGTGGCTGAAGGATCGATGGGGTGTGTCGTGGCAGATCGTGCCGGACCGGCTGGTCGAACTCATCCGCGACACTGATCCGGACCGGTCGCACCGCGCGGTGCAGGCGATGCTGGGGATGACCAGGATCGACATCGCCGCCCTCGAGGCGGCCGCCGACGGCTCGTGAAGCGCTCGCGCCGCACCGCGGCCATCGGGTGCCTGCTGTGCGCTCTGGTCGCGGCATCCGGCTGTGCCCCCGCCGTGCCGCCGAACGCCGTGCCCACGCGTGCCGCCTCGCCGCAGGCGACCCCCTCGCCGTCTGCGACCGCTGCGCCGTCGACGACCGTCGTGCAGGGCCGATGGCAGCCGGCCGGAGCACCGACCACTCTGGCCACCGGCCTGGTCGCGCCCTGGTCGGTCGTGGCTCTCGATACGGGCGGAGCGCTCGTCTCCGAGCGCGACAGCGGCACCGTGCGGGAGCTGACACCGCGGGGTGGGCTGCGAACGGCAGGAGTCGTGCCCGGTGTGGTCTCGGGCGGGGAGTCCGGGCTTCATGGCCTGGCCGTGTGGGAGGACGAGAGCTCGGGGGAGCGCTGGCTCTACGCGTATCACGGTGCGGCGGAGGACAATCGGGTCGTGCGGATGCCGCTGCTCGGCGATCCCGGCGAGCTGGGTCTCGGCGAGGCGCAGACCGTGCTCGCCGGCATCCGACGCGCCGGCACGCACAACGGCGGTCGCATCGCCTTCGGGCCGGACGGTCTGCTGTACGTGAGCACCGGTGACGCGCAGGACCCGGATGCCGCGCAGGATCCGGACGCGCTGGGCGGGAAGATCCTGCGGCTGACGCCGGAGGGAGCCCCCGCCCTGGACAACCCCTTCGGCACTGCGGTGTGGACCCTGGGACACCGCAATGTCCAAGGGCTGGCCTGGAGCGCGGACGGCCAGATGTGGGCCAGCGAGTTCGGTCAGAACGCGTGGGACGAACTGAACCGCATCGTCGCGGGGGCCAACTACGGCTGGCCGGTCGTGGAGGGGGAGGCCGGCGATGCCAGGTTCACCGACCCCGTCGTGGTGTGGACGCCCGGCGACGCCAGTCCCAGCGGTATCGCCGCCGTCGGCGACACGGTGTTCGTCGCGGGTCTGCGCGGCGAACGCCTGTGGGTGGTGAATGCGACGCCGCCCGACGGGGCCGCGCCGCCGACCGTCGGGTTGGCGGGTCAGGGCCGGTTGCGGGATGTCATCGCCGCCCCCGACGGCGGCCTGTGGATCCTCACCAACAACACCGACGGCCGTGGGGCGCCGCGTGCGGACGATGACCTCCTGATCAGCGTGCCGCTCGCCCCCGCGCCGTGAGACAGGCGGCTCGGGGCGACCGATACGGTGAGACCGGCGGGCGTCGTGGTGGCGTCCCGAGAACGGGAGCAAGCGTGACCTCAGTCGCCCGCGGGCAGCGCGTGATCGGCGCCGCGACCCACTACGTCGAGAATCAGCCACCGGTGCGCACGGAGGTGAACGAGTACGCCGCGAACGCTCCGCTCGTGGAGGGTGTCGCCGCGTTCGGCGCGGCCTGGGCGGATGAGGCGTTGCGCGAGGCCGGTGCGCTGGTCGGTTCGCCCTCGTTCCAGCGCGATGCCACCCTTGCGAATGTGCACCCGCCGGTAGCGCAGGCCCACGACCGCTGGGGCTTCCGGCTGGACGAAGTGGAGTACGACCCGTCCTACCACCGGGTCATCTCCGAGGCTGTCGCCCGGGGTGCGCACACCTCGGCGTGGTCCGATCCGAAGCAGGGTGCGGACGTGGCGCGCGCGGCGATGTTCATGCTGTTCGCGCAGGTGGAGCCGGGGCACGCCTGCCCGGTGTCGATGACGCACGCCGCGGTGGCATCGATCAAGGAGTCGCCGTGGGTCGCCGACACGTGGCTTCCGCGCCTGTACTCGCGCGAGTACGAGCCACGGCTGCTGCCCAACGAGGAGAAGACGAGTGCGCTGATCGGCATGGCCATGACCGAGAAGCAGGGCGGGTCGGACGTCCGGGCCGGCACCACGGTCGGCGAGGCGATGGGCGGTCACGCGTACCAGCTGACCGGTCACAAGTGGTTCTGCTCCGCCCCGATGTCGGACGGCTTCCTGGTGCTGGCGAACACGCGGCGGGGCAATGTGGAGGAGGGGCTGAGCTGCCTGTTCGTGCCGCGCCTGCTGCAGCGCGGGATGCGCAACGTCTTCCGGATCCAGCGCCTCAAGGACAAACTCGGCAATCGGTCCAACGCGTCGGCCGAGGTCGAATTCGACGGGACGATCGGGATGGTCCTCGGCGAGCCGGGGCGAGGCGTGCGCACCATCATCGAGATGGTGCAGCGGACCCGGATGGACTGCGTGCTGGGCTCGGCAGCGGGGATGCGCCAGGCCGTCGCGGAGGCGACGTGGCATGCACGGGGCCGGTCCGCGTTCGGCAAGCTCCTGGTGGATCAGGCCGCGATGACCTCGGTGCTCGCCGATCTCGCCCTCGAGTCGGAGGCCGCCATGCTCACAGGGCTGCGCCTGGCGCAGGCGTTCGGCGCGGACGCGTCCGATTCCGACATCGCCTTCCGCCGCCTCGCGACCCCCGTGTCGAAGTACTGGGTCACCAAACGCGGGCCGCACCACGCGTACGAGGCGCTGGAATGCCTGGGCGGCAACGGCTACTCGGAGAGCTTCCCGCTCGCCCGCCGCTACCGGGAACAGCCGGTGATGGCCATCTGGGAGGGCACCGGCAACGTCATCGCACTGGACGTGCTGCGCGCCCTCTCCCGCGATCCGGAGTCGGCCGCGGCGTTCGCCGCCGAGCTCGAGATGACCTCCGGCGGCTCCGCACTTCTGGACGCACACGTCGCTCGCACACTCCGGATGATGGATGAGATCGCCGGCGCGGATCTCGACGAGGCGCAGGCGCAGGCGCGGCGGCTCAGCGAGAACCTCGCTCTCGCGCTGCAAGGGTCCCTCATGCTGCGTCACGCCCCGTCGGTGGCGGCGGAGGCGTTCCTCGCGGCGCGCCTCGGTGAGGACCGCACGGCGCAGTACGGCGGCCTTCCGCGCGGGACGGATGCCGCCGCCATCGTGGCACGGCACTGAGCCCCCTGCTCCGGCGCCGCCCAGGGACCACGCCTAGGCTGACGGGGTGAACTCGGCTCGCAGCACCCTCGTCGCCGGTGTGCTCAGCGCGCTGCTCGTCCTGGGTCTCGCGCCGCCGTCCCACGGCACGGATCGACCGGCGACGGAACCCTCGCCGAGTGCGGCGGAACACGGAACGGTCCGGGTGATCGCCGGGTCGGACCAGGTCGCGCGGGCGCGTGAGCTGGTGGCGGCGATGACCACACGTGAGCGGGCGGCGAGCGTCGTGATGGGCCACATCCCCAGCACGGACGCGACCGCCCTGGCCGACTACATGGCGCGCACCGGCATCGGCGGGTTCATCCTGATGGGCGCCAACATCCCCGCGTCCGAGACCGAGCTGCGACAGCTGACTGCCGCCCTGACAACGGATGCCGCGCTGCCGCCGCTGATCGCCGTCGATCAGGAGGGCGGCGATGTCTCCCGCCTGCCCTGGGACGGTTTCGGGTCCGCGGTCACCCTGAAGGACCAGCCGGCAGAAGCCGCCGGCGGGGCGTTCGCCGCCCGCAGCGCGCTCCTGCAACGCGCCGGGATCGGGGTGAACTTCGGAATCGTCGCCGACGTCACCGACGACCGGTCCATGTTCATCTTCCGCCGCGCCCTCGGCACGACCCCGGAAGAGTCCGCCGCGCGGGTGGATGCCGCCGTGGCCGGCTCGAGCGGACAGGCCATGTCCACCCTCAAGCACTTCCCCGGACACGGCGCTGCGCCGGGCGATTCGCACTCCGGCATCCCCACCTCGGGACGCACCAAGGACGAGTGGATCGCAACGGACGGCGTGCCCTTCCGGACCGGGATCGACGCCGGCGCGGACATCCTGATGTTCGGCCACCTCTCCTATCCCGCGATCGATGCCGCACCGGCCACGCTGTCGGCCGAGTGGCATCGCATCGCCCGGGAGGAGCTCGGGTTCACCGGCCTCGCCATCACGGACGACCTGGGGATGCTGCAGGCGTCCGGGCTCGACGGATACCAGGACCCCGTCGCCAATGCCGTGGCCGCGCTGGCGGCGGGAAACGACATGGTCCTGTCGGTGATGTTCTCCTCCGTGGAGACGGCACCGCGGATCGTCGAGGGAATCGCTGCCGCCGCGGACAGCGGCATCCTGTCTCCGGACCGCCTCGAAGAGGCGGCACTGCGCGTGACCACGGCAAGACTCCAGGTCGCCGCCGCCGGACGCGGGCTGGTGCCCTGCGGAGAGTGCGCCCCGGTGGAGTGAGCCAGCGGGTCGGACACACCCGAGGTCGTGTTCCTACGCGGGCTCGATCAGCGCGGGGGAGTCGTTGCGGACGTTGCCCACCGCGGCGGGCACGACGTGATCGTCCAGGGTGGCCGCGACCGCCGGCGCGGCGTCGATCGCGGCGTCCAGCACATCACCGACGTTCTCGACGGTGGGATCCAGCCACGCATCCGCGTGATCGGGATCCAGCAACAGCGGCATCCGATCGTGGATGGATCCCAGGCGGCCGATGGAGTCACGGGTCAGGATCGTGAAGCTCAGCAGCCAGCGGGCAGGATCATTCTCGGGCAGTTGCGGGTTCCGCCACCACTCGTACAGGCCCGCCAGGAACAGCGGTGACCCGTCGGCGGGGTGGATGTAGTGCGGGACCTTCGCGTCGCCGACCGGCTTCCATTCGTAATAGCCGGATGCCGGAACGATTGCGCGACGCTTCTCCAGCGCGCTGCGGAACATCGGCTTGTCCTCGAGCTCCTCGGACCGCGCGTTGAAGGCCCGCGCACCCACCGATGGGTCCTTCGCCCACGACGGCACCAGACCCCAGCGGGCGGCCTCGAGCCGGCGGGTGGGCGGCTCGGTCTTGGACGAGTCCAGCACGATCGCCACCTGCGCCGTGGGTGCGATGTTGTACGACGGCGCGGGCAGGTTCTCGCCTTCGAGATCGACCCGCAGCACGCTGACGAGGTCGGAAGCGACGTCGGCCACCACGAAACGTCCGCACATGCCTGCGAGCTTACGTGCGCCCGTCGACACGAGCGCGCGGATCAGCGTTCCAGGACGCCGACCTCTTCGAGTCGCTCGACGAGTCCGGCTCCGTCCGATCCCGTCACCCACGGCACCGACGCCGCGGTGTGGTCGTCGACCGCGGTGCGGCCACCGGCCAGCACCGCCTCGGCGGGGGACAGTCGTCGGATGGCCACCGCCCTGACCTTGCCGGGGCTCTCGATGGCGAAGGTCGTGTAGATCTCGTCGTCGTGCTGGCCGTCATCGCCGATCAGCAGCCACTTCATGTCCGGGAACTCCTCGGCCAGGCGGCGCAGGTTGGACAGCTTGTGCGCCTTGCCGCTTCGGAACCATCGGTCATGCGTCGGGCCCCAGTCCGTCAGCAGCACGGCCCCGGAGGGAAAGAGGTGCCGCCTGAGGAACCGGATGAGCGTGGGCGCCACGTTCCAGGCGCCGGTGGACAGGTAGATCACCGGCGTGCCGGGTGCGTCGCGGACCAGCCGCTCCATGAGGACGGCCATCCCGGGCACGGGCTGGCGGGCATGTTCGTTCACGACGAAGGAGTTCCACGCCGCCAGGAGTGGGCGCGGCAGGGCGGTGACCATGACGGTGTCGTCCACGTCGGAGACGATCCCGAGGCGCACATCGGCGCCGACGACGAAGACGCGGGTCTCCACGGGTTCACCACCCTCCACCGACATCGTCAGTGTCTGCCAGCCGGGAGCCAGGTGAGCCGGGATGACCGTGTCGATCACACCGCCCCGATCGGCGACCACCTCGTGCACCGCATCGGCGACGGTGATCTGCACCTGTGCGTACCCCACCGGGACGGCGGCGAAGCTGCGCCAGCCGCGCACGCTCTCGTACTCGATCGACGCAGACGACGGCGCCGGCCGGACGATCATCACGCGGCCGAGTACCCGGACCCAGTCGGGTCCGCCGTATCCGGGGAACGGGGTGACCGTCGGCGTGAGGCCGCGGGCACGGGCCCGGCGCTCCCGCCAGGAGTGGAAGCGGTACTCGAGCCTGGCGAGCCACAGCACTTTCGGGCGCTCGGGCGTCGTCGAGGAAGGGGGCATCCCTTCAGTCTTTCACGTCATCCGCGGTGCCGATCGTCCCGGGGGACACGTCGGACTCCCCGTCATCGTCGGAGAGGTGCCTGCGCTCGACCCGCTCGATGAGCTTCTTGGCGACGAAGACCAGGAGGACGAAGGCGACGATGATCGCGACGAAGATGTAGCCCGCGAAGTGCAGTCGATCGGCCAGCTCGCGGTAGCTTCCGGCGGCCAGAGCGGCGACGGACACATAAAGTCCCGCCCAGATCACACAGGCGGGGAGGGTCCATGCCAGGAAACGGCGGTACGAGAACCCGCTCATCCCGACCGTCAGCGGCACCAGCGAGTGCAGCACGGGCAGGAACCGGGATACGAAGATGGCGGGTCCGCCGCGTCTGCGCAGATATCTCTCCGAGCGTTTCCAGTTGTCCTCACCGATGCGCCGGCCCAGCCGCGAGTGACGGATCTTCGGACCGAGGAAGCGGCCGAGCCCGAATCCGATGCTCTCGCCGATCAGCGCGCCGATCACGACCGCCACGCCCAGCAGCACCCCCTCGAGCGGCGATGCCACCGCGGTGCCCGCGATGATCACGACGGTGTCACCCGGGACGACCAGCCCGACCAGCACACTGGTCTCGAGCATGATCGCCAGCCCGGCCAGCACCGTCCGCAGCAGCGGGTCGACGCTCTGGACGGTGTCGAGCAGCCAGGTGAGGAACTCGTTCACACCTGAAGCCTAGAGCGGCCCCGCGGCCCTCTAGCCTGGGAGGATGCCGGAGCCCCTGATCGCCGTCCCTCTGAGCGGGTGGCAGGACCCGGCGTCCGTCCACGCATTCATCGTCGGCTGCTCCTCTGATTCCTTCTGGCTGGACGCAGGACCATCGGCCGAGAGCGGCTGGAGCTGGGTGGGCGACGGCGTCGTGGAGGATGATCCCGACCGCGTGCGCGCCGTCGCGCTGGCCGGCGCCGGGCCGCGCGACGGGTGGGATGCCGGCCGCTTCCGCGGCGGGTGGATCGGGTGGCTCGGATACGAGGACGCGGCTGCTCGTGCGGGAGCGCCGGTGAGTGAGGCCGCCCCCGATGCGCCCACCGAGCGGTGGCTCCGGGTGGAGCGCTTCGTGGCCTTCGATCATGCCCGTCGCCGCGCCTGGGCGGTGGCGCCCGCCGAAGCGGTCGAAGCGTTCGCGGCGGCTGTGACTGCTCCCCACCCGGGCATCGGTGCGCCGGTGCCGCTGCGGGTGCAGGCGACGGGCCGGCATGAGCCGGACGCGTACGCGGCGCTGATCGAACGCTGCCGGGACGCCATCCGCGAAGGCGATGCCTACCAGCTGTGCTTGACGACGCGGTTCACCGTGGATGCCGAGGTCGATGCGGTGGCCACGTACGTCCGGTTGCGACGGATGACGCCGGCGCACCACGGCGGGCTCGTCCGCTCGGGAGAGTTCGCGCTCGCCAGCGCAAGCCCCGAGCGTTTCCTGGAGGTCGAGGACGGCGTGGTGCGCACCCGGCCGATCAAGGGAACCCGGCCGCGCGGCTCTGATCCGATCGAGGACGCCGCCCTGGCCGAGGAGCTGCGGACCAGCCAGAAGGAACGGGCCGAGAACGTCATGATCGTGGACCTGATGCGCAACGACCTGTCGCGCGTCTGCGAACCCGGCTCAGTGGGGGTCGAGGGTCTTCTCGAGGTGGAGTCGTATCCGGCGGTGCACCAGCTGGTGAGCACCGTGTCCGGGACGCTGACACCGGACGTCACCGTCGGCGACCTGCTCGATGCGACCTTCCCCGCAGGGAGCATGACCGGAGCTCCGAAGCTGTCCGCGATGACGATCCTGCACGAGCTGGAACGTGGCCCACGTGGCGTGTTCGCCGGCTGCTTCGGATGGATCGGCAGCGACGGTGCGCTGGATCTGGCGATGGTGATCCGCTCCATCGTCGTGCACCCGGGCGGAGCGTACGTGGGAGCAGGCGGAGGGATCACATGGCGGTCCGAGGCCGCCGCGGAGGTCGCCGAGGTCGGCGTCAAGGCCCGGGGCCCACTGGCCGCGATCGGCGCGGATCTGCCTCCCGGCTGGTGACGAGGCGCGGTCCGGTAGCCTAGAAGGCGCGCTCTGCGCGTCCAGCACACCCCCACGATTGGCATCTTTCCGTGAGTCAGACCCTTCCGCCCGACACCGCCGCGCCCTCCGAGGGCGGGTACGATGCCTACGCCATCCAGCAGAAGTGGCAGGCGCGGTGGCGCGAGGCCGACCCGTTCCGTGCGGGCGGCGCCGAGGATCGACGGCCGCGGAAGTACGTGCTGGGCATGTTCCCCTACCCCTCGGGTGACCTGCACATGGGTCACGCCGAGAGCTATGCGTACGTCGACGTGGTGGCGCGTTTCTGGCGCCACCGCGGCTACAACGTGCTCAACCCGATCGGCTGGGACTCCTTCGGGCTGCCCGCCGAGAACGCGGCGATCCAGCGCGGTGCCGACCCGCGCGAGTGGACGTACGCGAACATCGAACAGCACAAGAAGAGCTTCCGCGAGTACGGCTCGTCATACGACTGGAGCCGGATCCTGCACACCAGCGACCCGGACTACTACCGCTGGAACCAGTGGCTGTTCCAGCGCCTGTACGAGCGCGGTCTGGCCTACCGCAAGGAGAGCCCGGTCAACTGGTGCCCGAACGATCAGACCGTGCTGGCCAATGAGCAGGTCGTGGACGGCCGCTGCGAGCGCTGCGGCACCGAAGTGGTCAAGAAGAAGCTCACCCAGTGGTACTTCCGGATCACCGAGTACGCCGACCGCCTCCTGGACGACCTGAACCAGCTCGAAGGCTTCTGGCCCCAGAAGGTGCTGCGCATGCAGCGCAACTGGATCGGACGATCCATCGGGGCCGACATCGACTTCGAGATCGAAGGACACCCCGAGAAGGTCACCGTCTTCTCCACGCGCCCGGACACGCTGTACGGCGCGACCTTCTTCGTCGTGGCCCCCGACTCCGACCTGGCCTCGACCCTGGCGGCGGGGGCGTCGAGCGAGGTGCAGCTCCGATTCCAGGACTACCTGACCAGCGTCGGCCGCACCTCCGAGATCGAGCGCCAGAGCACGGATCGTCCCAAGACCGGCGTCTTCCTGGAGCGGTACGCCATCAACCCGATCAACGGCGAACGACTGCCGATCTGGGCTGCCGACTACGTGCTGGCCGACTACGGGCACGGCGCCGTCATGGCCGTGCCCGCCCACGACCAGCGCGACCTCGACTTCGCGCGCGCCTTCGATCTGCCGGTGCGGGTGGTCGTGGACACGACCGCGCCGGTGACCGGCGCGATCGCCGTGATCGAGCTGGACGAGCACGGAGATCCCATCGATCCCGGCCCGAGCGCGGCATCCGTCCCCGACCTGGACCCGGCAACGACCGGCGTCGCGCTGACCGGCGAGGGCCGGATGATCAACTCCGGACCGCTCGACGGGCTCTCCAAGCGCAACGCCATCGCGCGCATCACCGAGCAGCTCACCGCTGCCGGCACGGGCCGCACGTCGAAGTCCTATCGACTGCGGGATTGGCTCATCTCACGCCAGCGTTTCTGGGGCACCCCGATCCCCATGATCCACACCGAGGACGGCCGCACCGTTCCGGTGCCCGACGAGCAGCTGCCGCTGACCCTGCCCGACGCCAAGGAACTCGACCTGGCGCCGAGGGGAACGTCGCCGCTGGGTGCCGCGAAGGAGTGGATGGCCACGACCGACCCCGAGACCGGCGCACCGGCCACGCGCGATCCGGACACGATGGACACGTTCGTGGACAGCTCGTGGTATTTCCTGCGCTTCCTCTCACCGGGTGACCCGACCGAGGCGTTCTCGCCGAAGGAGGCCGCCAAGTGGGCGCCCGTCGATTCGTACATCGGCGGCGTCGAGCACGCGATCCTGCATCTGCTGTACGCGCGCTTCATCACCAAGGTCCTCTTCGACATGGGTCTGGTGGACTTCACCGAACCGTTCTCGACCCTGATCAACCAGGGAATGGTCCTGCTCGGCGGCTCCAAGATGTCCAAGAGCAAGGGCAACCTGGTCGAGTTCTCCGCGAGCATGGTCGACCCCGGCGCGGATGCCGTGCGCGTCGCGGTCGCCTTCGCCGGTCCGGTCGAGGACGACATCAACTGGGAGGACGTCTCGACCACCGGCGCGCAGAAGTTCCTGGCGCGAGCCTGGCGCGTGGCCCAGGACGTGGCCAGCAGCCCGGACGTGGTCTGGGCCGAGGGCGACCAGGCGCTGCGACGCGTCACCCACCGCCTGCTCGCCGACGCTCCCGGGCTGGTCGAGCACACCAAGTTCAACGTGGTGGTCGCGCGGCTGATGGAACTGGTCAACGCCACCCGCAAGGTGATCGACAGCGGGGCCGGCCCGGCCGATCCCGCCGTCCGCGAGGCGGCCGAGACGACCGCGATGGTCCTGGACCTGTTCGCCCCGCACACTGCGGAGGAGATGTGGGAGATGCTGGGCTACCAGCCGTTCGTCGGTCTGGTGCCCTGGCGCCAGCCCGATGCGACGCTGCTGGTGGAGGACACGGTCACCACCGTCATCCAGATCGACGGCAAGGTCCGCGCGACCATCGAGGTCTCCGCCCGGATCGCTCCGGACGAGCTGGAAGCGCTGGCACGCGCCGATGCCCGCGTGCAGCGCGCGCTGAACGGCCGGGAGATCACCCGGGCCGTGGTGCGTCCGCCGAAGGTGGTCAGTTTCAGCACCAGCTGATGCCGTTGTGGTGCCCGGAGCGCGTGGGTTATCCTCCAGATTCCGGAACCGATCGAGCCGGTTCCTCGCTGGGGCGGGAAAATGGCATCCGAACACCGTCATGCAGCCGACCCGATCACCTTCGCGGGTGGCGTGCTGGACCGCTACCGCCACGTGTGCGCGTTCATGGACGGGCAGGCCGACGATGCTGTTCTGGATCCGTTCATCGCCCAGGGGATCGATCACGGCGACCGCCTGCTCTACGTCGTGGATCCCGCGGCATCCGCAGCGCCGGTGACGCACATCCGGCACCTGGGATACGACGCGGGACGGCTTCTCGAAGAGCATCGCTGTGAAGTGCGGACCTGGTCGGAGACCTACCTGCAGGGCGGCAGCTTCGATCAGGGACGGATGCTGGATCAACTGGACCGGATGCTCGGAGCCGGCGACTCGCCCCGCACCCGCATGCTGTGCGACATGGGGTGGGCGGTGGACCGCCCGGGGATCGCGGAGAGCCTGATCCGGTTCGAGGCACGCGCGAACTTCATCCACGCCCGCCATGAGCACGTCGTGATCTGCTCCTACGATGCGACGAGGTTCGACGGCTCGTTCGTGATCGACATCCTGCGCACCCATCCGATGGTCCTGATCGGGGGGATCCTGCAGGAGAACCCGTTCTTCGTCCCGCCGTCCGAGTTCCTGCGGGAGCGCAGTGCGACCTCGGATGCCTGACGGGGCCATCCCGGTGGTGGACGCATCGTCGAGGCCCGCCAAGGCGGCTGATCTCGCGCTGTCCGCAGCCGATTCGCGACGATGGATGCGCGACCTGAGCGCGCTGCTCGCGCTGCCGGCCATGTGGGTGGACCATGAACCCGCGGAGATCGCGACCGGCCTGCTGAGCGTGCTGGCCGGTGTCCTGCAGCTCGAGGGCGCGTACGCGCGCTTCCACGACCTGCCCTCCGGCAGCGTTCCGCTGGAATGCTGGCGGCCCTCCGGATCCACCCCGCCCCCAGAATTTCGAATCCTCCTGGACACAGGGGCGCCGGGGGCCGGGACGACGACCACGCCGGTGCGTGCCGACGGGCGGCGCACCGTCCGCGTCACGAGCGTGCCACTGGCACTCCCCTGGGAGAGCGGGCTGGTGCTCGTCTCCTCCGAGCGGGAGGACTTTCCGACCGCCATGGAGACGCATCTGCTGCGCATCGCGGTCAGTCAAGCCGCGATCGCCATCCACACCGCGCGCCGCATCGGGCGCGAGCACGCCGCGCGCGTCGCCGCGGAGGCTGCTCTGCGCCGACAGCACGAGCTGGTGCGCGCCCTGGCCGAAGATGTCGGTCCGTCGTTCGCGGCGCTGACGCGCCGGATGCAGGAGGCCGCGCAGCTGCAGAACGATGTCGATTCGCTGCTGGCGGCGCTCGGTGCCGATACCGGCCTGCCATCGGTGCGGGAAGCGGTGCCGCCGGCGCCGGCGGGCGGCACGTCCCGCGACGGCGTCCGCTCGGCCGTGCCCTCCTTGACCCGTCGCGAGACCGAGGTGTTGGGACTGCTGGCCCAGGGCCTGAGCAACAAGGAGATCGCCGGGATGATGTGGCTCAGCGACCGCACCGTCGAACGGCACGTCACCAGCCTGTACCGCAAGATCGGCGTGGCCCGTCGCAGCGAAGCGACCGCCTTCGCATTCCGACACGGCCTGGCCTGATCGGCGGCAGCGGGTCGGCGGTTGAGGGTTTGCCGACACGGGGGTGCGCACTCGGCGGGACAGTTGAGGATTCCCGCGGACGCCGTCGGCGGCGGTGCCACGGGAGCATTCGACGTGCGGCACAACGCGGCCGCGTTCGCAGAGGAGATCACCATGACCATGACCGAAGACCGGGCCGAACAACGCAGCGACGACACCGCGCTTCGTCCGTTCACCGTGCAGTTCGCGCAGGAGGACCTGGATGACCTGCGCACGCGGGTGCGTGAGACCCGCTGGCCGGAGCGGGAGACCGTCGACGACGCCTCGCAGGGGGTCCAGCTCCAGGTCGTCCAGCAGCTCGCACAGCGCTGGGCCGACGATTACGACTGGCGGGCCGTCGAATTACGACTCAACGAGCTGCCGCAGTTCGTCACGCGGATCGATGGGCTCGACATCCATTTCATCCACGTCCGGTCGGCGCACGAAGGCGCCCTGCCGATGATCGTCACGCACGGATGGCCGGGCTCGGTGATCGAGCAGCTGAAGATCATCGGCCCCCTGACCGATCCCACCGCGCATGGCGCGAGCGCCGAGGACGCGTTCCACCTCGTCATCCCGTCCCTTCCCGGACACGGATTCTCCGCCACACCGGACGCGACCGGCTGGGACCCGATCCGCATCGCCAAGGCCTGGGTGCAGCTCATGCGCCGGATCGGATACGAGCGCTACGTCGCACAGGGCGGGGACTGGGGCAACGCCGTGACCGAGCAGATGGCGCTGCTGACCCCGCCGGGACTCATCGGCATCCACACCAACATGCCGGCCACGGTCCCGGACGCGATTCAAGCGGCACTGAGCGCCGGCGAGCCGGCGCCCGAGGACCTCTCGCCGGAGGAGCGCGGCGCGTGGGACCAATTGGCGTTCTTCTACGCCCACGGGCTGGCCTACGCCCAGGAGATGGGAAACCGACCGCAGACGCTCTACGGGCTCGCCGACTCGCCCGTCGGCTTGGCCGCCTGGATGCTCGATCACGACTCCCGCAGCTATGACCTGATCGCGCGGGTGTTCGCGGGCGGCAGCGAAGGGCTCACTGCGCAGGACATCCTCGACAACGTGACGCTGTACTGGCTGACCAACACGGCGGTGTCTTCGGCGCGTCTGTACTGGGAGAGCAAGCTCCCGTTCTTCGCGCCCAAGGGAGTCACGCTGCCGGTCGCGGTGAGCGTCTTCCCCGACGAGATCTACGCGGCGCCGCGCAGTTGGAGCGCGCAGGCGTACCCGAACCTGATCCACTTCAACCGCCTGGATCGCGGCGGCCACTTCGCGGCCTGGGAGCAGCCCGACCTGTTCTCGCGGGAGATGCGCGCCGCTTTCCGGTCGTTGCGGTGAGCCCCGGGGACAGTGACATCATGACCGACGCAGTCCGATCCGCCGTGTCCCCCAGCGACGGCGCGTTCGCTCCGCTGTCCCAGATCGACGCCGGCGAGCTGAGCGTGGGCCTGGTCGATCTGGGGCCGGCGGACGGTCCCGCGGTCCTGCTGCTGCACGGGTGGCCGTACGACATCCACAGCTACGCCGAGGTCGCGCCGCTCCTCGCGGCGGCAGGTCACCGGGTGCTGGTGCCGTACCTCCGCGGGTACGGCACCACGAGGTTCCGATCCGATGCCACAGTGCGCAACGGACAGCAGGTCGTGTTCGCTCTGGACGCGATCGCACTGCTGGACGCGCTGCGGATACCGAGCGCCGTCGTGGCCGGGTTCGACTGGGGGGCGCGCACGGCGAACGTGCTGGCCGCCCTGTGGCCCGAGCGCTGCCGCGGGCAGGTGTCGGTCAGCGGCTATTTGATCGGCAGCCCGCAGGCCAATCGGGCTCCGCTGCCCCCCGCGGCCGAGCTCAGCTGGTGGTATCAGTTCTACTTCGCCACCGAGCGCGGGCGTCGCGGGTACGAGCAGTACCGCGGCGAGTTCGCGCGGCTGATCTGGAAGACCGCCTCGCCGCGGTGGAACTTCGACGAGCAGACCTTCGATCGGACTGCGGCGGCATTCGACAACCCCGATCACGTTGACATCGTCATCCACAACTACCGCTGGCGACTCGGGCTCGCCGACGGCGCCCATGCGCATGACGAACTGGAGCGACGGCTGGCTGAGCGTCCCCCCATCGAGGTTCCGACCATCACGCTGGATGGCGATGCCAACGGCGCTCCGCACCCGGATGCCGGGGCGTACCGCCCGCTGTTCGCCGGCGCCTACGAGCACCGCGTCATCGGCGGGGGAGTCGGCCACAACCTCCCGCAAGAAGCACCGCATGCGTTCGCCGACGCCGTCCTCGACGTGGCCGGGACGCGTCGGCCGGAGCAGGCGGAGGAGGCGAGCGTCGATGTCGCGGCGAGTCGGCACTGAGGATGCGGAGGGACCGGTCGACACCCCCGCCCGCGGCGGGCTGGTCCGCTCGATCGCGCACCGGCTTGCCGGGGACCGGGAGCTCCTCCCGGACGAGGGACGGCTGCCGTCCTTCGACCGGGCGACCGGCTGGCTGCAGTCCGATCCGCTCACTCCGGTGGCGCTTCGCGGTCGCGTCGTCCTGGTCGATTTCTGGACCTACACCTGCGTGAACTGGCTGCGGACGCTGCCGTACCTGTCGGCGTGGCATGCCAAATACGCAGACGCGGGATTGAGCATCATCGGCGTGCACACACCCGAGTTCGGCTTCGAGCACTCCCTCCGCAACGTCAGGATGCAGGCGCAGGACCTCGGCGTCCGCTACCCGGTCGCCATCGACAACGACTACGGCGTGTGGGACGAGTTCGCCAACCACTACTGGCCGGCGCTGTACATCGCGGACGCGGCGGGACGGATCCGGTTCCACCACTACGGCGAAGGCGAGTACGAGCGGACCGAAATGGTCATCCAACGGCTTCTCGTCGACGCGGGCAGCCCCCGGGTGGACCGGGAGCTGGTGCTGGTCGACCCGGTGGGGGTGGAGGTCGCCGCCGACTGGCGGTCCCTGCAATCCCCGGAGACCTACCTCGGATACGCCCAGAGTGCCGGGTTCGCCTCGGAGGACCCGGCGGCCTTTGACCGTCGGCACGCCTACAGCGGCGCCGCGCGGCTGCCGCTGAACGGGTGGGACCTCACCGGCGAATGGACGGTGACCAGCCAGGCGGTCGTGGCGGACCGCTCCGGCGGTCGGATCTCGTTCGCGTTCCACGCCAGAGATGTCAATCTCGTGATGGGGCCGGCGCGCGCGGGCGAGAGCATCCCGTTCCGGATCCTGCTGGACGGGGAAGCGGTCGGCGACAGCCGTGGCACCGATGCGGCGGCCGACGGGACCGGGGTGGTGCTGGATCAGAAGACGTACCAGCTCGTCCGGCAGCCCGAGCCGATCGTCGACCGTCTGTTCGAGATCGAGTTCGGCTCACCCGGAGTGGAGGCGTACTGCTTCACGTTCGGCTGAGCCGCGCCCCGAGCACGCGCTCTCCGCCCGTCTCCTCCCCAGACGGAGGCGAGCGGTGAGCGTCCACGGGATCGCACGGGCCGCGCATCGGTGAGGGTCGACGCGGTTACTTTCGCCGTGTGTCGACTGCCGAGGGATCCCGCACGGCGAGGCCTCGCGTGCGACTCGGGCTGGGGGCTGCCATCGTGGTGGTGCTGCTGGCACTGAGCGTCACCGTGGGCATCGGCATCCTGCGTGGTGCCGCCGCACCGGTCGAGACGGTGACCGTCGCGGAGGCAGGGCAGGTGGATGCCGCGACGCCGGAATCCGTGTACGTCCACGTCTCCGGCGCCGTGTCCGCGCCGGGCCTGTACGTCCTGCACGCGGGGGCTCGGGTGATGGATGCCGTCTCGGCCGCGGGAGGCTTCGCCGCCGGAGCCGACGAGATGGCCGTCAACCTGGCCCGTCCGATCAGCGACGGCGAGCAGCTGCACGTGCCGACCGCCGGGGACACAGCCGGAGCCGCGCCGGGCGGCGCGCCGGTGAGTCCGCCCGGGGACGGCCGAGTCAACCTGAACACCGCTTCTGAGGCCGAGCTGGACACCCTGCCGCGGATCGGACCGGCGCTCGCGGCGCGCATCATCGAGTGGCGCGATGCGAATGGGCGCTTCACCAGCGTCGAGGATCTGCTGGCCGTGCCCGGCATCGGCGACAAGATGCTCGAGGCCCTCCGCGATCTGGTCACGGTGTGACGTGAGCCGCGGCACGGCGACGGTGGCGGACGGCGCCGTCGTGGTTCCCGCGCGGCGGCGGGCGCAGCTGCGGCTGGTGCCGGTCGCCGGCGCCGTGTGGGCAGCGGCGCTGATCTCGACGCTCCTCCCGGCGGCTGCGGCGCCGGTCGCGCTGGCGCTGTGGGGCGCGTGCCTGGCGGCGCTGTGCGGGTTGCTGGCGGCTGCTCGGCGCGAGCACCGCACACCTCGAGTGCGCCGGCGACGGATGCGGGCGGCGGTGGTCCTGGCACTGCTGCTGGCTGCCTCGGCGGCGGTGGGCTCCCATGTGGCGTTGGCCCAGCCGGCGCGCGCGGAGGTGGAGCGGTTCGCACTGGGCGGGGGGAGGGCGGTGGTCTTCGACGCGACGGTGGCCGGCAAGGTGGAGACGCGTGCGAGCGGGGAATGGGAGTTCGATGCGGTGGCGACACATGTCAGCACCGGGGCGGTGGCGGACGCCGTCCGCATCGACGTCACGGTCCGTGTGCAGCCGTCCCGGGTGGACCGTGCGCCGCTGCTGGATGTCGGCTCGGCCGTCGAGGTGAGCGGGACGGCACGCCCTGGGGCTTCGGGTGCCCGCGCTGTGCTGGCCGTGAACGCCTCACGCGGCGTGCGGGTGCTGTCTGCGCCTCAGGGGGTGCTCGCCGTGGCGGGCGAGCTGCGGCGAGGCCTGGTCCGCGCGGCCGGGGGGCTGCCCGCGCCCGGGGCGGAGCTGATCCCGGGGCTGGCGGTCGGGGACACCTCCGCCGTGTCCGCCGAGCTGGACGCGGCGATGAAGCGATCCTCCCTCTCGCACCTGACCGCGGTGTCCGGATCCAACTGCGCGATCGTCGTGGGTCTCGCCTTCGGAGCCGTCGCGGCCGTCGGGGGGTCGCGCCGCGCCCGGGTCACTGTCGCATCGGCGGCCCTGTTCGGGTTCGTCCTGCTGGTCACGGCCGAGCCGAGCGTGGTGCGGGCTGCGGCAATGGCAGGCATCGCGATGCTGGGCGTGCTCCTGGGCCGCACCGGCATGGGGATGGGCGTGCTTTCGCTCGCCGTCACTGTGCTGCTCGTCGGGGATCCGTGGCTTTCGGGATCGCTCGGGTTCGCGTTGTCCACCGTCGCCACCGCCTCGCTGCTGCTGTTCGCGCGGCCCCTCGCGGCCGGCCTGGAGCGATGGATGCCGCGCCCGCTGGCGCTCGCGCTGTCGGTGCCGCTGGCAGCGCAGCTGGCCTGCGGTCCGCTGCTGCTGGGGGTCACGCCGAGCGTTCCGCTCTACGGGGTGCTGGCGAATCTGCTCGCTGCGCCGGCGGCGCCGATCGCGACGGTCCTCGGACTGACCGCGTGCGTCGCCGCGCCGCTGCCGTGGCTGCAGTCCGGCCTGACGGCCCTCGCCTGGCTTCCGGCATCCTGGATCGCCGGCGCAGCCACCACGTTCAGTGCGCTTCCGGGCGACCAGATCCCGTGGCTGTCGGGCTGGCCGGGCGTGCTCTGCCTGGCCGTGGTCGGCAGCGCCGTCGCGATCGCGATCGCGCTGCCGCCGACCGGGTCGACCCGGCAGCGCCGGGTCCGGCTCGTCGCGGTGTTCCTGCTCGCCGCCGTCACCGGTGTCTCGGCCGGAGGTGCCGCCCTGAGCTCCGTGGCGGGGCGGTGGACGCTCCCGTCTTCGTGGAGCATCCTGGCGTGCGACGTGGGTCAGGGCGATGCGGTGCTGCTGCGCTCGGGCCAGGCCGTGGCGCTGGTCGATGCCGGCCCGGAGCCGGCTCGCCTGGAGGCATGCCTGGCACGTGCCGGAGTTCAGCGCATCGACCTGCTCCTGCTCACCCACTTCGACCTGGACCATGTCGGGGGCGTCGCCGCTGTCGCGGACCGCGTCGGAACCGCCCTGCACGGACCTGCGGGATCGCCCGAAGCCTCGGCGGTGCTCTCGCTCCTCGAGGGCGGCGGCGCGCGGATGGTCTCCGCCCGGGCGGGACTGACCGGGAGCCTCGGCGATGCGCGCTGGCGGGTGCTCTGGCCGCCACCGCGCAGTCGCGCATTCGAGGCGGGCAACGATGCCAGCGTGGTGCTGGACGTGCGCGGCGGCGGCATGCCGGCCGCGCTGTTCCTCGGCGACCTGTCGGCCTCCCCGCAGCGGGCGCTCGCCGCCTCGGCCGTGCTCGATCCGCCGTACGACCTCGTGAAGGTCGCCCACCACGGGAGCGCCGATCAGGATCCCGACCTGTACGCCGGGGCGCAGCCTGCGCTCGCCCTGATCACGGTGGGCGAGAACAGGTACGGCCATCCGCGCGCCGAGGTGCTGGACGCGCTGAGCCTACTCGGGGCGCGCATCGCACGTACGGACCGGGCGGGGGCGATCGCGGTGTGGCGGGACGGAGAGGCTCTGCGGGTGTGGCGCGAGCGCGGAAGCGACGTCGGGCCGGCTGGGTAGGCTGGGAGCATGGCGACCAGCACCCGACGGACCCCGGCCGGGCGCGCCCGGACGAGCATCCCGCAGGTGTCCTGGCGCACCCCGCAGCCGGCACCGGTCGTGCTGGTGTCCGGTCCCGAGGAGATCTGCGCGGAACGGGCCATCGCGGGGATCCGCGAGTATCTTCGCGCCGAGGATCCCAGCCTCGAGGTCACCGATCTGCGCGCGGATGACTATCAGGCGGGCACCCTGCTGGCGGTCACCTCGCCATCGCTGTTCGGCGAGCCGCGCCTGGTGCGCATCACCGGGGTCGAGAAGTGCTCGGACGCGTTCCTCGCCGAGGCGGTCAGCTACCTGGCTGTGCCGCAGGACGGCGCGACCGTCGTGCTGCGGCACACCGGAGCCTCGGTGCGCGGCAAGAAGCTCCTGGACGCCGTCCGGGCCGGCCAGGGCGGCGGGATCGAGATCGCCTGTCCGGCCGTCAAACGCGATTCCGACCGGTTCGACTTCGCAGCCGGCGAGTTCGCCGCGGCGCGCAAGCGCATCGCCCCGGGGGCGCTGCGCACGCTCGTCTCGGCGTTCGCAGACGATCTGACCGAGCTCGCGGCAGCGTGCCAGCAGCTCATCTCGGATGTGCCGGGAGATGTCACCGCGGACGTCGTCGAACGTTATTACGGCGGGCGGGTGGAGACCTCGGCGTTCGCGGTCGCCGACACCGCCATCGCCGGACGCTACGGCGATGCGCTGGTGTCGCTGCGCCACGCGCTGGCGTCGGGCGCCGATCCGGTACCGCTGGTGGCCGCCATCGCCTCCAAGCTGCGCACGATGGCCCGGGTCGCCGGCAACCGGGAACCCGCATCCGCTCTCGCGGCCCGCCTGGGGCTGAAGGATTGGCAGGTCGATCGCGCCCGCCGCGATCTGACCGGCTGGTCGGACGCGTCGCTGGGGATGGCGATCCAGGCCGCGGCCCGCGCCGACGCCGAGGTCAAGGGCGGCTCACGAGACAGCATCTTCGCGCTGGAGCGGCTGATCACCGTCATCGCCACTCGCGCACCCTACGGGAGTTCCTGAGCACGCGGACAAAGCCGAAAGCCCGCCCCCAGGGGGACGGGCTTGTCGTGAAAGGTGAGCTCAGAGAGCTGCGACCTGCTTCGCGATGGCCGACTTGCGGTTGGCAGCCTGGTTCGCGTGGATGACACCCTTGCTGGCTGCCTTGTCGAGCTTCTTGGTCGCCTTCGCGAGCGCCTTCTCGGCGGCGGCCTTGTCGCCTGCGGCGATGGCCTCACGGGTGCGACGCACCTGCGTGCGCAGCTCGCTCTTCACGGCCTTGTTGCGCTCGTGTGCTTTGTCGTTGGTCTTGTTGCGCTTGATCTGCGACTTGATGTTTGCCACGTTTGACGACGGTCTTTCGTTCGGAGGAATCGATCTGAAGTGTCGAGTGACAGAAGAGGGCTGTCGCACGACGGACGTGAGGGAATCAACCCACACGCAAGCCGATCACCGAGTCTATCAGGTCCGTTCGACCGTCGTGATCGCCAGACCCAGGACGGCGTTGAACACGCCCGGGCGCATGGCACTGACCAGATGGCTCGTGCGCGGCACCACGATCAGCTCGGCGTGCGGGGCGATCCGCTGGAACAGCCGCTCATTGAGTCGAAGCTGATCGTACTGGCCGTTGACGAACCAGAGGGGCACGGTGATCCGCTCCAGCGCTGCGAGCAGATCCAGCACCGACAGACTGCGCAGCGCGGTGTCCTGCATGTCGAACGCGTAGCCGCCGGCGCCGAAGTCGGCCCGGGTCTCCGGCGGAAGGGTCCGCTCCAGCATCCGGTTCGTCAGCCACATCCCGCGGTCGGGGAGGGAGTCGAAGCCGCGCGCGAGCAGGCGGTAGGTGCGCAGACCGACTCCGCGCGGGATGGACGTGCAGGAGGCGGCGACGAACCCGGCGACCGGCGGCGGGTCGTTCCGACCCACGTATTCGATGCACAGGAGGCCGCCCATGGAATGCCCCACGAGCAGCACCGGCCCGCGTGCGGCAGCCTCCCTCACCGCCGCATCGATCGTGGCGAAAGCGGATTCGATCGTGAAATCCTCGGCCATGCGGGTGCCATGGCCGGGCAGATCGATCGCGACCGCTGGATTGCCGCGTTCCTGGAGAGCGGCCACCTGCGCGCGCCACATGGTCGCGGACGTCCGGATGCCGTGCACGAGCACGACCTGGACGACCATCCGCCCAGGATATTGCCGACGAACATGCGCTCGGCGCACTCCTGCCGGAGGGTTAAGGGGCGGGGGAGCGATGGGGGCGCGTTCGGCCCGTAGAATGGCCCCCATATGTCACCGCGCGCCCTGAACACGCTCGAGCCGTCCGCGACCCCTCCTGAGCTGATCCGAAACTTCTGCATCATCGCTCACATCGATCACGGCAAATCGACCCTTGCCGACCGCATGCTGCAGATGACGGGTGTCGTCTCCGACCGTGACATGCGTGCGCAGTACCTCGACCGCATGGACATCGAGCGTGAGCGCGGCATCACGATCAAGAGCCAGGCGGTGCGGATGCCGTGGCAGCTGGACGGGGTCACGCACGCTCTGAACATGATCGACACCCCCGGCCACGTGGACTTCACCTACGAGGTGAGTCGTTCGCTGGCGGCGTGCGAGGGCGCGATCCTGCTGGTGGACGCGGCTCAGGGCATCGAGGCGCAGACGCTGGCGAACCTCTACCTCGCCCTGGAGAACGATCTGCAGATCATCCCGGTGCTGAACAAGATCGACCTGCCCGCCGCGGATCCCGAGAAGTACGCCAGAGAGCTCGCCAGCCTGATCGGCGGCAAGCCCGAGGACGTGCTGCGCGTCAGCGGCAAGACCGGCGTGGGCGTGGAAGAGCTGCTCGACCAGGTCATCCGGCAGATCCCCGCCCCGCAGGGGGATCCGACTGCGCCCACTCGCGCCATGATCTTCGACTCGGTCTACGACTCCTACCGTGGCGTGATCACCTACGTGCGCATGATCGACGGGTCGCTCAGTCCCCGCGAGCGCATCCAGATGATGTCCACGCGCGCGGTCCACGAGCTGCTCGAGATCGGCGTCTCCTCGCCCGAGCCCACCCCCACACGCGGTCTCGGCGTGGGGGAGGTCGGATACCTGATCACCGGCGTGAAGGACGTCCGTCAGTCCAAGGTGGGTGACACCGTGACCAGCGCGGCCAAGCCGTCGAACGACGCGCTGCCCGGCTACACCGATCCCAAGCCGATGGTCTTCTCCGGCCTGTACCCGATCGACGGCAGCGACTACCCCGTGCTGCGTGAGGCGCTGGACAAGCTGAAGCTCTCGGACGCCTCCCTCAACTACGAGCCGGAGACCTCGGTGGCGCTGGGGTTCGGATTCCGCTGCGGGTTCCTCGGGCTGCTGCATCTGGAGATCGTCACCGAGCGCCTGGAGCGCGAGTTCGGACTGGATCTGATCTCGACAGCGCCGTCGGTGACCTACGAGGTGACCACCGACGACGGCAAGACATACACCGTCACCAACCCCAGCGAGTTCCCCTCGGGCACCAAGATCGCCAGCGTCACCGAGCCGATGGTCAAGGCCGCGATCCTCGCGCCGAAGGACTACGTCGGCACGATCATGGAGCTGTGCCAGTCACGGCGGGGCACCCTCCTGGGCATGGAGTACCTCGGTGAGGATCGCGTCGAGATCCGTTACACCATCCCGCTCGGCGAGATCGTCTTCGACTTCTTCGACCACCTCAAATCCAAGACGGCCGGTTACGCCTCGCTGGACTACGAACCGAGCGGGCACCAGGAGGCCGACCTCGTCAAGGTCGACATCCTGCTCCAGGGCGAGCCCGTCGATGCGTTCAGTGCCATCGTGCACCGGGACAAGGCCTACGCGTACGGCGTGCTGATGACGGAGCGGCTGAAGAAGCTGATCCCGCGTCAGCAGTTCGAGGTTCCCATCCAAGCCGCGATCGGCGCCCGCATCATCGCCCGCGAGTCGATCCGCGCGATGCGCAAGGACGTCCTGGCCAAATGCTACGGCGGCGACATCACCCGCAAGCGCAAGCTCCTCGAGAAGCAGAAGGAGGGCAAGAAGCGCATGAAGATGGTCGGACGCGTCGAGGTCCCCCAGGAGGCGTTCATCGCCGCGCTGTCGGGGGACACCGAGACCAAAGACAAGAAGTAGTTGCTGAACGCGTCCGATGACGCCTTCAGGAACCCGAACTAGGCTGGAATCCATGCGCCGCGGGACCTTCAGAGATGAGACGGTCGACTATGCCGCCGTGGGAGCGACGCAGGCCGCAGACCTGATGCACTATCCGCCCGAGCGGAGCCTGCCCGCAGAGGAATCCTGGCGGATCGGCAGCGGCCAGGCGCGGTTCGAGAGCGCGAGCGACGCGCTCCTGTCCTGGGGTGCGCAGCGGGGCGCGGGACTCGAGCTGAGCGACGTGCGACCCGCCGCGGGGCCGATGTACTCCGGGGTCAGTTTCGATTCGGAAGGCAATCCGCTCGCCCCCAGCAAGCTCGAAGCGGATCAGCGCTTCGACTCGGACGGTACGCCGTACGTCGGGCCGGGCACCACCGTCCGTGTCGACGGTCGTGTCCGCGGCATGAGCGTCGGGGGGGAGCTGCGCGTCATCTTCGCGATCGAGGAGCCTCGGCGGGTCGGTTTCGCATTGGGGACCGTCAGCGGATCGGTCGTGAGCGGCGAGGAATCGTTCATGGTGCAGTGGTACGACAACGATGAGGTGTGGTTCACCGTGCGCGCGTTCGACGCGCCCTCCGCGCTGCTCTACCGCGTCTTCCCCCGTCTGGTCCGCCGCCGCCGCCGCGAGCTGTTCACGCGCTACCTCCGCGCGATCTCGCCCCTGTACACCACGCCCTGATGGGATCGGCGCTCCCGCTCGGTGAGCCCGTGCCGCGGGACGGGTCCGTTCCGGCGACCATCGATCCCGCTGCGCAGTTCGGCGTCTATCTGCACGTGCCGTTCTGCCGCGTGCGGTGCGGATACTGCGACTTCAACACCTACACCGCGGATGAGCTGCGCGGGGCGCGCCAGGACCAGTACGCCGACACTCTGCTGCAGGAGGTGCAGCTGGCCGGTCGGGTGCTGTCCCAGATCGGTCCGCCCCGCCCCGCCGCCACCGTGTTCTTCGGCGGGGGCACGCCGACGCTGCTCCCACCGGGTGACCTGGTGCGCATGCTCGAGGGTGTCCGCTCGACGTTCGGCATCGCGCCGGATGCCGAGATCACCGTCGAGGCCAACCCGGACACGGTGACCGGCGCGACCGCGTCGATGCTCGCCGCGGCCGGGGTGACCCGGCTGTCGATCGGGATGCAGTCCGCGGTCCCGCACGTTCTCGCGGCGCTGGATCGCACCCACGTACCCGGGAACGTCCGCACCGCGGTCGAGGCCGCGCGGAATGCGGGACTGGACGTGAGCCTGGACCTGATCTACGGAGCGCCGGGCGAGTCGCTGGCGGACTGGCGGGCTTCGCTCGAGGCGGCCGCGGCGCTGCAGCCGGATCACATCTCGGCCTACGCGCTCATCGTGGAGGAGGGGACCAAGCTCGCGCGCCAGATCCGCCGCGGCGAGGTCGTCACACCCGATGACGACCTCCAGGCGGACATGTACGAGCTTGCAGACGACCTGCTCGAAAGCGCCGGCTACCAGTGGTACGAAGTGTCCAACTGGACCCGCGATGCGGCGCACCGCTCCCGGCACAACATGGCCTACTGGCAGGGTGCGGACTGGTGGGGTTTCGGTCCCGGTGCCCACAGCCACCTGGCCGGCGTGCGCTTCTGGAATGTGAAGCATCCCGCCGCGTACGCCCAGCGCCTGGCGGCGGGCGAGTCGCCCGCCGCGGCGCGCGAGCGACCGGATGCCGCAGCACGGGCGCTGGAGAGCGTGCTGCTGCGCACGCGCGTGCGGGAGGGACTGCCCATCTCCGAACTGCTCGGCGAGGGCCGCCACGCGGTCGCCGCCCTCATCGCCGACGGTCTGATCGACGGTTCCGCGGCCGTGCACGGTCGCATCGTGCTGACCCGTCGGGGCCGGCTGCTGGCGGACGCCGTGGTGCGCGCCCTCACCGACTGAGGAGCATCCCGCTCGCCGCGTCTGCGATCCGGTAGAATTGGCACTCAGATCGTAGGAGTGCCAATTCGAGCGCGTGGGGAGGCGAGATGGTCACCGACAGAGGACTGCAGGTGCTGCGGGCGATCGTTCAGGACTTCGTCGACACGCGCGAGCCGGTCGGCAGCAAGGCCATCGTGGAACGCCACGCGTTCGGCGTGTCCGCAGCGACGATCCGCAACGACATGGCCCTGCTGGAGGACGAGGAGCTGATCGCAGCCCCGCACACCTCCTCTGGTCGCGTCCCCACCGACAAGGGCTATCGCGTCTTCGTCGATCATCTCGCCGAAGTGCGGCCCCTGTCGCCGGCCCAGCGCAGCGCGATCTCGGCGTTCCTCGATGGCCCCGGCGACCTCGACGACGTGCTGGCGCGGACGGTGCGTGCGCTGACTCAGCTGACCGGTCAGGTCGCCATCGTGCAGTACCCGTCCTTCGCGCGCGCCACGATCTCGCACGTCGAGCTGGTGCAGCTCGGCGGCGGGCGCATCCTGGTGATCGTGGTGACCGACACCGGCCGGGTCTCGCAGCGGCTCGCGTTGGTCCGAGACGAGTTCGACGACGAGGATCTGGCTCGGGTGCGCGCCGAGGTCGCCTCCCTCGTGGTCGGCCTGCCTGTGCGTGAGGGCGTCCAGCGCGTGCAGGAGCGCCTGGCACAGGATGACCCGTCGCCGACGCCACCGGACGTGGCGACCGCGGCGATCGTGCGGGTCCTCGCCGAAGAGCTCGAGGAATTCCGCCACGACCGGCTCGTCATGGCCGGCGCAGCCAATCTCGCGCGCAGCGAGGCGGACTTCCGAGGGAGCATCTATCCGCTGCTCGAGGCGATCGAGGAGCAGGTGACCCTCATGAAGCTGATGAGCGAGATGGTGGCGGACGACCACGGTCTGGCGGCCAGCATCGGTCGGGAGAACGAGCCGTTCGGGCTGGCCGAGGCATCGGTCGTGGCGAGCGAATACGACGCCACCGGCGCTCGGGCCAGGGTCGGCCTGCTCGGCCCCACGCGGATGGACTATCCGACGAATTTCGCGGCGGTACGAGCCGTCGCGCGCTATCTCACCCGGATGCTCGACGAAGACGAGAGTGCCCGCTGACGCGGCATCCGGAACCAGATGATCCCGCGCGACGCGCGGACAGGAAGGCGATTTGTGGTCGACCACTACGAGGTCCTCGGAGTTGCGCGCGACGCGACCCCGGACGAGATCAAGAAGGCGTACCGGCGTCTTGCGCGGGAGCTTCATCCCGACGTCAATCCCGGAGATGACGCTTCCGAGCGATTCAAGCTCGTGACCCACGCGTACGACGTGCTGAGCGACCCCGATCAGCGGGCGCGCTACGACGTCGGCGGGAACGATTCGCCCTTCGGCGGCGGCGCGCAGGGCTTCGGCGGCTTCGGCGACATCTTCGAGACCTTCTTCGGGTCCGGGGGAGGCCAGCGCGCCGGACGGCCGCGGTCCCGTCGTGAGCGCGGGCAGGACGCGCTGGTCCGGGTGACCCTGGACCTGAAGGACGTCGTGTTCGGCGTGCATCGGGACATCGACGTGGACACCGCGGTGCTGTGCGACACGTGCCACGGATCGTGCACCCAGCCCGGAACGTCCCCCGTCACGTGCGACATCTGCCACGGGTCCGGCCACGTGCAGCGCACCGTGCGCAGCCTGCTCGGAAACGTCGTGACCAGCCAGCCGTGCGGCGTCTGCCAGGGTTACGGCACGACGATCCCCTACCCGTGCGCCACCTGCCAGGGCCAGGGCCGCGTCCGCGCCCGACGCACCGTCTCGCTCGACATCCCCGCCGGCGTGGAGACGGGTCTGCGGCTGCAGCTTCCCGGGTCCGGCGAGGTCGGCCCCGCCGGCGGTCCCAACGGCGATCTCTACATCGAGGTCACCGTCTCGCCGGATGAGGAGTTCAGCCGTGACGGGGACGACCTGCTCGCGACGCTGGAGGTGTCGATGCCCGATGCGATCCTGGGCACCACCACCACCATCGAGTCCCTCGACGGACCTGTCGACCTGGAGATCCGACCGGGGGTTCAGGGCGGCGACGTCTTGACCATCAAGGGTCGCGGCATCACCCCGCTGCGGGGCACGCAGCGCGGCGACCTGCGCGTGGGCGTTCACGTGGTCACGCCCACCCGGCTGGATGCCAAGGAGCGCGCCCTGGTCGAAGAGTTCGCCAAGCGGACCAAGTCCCCGCCGCCGCGACTGGCCGAATTCCACCAGGGACTGTTCGCGAAGCTGCGCGACCGCTTCCGGAACGGATGACCGGTGGCGCTGCACTTCCTGCTGCCGGAGGTCGTCCAGCGCAGCGCGGTGGAGGCGCAGCCCGGTGACACGGTTCTGCTGACCGGCGCCGAGGCGCATCACGCGGCGGCGGTCCGCCGAGTCCGGGTCGGTGAGGGCGTCACCGTTGGCGATGGCCGAGGTACGTGGCTGTCGGGGGAGTGCGAATCTGTGTCGCCTCGAGAGGTGGTGGTGCGGATCACGGCGCGCGCCGACATCCCCGCTCCCGTCCCGCGCATCGTGCTCGCCCAGGCGCTGGCCAAGGGGGATCGCGATGAGCTTGCGGTCCAGGCGGCGACCGAACTCGGAGTCGACGAGATCCTCCCGTGGCAGGCCGCCCGGAGCGTTTCCCGGTGGGACGCGGCGAAGGCGGACAAGGGCCGCACTCGCTGGGCGGCGATCGTGCGCGAAGCCGCCAAGCAGGCGCACCGGGCGTGGGTTCCGGACGTCGCACCGCTGGCGACGGCCGCCGAGCTGGCGGCGCGCGCCGCGGCATCCCACGTCATCGTCCTCGAGCCCTCCGCCGACCTGCGCCTGAGCGCTCTGAGCCTGAGCCCCCGAACGCGCGAGGTGATCCTCGTCGTCGGACCAGAAGGCGGCATCGCTCCGGAAGAGCTGCTGCTCCTGCAGCGCGCCGGGGCGACCGCGGCCCGACTGGGGGACACCGTGCTGCGCACCTCGACCGCCGGTCCTGCGGCCCTGGCCGTCCTCAACGCCGCACTGGGACGCTGGTGAGCGCCCGCCGCGGCAGGTGCCCCGCCGGTAGACTGGCCGGATGAGCGAACCGTCGATCTTCACCCGCATCCTGAACGGCGAGATCCCCTCGGAGATCATCGCCGAGACGGAGAACGCGTTCGCGATCCGCGACATCGCGCCCCGTGCGCCCGTGCACCTGCTGGTGATCCCCAAGTCCGACGAATACCGGAACGTCGTGGAGCTGGCGGCGGGCGATCCCGACCTGCTCGCCGAGCTGGTCGGGCTGGCCAACTCGGTGGCCGCCGAGCACGCGGATGGCGATTTCCGACTCGTCTTCAACACCGGCCCCCGCTCCGGTCAGACCGTCTTCCACGTCCACGGGCACGTCCTGGCCGGGGACCTGACCGAATCGGGTCTCGGTGGCTGACGCCGACGCCACGGTGGAACGTCTGTACGCGGACGGGGTCGCGATGGTGCAGCTCCTGGGACCCCAGGACCGGCTGCTGCGCGTCGTCGAGCGCGAGCACCCCGAGGTGGATGTGCACGTCCGAGGCAACGAGATCACCCTGACCGGGGATGCCGCGGCCGTCGCCGCTGCGCGCGGCCTCGTCGAAGAGCTGCTGGCGATGACCAAAGCCGGTCACTCGCTCGGTCCGACCGATGTGTCCTCCTCCAACCGCATCCTCCAATCCGAAGGTTCCCCGCGCCCTTCCGAAGTGCTCGGCGAAGCGATCCTCTCGTCGCGGGGGCGGACCATCCGGCCCAAGACCCTCGGCCAGAAGTCGTACGTCGACGCCATCGAGGAGAGCACGATCGTCTTCGGGATCGGCCCGGCCGGCACCGGAAAGACCTATCTGGCCATGGCCAAGGCGGTGCAGGCGCTGCAGCGCAAGGAGGTCAGCCGGATCATCCTGACCCGCCCCGCGGTCGAAGCCGGCGAGCGGCTCGGCTTCCTGCCCGGCACGCTGAACGACAAGATCGACCCCTACCTGCGGCCGCTGTACGACGCGCTGAACGAGATGATGGATCCCGAGCTGGTGCCCAAGCTGATGGCGAGCGGAACCATCGAAGTCGCACCGCTGGCGTACATGCGCGGCCGGACGCTGAACGACTCGTTCGTGGTCCTGGACGAGGCGCAGAACACCACGCCGGAGCAGATGAAGATGTTCCTGACCCGGCTGGGCTTCGGTACCCGCATGGTCGTGACCGGCGACATCACGCAGATCGATCTCCCGCAGGGCGCGTCCGGTCTGCGACTGGTCACCCGCGTGCTCAGTGAGATCGAGGACATCCACTTCGCGTACCTCACCAGCGAGGATGTGGTGCGCCACAATCTGGTGGGGCGGATCGTCGACGCGTACACCGAGTACGACGAACGCCGACTCGCCACCCGTCGCGAGCGCGACGAGGCCGCCGAGTTCGCCAACCGCGCCGAACGGCGCACCAGCGCGCGACCGGCCGGTCCGCGCGACCACCTTCCGAAGCGGGGCAGATCGTGACGATCGAGATCGGCAACGAATCCGGATTCGCGGTCGATGAGACCGTGCTGCTTCGTCTCATGGAGCACAACCTCGCCGAGCTCCACGTGAGCGCGGATGCCGATGTGGCCATCCTCCTCGTGGACGAGGGCGCCATGGAGGCGCTGCACGTCCAATGGATGGACGAGCCCGGCCCGACCGACGTGCTGAGCTTCCCGATGGACGAGCTGCGCCCAGGGACCGAGGAGATGCCGACCCCGGCGGGGCTCCTGGGCGACATCGTGCTGTGCCCTCAGGTCGCCGAGACGCAGGCGGTCGCGGCCAAGCATTCCACGATGGACGAGCTGATCTTGCTGACCACCCACGGCCTGCTTCACCTGCTCGGGTTCGATCATGCCGAGCCGGAGGACAAACGCGAGATGTTCGGTGTGCAGAACGACCTGATCATGAGCTTCCACGTCGCCGAGCGACGACGGCGCGCATGACCGCAGCACTTCTCCTGCTCGCCGCGATCCTGCTGATCGCGTTCGGTGCTCTGATGGTCGCGATCGATGCGGCCATGAGTGTCACCTCCCGAGCCGATCTGGCCGAGCTGGGCGAGGGCGGCCGCAACGCCGCCGCGCTGCGGAAGATCGCGATCGATCCGGACGCCCACGCCAACGCGGTGGTCTTCATCCGAATCCTGGCCGAGACCGGCGCCGCCGTGCTGGTCACGGTGGCATTCACCATCCTGTTCGAGAACATCTGGTGGGCGATGCTGGCGGCCGTGGTCATCATGACCGGTGTCTCTTTCGTGGTGGTGGGCGCCAGCCCGCGCACCGTCGGGCGCCAGCACGCCAAGGGCCTGCTGCGCGGCGCCGCGCCGGTCATCCGCGGCGTGCGCATCCTCCTCGGCCCGCTCGCGCACGGACTGGTCGCCCTCGGCAATCGCGTCACCCCCGGCGTCGCGCGCGGCTCGTCCTTCGCGTCCGAAGAGCAGCTGCTCAGCATCATCGACGAAGCGGCCGAGAACGAGCTGATCGAGGAGGACGACCGCGAGCTCATCCACTCGGTCTTCGATTTCACCGACACGTTCGTGCGGGCCGTGATGGTGCCCCGCACCGACATGGTGACCGTCGATGCGGCCGCCTCGACGCGGGAGGCGATGACGACCTTCCTGGAGAAGGGCGTCTCGCGCATCCCGATCGTCGATGACGATGCCGACGACGTGGTGGGCGTCCTGTACTTGAAGGATCTCGTGCAATTCGGCTTCCGGGATGAGACCGGCTGGCGGGACGCGCCGATCAGCCGCATCGCGCGTCCGGCCGTCTTCGTCCCGGAGTCGATGAAGGCGGAGACTCTCCTGCAGCAGATGAAGCGCGAAGCGGTGCACGTCTGCCTGGTCGTGGACGAGTACGGCGGCGTGTCCGGTCTGGTCACCCTCGAGGATCTGATCGAGGAGCTCGTCGGAGACATCTCAGATGAGTACGACCCCCGTGCCGATGAGGTCGTGGAACTCGAGCCCGGAAAGTACCGCGTCAGCGCGCGCCTCGGACTGGACCAGGTCGGCGACCTGTTCGGGCTGGAGCTCGAGGATGAGGACGTCGACTCCGTGGGCGGCCTCCTCGGCAAGGCGCTCGGGCAGGTGCCCCAGCCCGGCGTGACGGCCGAGTACGGCGGACTGATTCTGACCGGCGGCGCATCGCGCGGCCGGGGCCGCGGCCTGGCGTCGGTGTTCGTGGAACGGAGCGCACCGTCGCGCGCCGCCGAAGAAGTCAACGGCGGGCGCCCACCGCGCACCGGCGAGATCGGCGTCGCCAAGAGCGGCGCCAAGAGAGGCGAATGATGCCCAGCGAGCCCGCAGAGTCCTCGGCCGAGCCGGGGTCGGCGCGAACCTCCGAATTCAGGTCGGGGCCGGACTTCCGATCGGGCTTCGTCACCTTCGTCGGACGTCCGAACGTCGGCAAGTCGACCCTGACCAACGCCCTGGTCGGCGAGAAGGTGGCGATCACCAGCGACAAGCCGCAGACGACCCGGCGCGCGATCCGCGGCATCCTGAACCGGCCGGACGGTCAACTCGTGATCGTGGACACGCCCGGCATCCACCGTCCGCGCACCCTGCTGGGTGAGCGGCTGAACCATCTGGTGGAACAGGTCCTGGGCGACGTGGACGTCATCGGCTTCTGCGTGCCCGCCACCGAGAAGGTCGGGCCCGGAGATCGCCGCATCGCGGAATCGCTGGACGGCTACCGCCGCGCGAAGAAGGTCGCGATCGTGACGAAGACGGATGCCGCCAGCCGGGAGCAGATCACCGAGCGCCTGCTCGAGGTCGACGCCCTGCGCGACGACTGGGATGCCGTGATCCCGCTGTCGGCGCTGACCAACGAGCAGCTGGATGTGCTCACGCGCGAGCTGCTCTCGCTGATGCCGACCGGTCCCGCGCTGTACCCGGAGGGAGTCGTCACCGACGAGTCCACCGACGACCGGATCGCGGAGATCATCCGGGAGGCCGCGCTGGAGGGCGTCCGCGACGAGCTTCCGCACTCGATCGCGGTCGTCGTGCAGGACATCGCCAAGCGCGAGGACTCCGACCTGACGGACATCTTCGCCGACATCGTGGTGGAGCGCGACAGTCAGAAGGCGATCATCATCGGGCACAAGGGCTCACGGCTGGCCAGCGTCGGCGCGCGGTCGCGGGCGGGCATCGAGCCGCTCATCGGCTCACGGGTGTACCTGTCGCTGCACGTGCGGGTGGCCAAGGAGTGGCAGCGCGACCCCAAGCAGCTGGGGCGCCTCGGCTTCTGATCCGCCGCGGCAGCGCCGGCGGTGTCAGCCCTGCACCGGCCGCAGCGCGGAGCGCACGACGATGACCTCCTCGCCGTACACCGCGTCCGCGACAGCCTGCCGCGTCCCATCGTCCCAGACGACGTCGATCCACAGCCTGCTGTCCGCGACCGACGCGGACAGCAGGTCGCTGCCCAGCAGACCCGGCAGCTCATCCTGGATCGCCTGCAGTTCGGTGGCGATTCCCCTGCCCGGCTCGGCCCCGGTCGGATCCGGACTGGTCATCGGGTCGTAGAGAGCCAGGATTACCGGCGGCTGCGTCACGGTGAACGACTCGCCGTCGTACGTCCCCTGCACCGCGTAGGCGCCCCACCTGGTGTCGCCGGCGGTCTCGTAACCCTCGACGTCCTCCCACGTCCAGCCCGTGACCGGCAGGCCGGCGCACTGCGGCGGATACGATTCCGCGATCGGTCCCAGGCACAGTCTCACCCTCCCGTCCGCGTCGATGACGGTGCCCTGACCGATGACGTCCCCGTCGGGCAGCTCTGGAGACGCGAAAGCTCCCGACCCGGCGGGAGACGAGTCGGACGGTGTCGGGGTGGCGCAGGCCGCCAGCGCGCATATGAGCGCGCCGGCCGTGACGGCGAGGGCGAGACGACGAATGCGGGTCATGTCTTCACAGTGTCGGCATGACCCGCATCGTCTCACCTGATCAGAGCGAGGCCTGGAACGTCGCCAGGATCTCGGGGAGCGCGGACTGCTTCTCGTAATCGGACGCGAGCTGGACGATCACCACCACGTGGTTGCTCGCCTCGTCCAGCGTCGAGATCACCACGGCCGTCGTCGAGCCGCACTGGAACTCGCTGTAGACGCCCGCGTACCAGCCGTCGTCGTACGACTGCGCCGCCGAGACCGAGGTGCAGCTGCCCTGGAAGGTCGCCGACATCGTGTCGAGCATGGTCTGCGCGGACTGGCCGGTGCCCTGAGAGGCGACCAGCTGCATGCCCGGTGCGGTGTAGCCGGACCAGAACGCCGCCAGGTCGGGCGCCGCCGACAACGAATTCCACTGCGTGCCGTCCTCGGCCGAGAAGCCCTCGCCGTCGATCTGCGACCAGTCACTCGGCACCGAGACGCTCAGGACGCGCGAGTCGTCGGTCACGGTGGTGAACCCGCCGGTGTCGGCCGCCGTGCCGCCGAAGACGTTCGAGGCGGTGACCGTCACCTCCTTGCCGTTGACCTGGCCGTCCAGCAGCTGGTCGGTGGCGGGGCGGTAGATCTGCAGGTCGATCGTCGCGTCCGAGCCCTGCGTGCGCAACACCTGGCAGTAATCGGCGAGGGTGCCGTCCACGCCGACGCTCACGCCGGCGAGCTTGTACACCAGGTCGCCGGGCTCGACGCCGGCGCGGTCGGCCGGGCCGCCGGCATCCACCGACGACACCCAGATGCCGGCGATCGAGCCGTCCTCGCTGACCCAGCCCTTGGCGTTGATGCCGAGCGAGTCGACCGCCTCACCGGCCGCGAGCGACTCGATGGCCGCCTGCGCCTCATCGCGGTGGATGGCGAAGTTGTAGTCCAGGCTGTCGTCGCCGGCGTAGTTGACGCCGACCAGGCGCCCCTCCTCATCGACGAGCGGGCCGCCCGAGTTGCCGCCGCGGATCCGCGCGTCGTGCTCGATGACGTGGTCGAGGGACGCCCACTGCGTGTCGAGCGGGAAGTCCTGCTTGGACACGATGCCGCGGGTCAGCGTGTACTCCTCGGCGACGCCCAACGGGTAGCCGGCCGAGTAGACGTCGAGGCCCGTCTCGATGTCGCCGTCGTGCCAGTCGAGGTGCGGGTAGTCGCCGCCGGTGAGCTGCAGCACGGCGAGGTCCAGACACTCCGAGGCGCCGAGCACCTTGGCACGCACCTCCTTCTTCTCGTCTCCGCCGATGTAGACGTTGAGTGTCCCGGCGCCGGTCACGACGTGGTTGTTGGTCATGACGAGGCCGTCCGCGCTGACGATGAACCCGGACCCGATCCAGCGGCCCTCAGCCGGATCCAGCGTGCCGGGGTCGATGAAGGTGCCCTGGCCCTTGATGTAGACGGTCGCGGACTGCAGGTCATCGAAGCCCACGGCGGGGGACTTCTCGGGGTCGGCGGCGGCGGGAGTCGCCATGCACGCGGAGAGCGCGAGGCCGCCGGCGGCGACCAGCGCGACCGCAGTCGCGACGCGTCTCTCGGTGTTGGAATGGAACATGGACACGGTTGCCTCCTGGCATAGGTAGGGAAGGAAGTCACCGGCCGGACCGGGAGGCGCGGCTGTTCGAGCCGTGCGCCGGGCGGCGGCATTTGATGACTCAGAGCCCGCTTCCGGAGGCTCTGATACATGCCCCTTCGCAACCTGCTCTCGCGGCGGTGTATCGTTGAGGAATGCGCTTCGGCCGGCTCCTTCTTAGCCGCCGCGACGAGTCCTCGATCTAGGGCCCTCCTCGTCGCGGAGCTTGGTGTTGGCCCCCCTCATCTGACGAGAGAGCAAGCGACGACATGGACAACAACCAGAAGCCTTCCGGCATGCCGATCCACAAGTACCGGCCCTACCACGAGCAGATCGCGGTGCACCTGCCCGACCGCACGTGGCCTGACGCCCGCATCACGACCGCACCGCGCTGGTGCGCGGTCGACCTGCGCGACGGCAACCAGGCGCTCATCGACCCGATGAGCCCCGAGCGCAAGCGGATCATGTTCGATCTGCTGGTGAGCATGGGTTACAAGGAGATCGAAGTCGGGTTCCCGTCTGCCAGCCAGACCGACTTCGACTTCGTCCGCCACCTCATCGAAGAGGACGTCATTCCCGATGACGTCACGATCCAGGTGCTGACGCAGGCGCGCGAACACCTGATCGAGCGCACCTACGAGTCGATCGCCGGCGCGAAGCAGGCGATCGTGCACCTCTACAACTCCACCAGCGTTCTGCAGCGCGACGTCGTGTTCCGCACCGACAAGCAGGGTGTCATCGACATCGCGCTGGAGGGCGCGCGCCTGTGTCGGCAGTTCGAGCAGCGCATCCCCGAGACCACGGTGTACTACGAGTACTCGCCCGAGAGCTACACCGGCACCGAGCTCGAATTCGCCGTCGACGTCTGCAACCAGGTCATCGAGATCTTCGAGCCGACGCCTGAGCGGAAGGTCATCGTCAATCTGCCGGCGACCGTCGAGATGGCGACGCCGAACGTGTACGCCGACTCCATCGAGTGGATGAGCCGTCACCTCGCACATCGCGAGAATGTGATCCTCTCCCTGCACCCGCACAACGACCGCGGCACGGCCATCGCCGCCGCCGAGCTGGGCTACATGGCCGGCGCCGACCGCATCGAAGGGTGCCTGTTCGGCAACGGCGAGCGCACCGGCAACGTCGATCTGGTCGCCCTGGGCATCAACATGCTGACGCAGGGCATCGATCCGCAGATCGACTTCAGCGACATCGACCAGGTCAAGCGCACCGCCGAGTACTGCAACCAGCTGCCCGTGCACGAGCGCAGCCCCTGGGCCGGCGACCTGGTCTTCACCGCCTTCAGCGGCTCCCACCAGGACGCGATCAAGAAGGGATTCGAAGCGATGGCCGCACAGGCCGTCGCAGAAGGGGTCTCGGTCGACGAGCTGGAATGGGCCGTTCCGTACCTGCCGATCGACCCGAAGGACCTGGGGCGCTCGTACGAGGCTGTCATCCGGGTGAACTCACAGTCCGGCAAGGGCGGCGTGGCGTATCTGCTCAAGAGCGACCACGCTCTGGACCTGCCGCGCAGACTGCAGATCGAGTTCTCCGGCGTCGTGCAGGCCAAGACGGACGCCGACGGCGGAGAAGTCACCAGCGATCAGATCTGGCGCATCTTCACCGACGAGTACCTGCCGTCCGCCGTGGCCGAAGATCGTTGGGGACGGTTCGAACTGCACTCCACGCGCACGCAGAGCGATCTGGCCGGCGACGTCACCCTGGAGGTCTCGCTGCGCGACGGCGAGGACCGCGTCGAAGCCTCGGGCCACGGAAACGGGCCGATCGCGGCGTTCCTGGAGATCCTGCGCGAACGCGGCTTCGACGTCTCGCTGTACGACTACGTCGAGCACACGCTCAGCGCGGGCGGAGACGCGCAGGCCGCGGCCTACGTCGAGCTGCAGGTCGAAGGCGAGCGCCTCTGGGGCGTCGGCATCGACGGCGACATCTCCACGGCATCGCTGAAGGCGATCGTGTCCTGCGTGAATCGCGCGATCCGCACCCGCGAAGCCTCGGCGCAGCTGGCGAGCGTCTAGCGTCGCAGCCGGCGCGCGTCGGCCGATCAGGCGGAACGGCGACGCTTGATGATCGGCATGGCACCGGTCTCGGAGGCGACTTTGCGGCGGTAGAGCATGCGCTGCTCGGGCAGCGACAGGTCGAACACCACGGCCAGCAACCGGATCACGGCGGTCAGGGACACCCCGGCGGTGGCGGCGATCGCCAGCGGCACCCCGAAGGCCTCCAGACCCGCCAGCAGGAAGCATCCGGTGGCTGCGGCGACGGCGTACAGCGAGCCGACGTGCATGATCGCGACCGGAATCCCCATGAACACGTCACGGAGGATTCCGCCGCCGACGGCGGAGCACACGCCGACGAAGACGGCGGGCACCAGCGGCAGTCCCATCGCCAGGGCCTTGCTGGTCCCGAACGCGCCGAACAGGCCGATCACCACGGCATCCATCCCGACGATGATCCCGTTGAGCTTGCTCAGCGGACCGGCCAGCAGCATGCCGAACAGCGCGGCCGCGATCGCGGTGAGCAGGTACCAGTTGCTCTGCAGCGTGGTCGGCGGCTCGTTCAGCAGCAGGTCGCGGATCAGCCCGCCGCCCATGCCGACCACGATGCCGATGATCGCCACACCCAGCAGATCCAGGCGCTGCTGACCCCGGAATCCTGAGGCGAACAGGGCGCCCTGGATCCCACCGAGCCCCACCGCCAGGAGGTCGGCCCACAGCGGGATCGTGAACACCTGCTCTTTCATGCCTCCATTCTGGGATGATCCCCGGCAACAGCCCACACGCCCTGCCGTCAGACCGCGGCTCGGCGCACCGCGGGCAGGGCGGTGGCGACCATAATTGGGGGGTGCCCACCTTCCGCGACGAGGTCGTGATCCTGCGCACCCACAAGCTGGGTGAAGCGGATCGCATCCTGACCATGCTCAGCCGCCGGCACGGCAAGCTCCGTGCCGTGGCCAAGGGGGTGCGACGCACCTCCTCGCGGTTCGGCGCCCGTCTGGAGCCGTTCATGGTGGCCGACGTGCTGCTGTATGAAGGCCGATCGCTGGACATCGTGCAGCAGGCGGAATCCCTCGGCTCGTACGGTGCCGAGATCGCGGTGCATTACGACCGGTACACGTCCGCGAACGCGATGGTGGAAGCGGCCGACCGGCTCAACGAGGCGGAAGCCACTGCGCAGCAGTACCTCCTGCTCGTCGGGGGCCTCCGCGCGCTCGCGCGCGGCGAGCACGTTCCCCGCAGCATCCTGGATTCCTATCTGCTGCGCGCCATGGCGCTCTCCGGATGGGCGCCCGGCCTCGCCGACTGCGCGCGATGCGGCGCACCCGGCCCGCACGACACCTTCGTCGCGCAGCTCGGCGGGATGGTGTGCCGCGACTGCGCGCCCGTCGGCGCCGCCCGCGTGGATCTGCCCACCGCCGCTCTGCTGGTGGCGCTGATGGAGGGGGAGTGGGCCGTGGTGGACGCGGCATCCGCCCCCACCCGCGGATCGGCGTCCGGTCTGATCGCGGCGTACGCGCAGTGGCATCTGGAGCGCGGCATCCGGTCGCTGCAGCACGTCGAGGCTGCCACGTGAGCCCGAAGCCGTTCACCCATCGCGACGCCGTCCCCTACAAGAGCGTCGACTGGACCGGACTGTATCCGCCGACGTTCCCGCAGGGAAAGGTTCCCGCGCACGTCGCGATCGTCATGGACGGCAACGGCCGGTGGGCGAACCGGCGAGGTCAGACCCGCATCGAAGGGCACCGCGCGGGCGAGGCGGCGCTGCTGGATGTCGTCGCCGGAGCCATTCAGGCCGGGGTGCGACACCTCAGCGTGTACGCCTTCTCGACCGAGAACTGGAGCCGCTCGCCGGAGGAGGTCCGGTTCCTGATGGGATTCAACCGCGATGTCCTGCACCGGCGGAGGGATCAGCTGAACGAATGGGGCGTGCGGGTGCGCTGGTCGGGGCGCAAACCCCGGCTGTGGGGGTCGGTCATCAAGGAGCTGCAGTACGCCGAGCGGCTCACCGCGGGCAACGACGTGCTGACCCTCACGATGTGCGTCAACTACGGCGGCCGGGTGGAGATCGTCGACGCGATGCGTTCGATCGGGGAGGATATCGCCGCGGGGCGCCTGCGTCCCTCGGCGGTCACCGAGAAGCTCGTCCAGAAGCGGCTCTACCAGCCCGACATGCCCGACGTGGACCTGTTCGTGCGCTCCAGCGGCGAGCAGCGGACCTCGAACTTCCTGCTCTGGGAGTCCGCCTACGCCGAGTTCGTCTTCCTGGACACACTGTGGCCGGATTTCACCCGCACGGAGCTGTGGAACGCGATCGGTCTGTACGTGAATCGTGATCGCCGTTTCGGCGGAGCCGTGGACACCCCGGAGATCCCCGCGCTCTGAGCAGTGGTCACTGCCACAGTTCGGCTTCGGTCCGCGTGTACTCGCGCTGGAGCCAGTCGCCGAACCGGGGAAGCGCGAGGCAGCTCGCGTCGTCATGACACCCGATCACCACCGAGTCCCCGGCCGCGTAGGCGCGGAACGCGGCGATCTTGCTCTCCAGAAGCGGACCGGCCAGGTTCGGCGGGTACTCCACCGTCTGGTACCCCACCGCGTACCTGACCAGGCTCTCCGGCAGGCCGGCCGCCTGCCACGCCGCCCGACCCAGGATGCCGGTGATGGCATGGTCGGCGTGATCGCCCTTGGCCCATCGTTGCGCACTTCCGGGAACATGCGTGTGGAGCGTGGTCGGCGCGAACTGTCCGACCAGTTCGCGCAGCGAGTCGACGATCTGACCCCAGCTGAGCTGGTACGCGCCGCCGACGCTGGGGATCGTCAGGATCTTGTCGGCGGCGAGTTTGGCGAGGCTGAGCTCGCCGGTGGCCGGGTAGCCCTGTCCGTAGAGGTTTCCGTCCGGCAGGTGGAAGAAGACGATGGACAGGCGCGGGTCGTCCGCGGGCTGCCACACGGTCGTCTGCGCACCGGTGGACAGCGTCACCGACTGAGCAGCCCACGGGGTGCTCGCGCCGCGCATGACGTCGTAGGCGCGCATGAGGCCGGCTTCCCTGCCGTTCGAGTAGTCGGCTCCGCGGCCGGCATCACCCGAGGTCAGGAACACCGTCCGCACGCAGTTTCCTGCCGCGATGTCGGCGCCGATCACGGTCTGGAGGAAGAGCAGGTCGTCATCGGGGTGAGCCCACACCGACATCGTCGTCGCGGTGCAGGGTGGTGGCGTCGGCACCGCGGTGGGCGGCGCGGTCTCGTCGGGGGAAGGGTCGGGGGAAGGGGAAGAGGGAGGAGGCGGGGGCGCCGCGGCGGCGGTCTGCTCGGGTTCGATTCCGTCGAACCCCGGGACCGCGCCGGTGGTGCAGCCGCCGAGTGCGAGGACGCCGATGACGGCAGCTGCGACCGCGAACGTGCGGATGGACCGCACCCGCAGGGCGACCGTGCGTGTGAACCGGGCCATGGCCACCGTTCCCGAAGCTGCTGTGTGTGCGCATCCCCTCGGGGACGTCTTCGATCATCCCACACGGTTCGTCGGGCCCGGTGTGTGCGGCGCACCGGGGGTGCAGCTCATCCGGCGGGGAACAGCTCAGCATCCGTCGCCAGGTAGCTGCGCTGCAGCCACGCGCCGAAACGGGGCATGGCCAGGCACGCGGCATCCGTCGCGCACGTCACGACGGAGTCCTGCGCGGCGTAGACCCGGAACGCGTCGATCTTGCGGATCAGCGTGTCGCCGGTGACGTTGATCGTGAACGACTCGGAGGGGTAGCCCACGGCGTAACGGACCTCGCCGGCGGGAAACCCCGCGCGCTGCCATGCCGCGCGGGCGTATATCCCGGTCGCGCCGTGATCGGGGTGGTCTCCCGCGGCGTGCATGGCCGCATCCGCAGGCACATGCGTGAGGAGGTGCGCCGGGTGATAGGCCAGGACCAGCTCTGCGAGCGAGGCGACGAGCGTCTCGGAGGACAGCGGCGGAGCGCCGTAGATCGGGGCGAGCACCGGCAGCACGCCGCTGAGCAGCTTCGGCAGGCTGGCGTAGCCGGTGGAGGCGAACCCGTCGCCGCTGACGTTGCCGTCCGGCAGGCGAAGGAAGGCCACCGTGATGTCGGGGTCATCCTCCGGCGACCACTGGCTCAGCACCGCGCCGGACAGGAGGGTGACGGGGCGCTCCGCCCAGAACCCCTGCTGTCCGCGCATCGTGTTGTACGCGCGCAGGATGCCCAGCTCGCGCCCCTTCGAGTAGTCCGTGCCTCGGCCCGCGTCGGATGCGGTGAGGAAGACGGAGCGGATGCAGTCTCCGCCGGTGATCGCATCCTGGAGGGTGGGATTGCCGAAGATGAGGTCGTCGTCATAGTGCGCCCAGATGGACATCGTGACGGCAGTGGCGCACGCGGTGTCCGCGGGCGAGACCGGCACGGCCGGGGCAGGTGGGGCGGGCGGCGCCGGAGGGGGAGTCGGGGTGGGCGTCACCGACGGAGTCGGCGTCGCGGATGGGCTGGGCGTGAGCGATGGGGTCGGCGATGCGCCGCCGAGCAGCTGTCCCACCTGACCGCTGGCCACGGCCGCGCCGGCAAGACCGAACAGGCCGACGGCGAGTATGCCGATCGACCATCCTAACGTCGCCCCCAAGCGACGTGATCGTCGCGCTGCACTATCAGCGCGACGGGTTCCCCTGACCCGCACGATGCCTCACCGAGTTCTCCGCGCACTTCCCGGGTGGACACGTGCGCCGGGGTCATCATTGCACAAAGTCACACAACTCCCGTTCCGTGGTGCACGATGTCGGGAATTCCCGTTCCACCGGCGTGGTTGCAGGCAAAATGACGGATGCCATAAAGATCGACGTGTGGAGTGACATCGCCTGCCCCTGGTGCTACATCGGGAAGCGAAATCTGGAGAAAGGGCTGGAGCAGGCATCCGGGGATGCGGATGCTCCCGACGTGCAGGTCGAGTTCCACTCGTTCGAGCTCTCGCCGGACACCTCGGTCGATTTCGAGGGCGGCGAAGAGGAGTATCTCTCCCGCCACAAGGGGATCTCGCCGGAGCAGGCTCGCGAGATGCTCGCGCGGGTCACCGGTGTCGCAGAAGGCGCCGGACTGGCATACCGCTTCGATCTGCTCAAGCACACCAACACCGTCAAAGCCCACGAGCTGCTGCATTTCGCCAAGGAGCAGGGACGGCAGCACGAGGTGGCCGAGCGGCTGATGTCCGCCTACTTCACCGAGGGACGCCACCTCGGTCGCGACGACGAGCTGGTCTCGCTGGCCACCGACGTCGGACTGGACGCGGACGCAGCGCGTGAGGCGCTGCAGAGCGGACGCTATCTGCCCGCCGTGCGGGCCGACCAGGCGCAGGCGAGCGCGTACGGCATCAACGGCGTGCCATTCTTCGTCATCGACGGAAAGTACGGCGTCTCCGGAGCTCAGCCCGCAGAGGCATTCGCGCAGATCGTCCGTCAGGTCTGGGACGAACGCCGGGAACCCGTCCAGGCCTGAGCCGGCTCAGCGGGCTCAGCGGGGAAGGTTGGACTCGATCAGCTCGACGATCGCCGGGTCGTCGGGCTTGACCTTCGGCCGGAACCGGTGGATGTCGCCGCCGGGGGTGACCAGGAACTTCTCGAAGTTCCACAGGATCGGGCCTTTGGCGCCCTCGGCGTCGTCCGCCTTCTTCAGCGCCTTGTAGAGCGGGGCTGCCTTGCCGCCGTTGACCTTCACCTTGTCCAGGATAGGGAAGGAGACGCCCCAGGTGGTCGCACAGTACTCGAGGATCTCCTCCATCGAGCCCGGCTCCTGTCCCATGAACTGGTTGCAGGGGAAGCCGAGTACGGTGAACCCGCGGTCCCCGTACGTCCGTTGCAGCTCCTCGAGCTGCTCGTACTGCGGGGCCAATCCGCACTTGGATGCCACGTTCACGATGAGCACCACCTGATCGCCGTAGTCAGCAAGAGTGGCCGTACCGCCATCGGCGGTGTCGAACGGGATGCTGCGCAGATCGGTCTTGGTCGCCTCTGTCATATCCACAGGCTAGCGCGCAGGCCGGTACCCAGCCTCGTTCTGGGAGAATGGACGCTGTGACCACTGCCATCGCTCCCGCATCCGCCCTGCGCATCGGGCCCATCGCGCTGGACGCGCCGGTCGTACTGGCGCCGATGGCCGGCATCACGAACACCGCTTTCCGTCGCCTCTGTCGTGAGTACGGCGCCGGCCTGTACGTCTCCGAGATGATCACCTCCCGTGCACTGGTCGAGCGGAACGCCACGACCATGCGCCTGATCACGCACCACGAATCCGAGACGCCGCGGTCCATCCAGCTGTACGGCGTGGACCCCGCCACCGTCGAAGCGGCCGTGCGCGTGCTCGTCTCAGAAGACCGGGCCGACCACATCGACCTGAACTTCGGGTGTCCCGTCCCGAAAGTCACTCGCAAGGGCGGCGGTGCGGCACTGCCGTGGAAACTCGAGCTCTTCACAGAGATCGTCTCGCGTGCGGCGCGCGCAGCGGGTGAGATCCCACTGACGATCAAGATGCGCAAGGGCATCGACTCCGACCACCTCACCTTCTTGGATGCCGGCCGGATCGCCGAGGACGCGGGGGTGGCGGCCATCGCGCTGCACGCCCGCACCGCCTCGGAGTTCTACTCCGGAGAGGCGGACTGGAGTGCCATCGCCGCGCTCAAGCAGGCGGTGACCAGCGTGCCGGTTCTGGGCAACGGCGATATCTGGGCGGCGGAGGACGCGGTCCGCATGATGGCCGAGACCGGCTGCGACGGCGTGGTCGTCGGGCGCGGATGCCTGGGTCGCCCGTGGCTGTTCGGCGACCTGGCCCGTGCGCTCGGCGCTCCGGGGATCGCCGCCGGCGATCCGGTGGATGCGACACTCGGGTTCGTCGCGCGCGCCTTCCGCCGGCACGCGGAACTGCTGGTGGAGTTCTTCGAGGACGAGGGACGCGGATGCCGCGACATCCGCAAGCATGTCGCCTGGTATTTCAAGGGCTACCCGGTCGGGGGCGACACCCGTGCGGCACTGGCGACGGCGTCCACGCTGGAGGAGATCGACGCTCTCCTCGCGACGCTCGATCTGGAAGCGCCCTACCCGGGCGCTCCGGCAGAAGGCCAGCGCGGTCGCTCCGGCACCCCGAAACGGCCGGCGCTCCCGGACGGCTGGCTGGATTCGCGAGACCTCGGGGTCGAGGCATCCTGCACCCTGGCCGAAGCGGAACTGGACACCAGTGGCGGCTGATGGTGCGCTGCGGCTGTCCACCGAGCGCCCCTCAGGCTATGACGACGCGGACGCCGCGCGCTTCTACACCGAGCACCACCGCTCTCGCCGCGACGACTTCGCGCGTGACCGGGCGCGCGTGCTGCATTCGGCCGCACTTCGCCGGCTGGCGGCCAAGACCCAGGTGCTCAGCCCGGCCAGCCCCGCGGATTTCGCCCGCAACCGGCTCACCCACTCGCTCGAGGTCGCCCAGGTGGGCCGGGAGCTGGCCACCGCGCTGCAGCTCTCGCCCGATGTCGTCGACACCGCCTGCCTCAGTCACGACCTCGGCCATCCGCCGTTCGGCCACAACGGCGAACGCGCCCTCAACGACTGGGCTGCAGACTGCGGCGGGTTCGAGGGCAACGCGCAGACGCTGCGCATCCTGACCCGGCTGGAGCCGAAGGTGATCGACCAGGCGGGGCGCAGCCACGGTCTGAACCTGACCCGGGCGAGCCTGGACGCCACCTGCAAGTATCCCTGGACGTCCGAGCACCCGCTGCCCGATCCCGGCGGCAGACTGAAGTTCGGGGTGTATCCGGACGACGAGGACGTCTTCCGCTGGCTCCGCGCCGACGCCCCCGGGCGTGTGCGCTGCATCGAGGCTGAGGTCATGGACCTCTCCGATGACATCGCCTATTCGGTGCACGACTTCGAGGACGCGATCGTCAACGGCTATCTGGACCCGGCCTTCCTGTCCGCCGGTTCCGAGCACGCCGCGTTGCTGTCTGCGATCCAGTCCTGGGTCGGCTTCGACTTCGCGCGCGACGAGCTCGAAGACGCCCTGTACCGGCTGATGCGCCTGCCCGAGTGGATCGCCTCCTTCGACGGGACGCGGGCGTCCCACGCGCGACTGAAGAACCTCACGTCCGATCTGATCGGCCGATTCGCGCGGGCCGCGACGACGGCGACCCGCGAGGCCTACGCCACCTCTGTGCTGACGCGCTATCGTGCTCACGTCGTCGTGCCGCGGGTGGTGGAGGCCGAGATGGCCGTCCTCAAGGGCATCATCGGGGCGGTGGTCGTATCGATCGAAGGACGCAAGAGCGTGTACAAGGAGCAGCGCCGGGTGCTCAAACGGCTGGCGACGGCGCTCTGGGAGCGACCGGAGGAGCTGGACGCCGTGTACGCCGAGGACTTCCGTGATGCGCAGACCGATGCCGCGCGCCGCCGCGTGGTCGTCGACCAGGTCGCCAGCCTGACCGACCAGCATGCGATCGCATGGCACGGTCGCCTCGTCGGCGAGGTGGACGCCGCATCGCTGGGGGTGTGGGCCCCCCGGGCGTCGCGCCCCGGTCGCGGGGTCGAGAGCTGATGGCCGGGCGGATCCTGCAGGCGGACGTCGACGAGGTCAAGGCGCGGACCAACATCGCGGACATCATCGGCGAACGGGTCGCGCTCAAGCCGGCCGGGATCGGCTCGCTGAAAGGTCTGTGCCCCTTCCACGACGAACGCAGCCCCAGCTTCAACGTGCGCGCCCAGGCGGGCTTCTACCATTGCTTCGGCTGCAACGAGTCCGGTGACGTGTACTCGTTCCTGCGGGCGATGGATCATGTCTCGTTCACCGAAGCGGTGGAACGACTGGCCGGTCGCATCGGCTACACGCTGCGCTACGAGGACGGCGGAGCGGTGCCGGAGACCACCGGTCGCGCGCGGCTGTACGCGGCGAACGCAGCAGCCGCGGAGTACTTCCGAACCCAGTTGTCCACGGCCGAGGCCGACACTGCGCGGCGGTTCCTCGGGGAACGCGGCTTCGACGCGGGAGCAGCGGCCCACTTCGGCGTGGGTTACGCCCCGAAGGGGTGGTCCAACCTGCGGGACGCCCTGCACAAGCTCGGGTTCAGCGACGACGAGCTCAGCGCGGCCGGCCTGGTCTCCCAGGGCCAGCGCGGCGTGTACGACCGCTTCCGCGGCCGCGCGGTCTGGCCGATCCGCGACGTGACCAGTCAGGTGATCGGGTTCGGAGCGCGCAAGCTCTACGACGACGACCAGGGACCGAAGTACCTGAACACCCCGGAGTCGCCGATCTACCGCAAATCGCACGTGCTCTACGGTCTGGATCTGGCCAAACGGGACATCTCCCGCGACCACCGCGTCGTCGTCGTGGAGGGTTACACCGACGTGATGGCCTGCCACCTGGCCGGCGTCACCACGGCCATCGCCAGCTGCGGCACCTCCTTCGGCACCGACCACATCACGGTCCTGCGCCGGGTGATGGGGGATGACTCCGCCTCCGGCGAGGTGGTCTTCACATTCGATCCGGACGCCGCAGGGCAGAAGGCCGCGATGCGCGCGTTCGGCGAGGAGAAGCGCTTCGCCGCGCAGACCTACGTCGCAGTCGCGCCCGGTGGCCTGGATCCGTGCGATCTGCGGCTGCAGCGCGGCGACGGAGCGGTGCGGGCACTGATGGACAACAAGGTCCCGATGTTCGAATTCGTCATCGACCAACGACTGGCCGGCTTCGACCTGTCCACCGTGGAAGGGCGTGCCGGCGGCCTGCGCGCCGCGGCTCCGATCGTCGCCGAGATCCGGGACCCGTCCCTTCGTCCCGGCTATGTGCGCGTCCTGGCCCGACGCCTGGGACTGGAGCTGGCTGAGGTGCGCGCCGCGGTGGAGCGGGCCGCACGCGGCGCGTCCCAGCGACCGGGGGAGGGCGCCCCGGCTGCGCCCGCGCGGCAGGAGCCGGGGGAGCCGGAGCCTGCGGTTCGCGTCACGATCGCCTCGCTTCCGCGCAGCGCGGAGGTCGCGCTCGAACGGGACGCCCTCATGGGCATCCTCCAGTTCGGACACCGCCTGGATGCGAGCCTGCTCGAGCGCTCCCTCTCACTGCCCTTCCGGCATCCTGCTCTGGAAGCGGTCCGCCAGGCCGTCGCCGCCGCGCCGGACATGAGCCGGCCCGGATGGGCTGCGGATGCCGTGTCCGCCGTGCGCGAGCCCTATCGCTCGCTCGCGGCGGAGCTGCTGACCGCGGACTTCCCCGCGCTCTCGGATGAGGCCGCGACCGTATCGGCCGGGTCGCTGGCACGAAGGCTGGTGGGCCGAGCCGTGGATCGGCAGAAGACGGAGCTGCTGGGTGCCATCCAGCGCGTCGCTCCAGACTCGCAGGAGGGTCGCGTGATCCGGATGCGGCTGCGCGAACTGGATGCCGAGCGCCAGTTGTACGCGTCCGACCAGTAGCACCGTGCAGACAGCGCGGACGGCGTCGCTGGCGCGGAGCCGGGCCGCACGGCAGGATGAACACATGCCACGCCCTCGAGACGCCGACGTCGCGATCCGCACCAATGACCTCTCGATCGCACGGGCGGCGCGCGGGGGGCCCGATCTGCGCGTCATCGACGGTGTCTCGTTCGAGGTCGCCCACGGTGCGACGCTGGCGGTGATGGGCCCGACCGGATCCGGGAAGTCGAGTCTGCTCGCCGTGCTCGCGGGTGCCGACGAGCCGGGACTGGGGGTGGTCGGAGGAAGTGCGCATGTCGAGGGGATCGCCGTGCGGCGACCGGGACGAGCACACCGGACGCTGACCTACCTGACCGGCTACCTGCCGCAGACGGCGGGAGCGCGGCTGCCTGCCCGCATGACGGTCGCCGAAGTGATCGGCGAGCCGATCACCAGCCGGGACCGTCGCGTGAATCAGCGGGCGCTGGCTGTGCGGGTGGCGACCCTTCTGGACGAGCTGATGCTCCCGCTCGGCGCGGCGGCGAAATACCCGTACGAGCTGAGCGCAGGGATGCGCCAGCGGGTCGTCTTCGCCCGCGCGCTGGTACTGCAGCCTCGCACCCTGATCGCGGACGAGCCGTTCTCCAACATGGATGTGGAAGTTCGCCGCGCGGCCAGGGACGCGATTCTGCGGCGTCGGCAGGCCTACGGCATGTCCGCGATCATCGTCACCAACGAAGCCGACGTGGCCCGCGAGCTCGCCGCCGAGGTGCTCGTTCTGCGCGGCGGTCATGCGATCGCGTACGGGCGCGGCGCGGATGATCTGCTCTGGACTCCGAGCGGCGGCGCCGACCGCCGACTCGTCGTGTCATGACGTTCAGAGGATGCTCAACCTTTTGCTAAGCTGATCGAGTTGCCCGCTCCGGTGGGCGTCTTCCTCGGTAGCTCAATTGGCAGAGCAATCGGCTGTTAACCGATAGGTTCTTGGTTCGAGTCCAAGCCGGGGAGCGAGGATCCCGCGTCATCTAACGCGGACCTCACCTGCGACCCGGGCTTCCACCCCGGGTCGCTTCTTTTTCCCGAGGCGCTCCCTCAGGCGTCGATGTCATCGACGCCCGGCGTCCAGGACGCGCCCGGACGGCCCCAGCCCCGCTTGCGGGCGATCTTCTGCACGGTCTTCCAATCGCTGTCGTCCAGCCGGTCGACGTACAGGATGCCGTCGAGGTGGTCGAACTCGTGCTGCATGATGCGGGCCCGCCACCCGTCCACGCGGATCTCGACCGGAGCCCCGTCCAGGTCCAGGCCGGTGACCAGAACCCGCTCGGAGCGACGGAGCGGGAACCGCTCGCCCGGGAACGAGAGGCAGCCTTCGGACTCCTCCTCGGGGTCCGGTTGCCCCGGCTCGGGCGGAGTCATCCACAGTTCGGGATTGATGAGCACGCCCCGCCAGGGTGCGCCGGTGTCGTCCTGGTAGCTGTAGGTGTAGATCCGCAACGGCACGCCCACCTGCGGGGCGGCAAGCCCAACCCCGGGGGCGGCATCCATCGTCTCGAACATGTCGGCGACGAGCTGCTTCACCTCGTCGGTGATCTCGCCCACCGCGTCAGCGGGGGCATGGAGTACGGGGTCACCCATGATGCGAATCGGCAGAACGGCCACGCCTTAAGCCTATCGAGCGGCCTTGGCGGTTAGTGTCGAGGGGTGCTGTGGCTGCCCCTGTCGCTCGAAGACGTGACCCAGAACGTGGTCGGCGTCTTCCGCGATCCTGCCATCCTCTTCGGCATTCCCCTTGCGCTGCTGGGCGCGGTCTTCATGTCCTTCGGCGCGCAGTATCAGCACCGCGGTGTGGCGAAGGTGGAGCGCCTGACCGGTTCTTCCGGCAGCCGGGGCTTGACCGGACGGCAGCTGCTGAGCCTGCTGAAACGGCCCTCGTGGGTGGCCGGCACCGTGATGCTGGCTCTTGCCATCCTGTGTCAGCTGGGCGCGCTGGCACTGGCGCCCTTGATCGTCGTACAGCCTCTCGGCGCTCTTGCGCTGGTGATCACCACGCTGCTGAACTCGCGCGTGAGCGGGCACAAGCCGACGAAGAAGTCGATCCGTGCCATCGTCGCCTGCGTCGGCGGCATCCTCATCTTCGTCACGATCGCCGCGTTCGTGGCCACCGAGCAGAAGGTGACTGATCAGCAGCTGGTCACGATCCTGCTGCTGCTGCTGGTGGTCATCGTCGCGTTCAGCATCCTGTGGATCTGGTTGCGCAAGCGCGCGCAGGCGCTGTTCTACATCGTCGCGTCCGGCGTGATCTACGGGTTCGTCGCGACGCTGGCCAAGGTCGTGATCAAGCGGGTGCAGGCGGGCAATTTCGAGTGGCTCACGCTGCTGTGTCTGATCTCACTGCTGGCGGCGGTCGCTGTCGGCGCGTACTTCGTGCAGACCGCGTATTCGGCCGGTCCGCCCGACCTGGTCATCGCCGGGCTCACCGTGATCGACCCGATGGTCGCCGTTCTGATCGGGCTGATCATCCTGCAGGAGGCGGCCACCGCACCCTGGCCCGCCTTGGTCGGCTTCGGGCTGGCCGGAGCGGTCGCCGTGTACGGGGTGATCTCGCTCGCGCGCAATCATCCGCAGGTGCTCAGCGACAGCCAGGAGCTGCCGATCGAACGCGGCAGCGCGACCGGCGGACGCGACGCGCACCCGAGCACCGGATCCGTCCGGTTGACGGAGGCGGTCTCCAAGGTGTGGCCGGAGCCGCCGGTGCACGACGACGACGACGATCACCGCCCGGCGCGCTGAGGCCGCGAACGTGTGACGCGTGTCCGTGCGACCGAGGTTCGCTAGGCTCGGTGCTCGAGGGGCGGTGGCCAAGCTGGTCAAGGCAGCGGGCTCATAACCCGACGATCGTGGGTTCAAGTCCCACCCGCCCCACCACGAGCCGCGGAAATCCGCGGCATGAGCGTTCACAGTTGTGGAATGCGGCTCACTGTCGGGAATGCAGCCGTTTCCGGCCATTCTTGCCATTCGGTGCGGCGAAGTGCGCATTCTGCCCGGTCGCCGGACTTTGTATAACGGCCGCCTGCATAACCCGCAGCGCGTGGCCGCTGCCACAATATCGACGCCGTGCATATAGCATTCACCTCGTTGAGTTTCACAGGGGAAAATCATGGGGACCCGTTGCCAAAAGTTCGCCTCGAAGAGACGCGCCGTGTCGGCGTGGGCTGAGGTGGTCGTGTGACGGTGCCGCCGCGCGCGTCTGCTCCGGAAAAGGTGCACAGACGCCTGCCGATGTGGGCCTGGGTGCTGATCGGGTTCCTGATCACGGGGAGCCTCAGTGCAGTTGTGCTCAGCACCCAGAACAAGGAGCCCGCCGCCGCAGCGAGGGCCATCCCGGCCGCGACGCCGACCCCGACCCCCACGTCGGTTGCCGCGCCGGAGCCGGATGAGACGCTGGTCGCATTCGCGGGCGATGCCGCCACGGTCTCGGACAGGTCTGCGACGGCGGACAGGACCGCGCTGGCCGTCCTGGCAACGCTCGAGGTGAAGGGACGCGCGGCGCGGACCGGATATGACCGGGATCAGTTCGGACAGCGCTGGCTGGATGTCGACCGAAACGGCTGCGACACCCGCAACGACACCCTTGCTCGGGACCTGACCGCCGTGGTGAAGTCCGGAGTCTGCAAGGTCATGAGCGGTGTCCTCGCGGACCCGCTCACCGGGACCAGCATCAGCTTCGTCCGCGGCCAAGGGACCTCCGAACTGGTGCAGATCGACCATGTCGTGGCGCTCTCGGACGCATGGCAGAAGGGAGCCCAGCAGCTGACTGCCGACCAGCGCGCAACGTTCGCGAACGATCCGCTGAATCTGCTTGCCGTGGACGGCAAGTCCAACGCGCAGAAGGCCGACGGGGACGCGGCGACCTGGTTGCCGAAGAACAAGGCGTTCCGCTGCGCATACGTCGCCCGGCAGGTATCCGTGAAGGCGACGTACAGGCTGTGGGTGACCCAGGCCGAACACGATGCCATCGCCCGCGTCCTCGCGGGGTGCCCAGAGGAACCCGCAGCGACCTCGGCGTATGCCGCTCCCGCTCCCGCGCCTGCACCCGCGCCCGCCGAGCCCGCACCGGCGCCCGTGGAGCCCGCACCGGCGCCCGTGCAGCCAGCGCCCGTGGCGCCGGCCCCCGCCCCACCGGTGAGCGTGTACTACGAGAACTGCACCGCGGTGCGCGCCGCCGGTGCCGCACCCATCCGAGCCGGCGAACCGGGCTACTCGAGCAAGCTCGACCGAGACGGCGACGGCATCGGCTGCGAGTGAGAATCAGACCCCGGATGTGAGTCTGGTGGCCGTGGTGCAGGTTCGGGATTTCGTGGGGTAAGCTAGACAAGTTGCCCCGCGAGACCGGCTGAAAGGCCTAAACGCAGGGCGGACCTGACTTCTCGTGAGTCGCGGTCGATGATCGTGCTTCCGGCGGAAACGTTGGATTGTGCGGATTTGACAGGCGGGTCGCGGGGAATAAGATAGAGAAGTTGCCCTGATGGGGATGCCGAGAGGCTGACCTGCGGGAGCATCCG